>JAACFM010000085.1 GCA_009937445.1 Gammaproteobacteria bacterium | reverse complement strand
GGACCGATCGCCTTCGGTCCGTATTTCCTGCGACAAAAGGCGATTGCCTGAAATACGGCGATCGTCTTGCGTGCCTGGGTGCTGGGATTCATTGGAGCGCTTTCGCGTGACCGAATGGCCTCAGTAAGGCGCTGAGAGCGTTCATCCGCTGTCATATCGGACCAGTCATCTTCACCCAGACATTCACCGACAACGTTGCGATGGACTTCCGAGTCCTGCCGTACGTCAAGCGTCACCAGGTGAAAGCCGAAAGTATCTATACGCCGCAACAAACGACGCACGGCGAAGAAGCCAGCTTGCTCACCTTTGTTTTCCTTGAGACTGTCGGCGACCAGCTGAATATCGACGACGAGTTGTCCGACTTTTTCGTACGGAAAAATGTCGTCGTCATAGGTCGATTGCAGGCGCTGCTGTACCAGACGCAAAAATACGCGGTAGGGCATGTCTCTGTGACGTGCGGGTACAGCGTGATAGGCATTCGGAAATACGCCACGATACTCATCGATCTTGTCGAGCAGGTCTTGTCCAAACGTTGCACGATCGGTTGATTGGCTGAGTTTGGCGGCGATAGAAGCGCACTCTTTAAAGTACAGATCGAGAATCAGTGATCTCTGACGCGCGAGCGTCGCACGAATCGTCTTGGCGTTGACGTTCGGGTTGCCGTCCATGTCGCCACCGACCCAGGAACCGAAGTGCAGGATGCTTGGTACTTCGACATTGTCGCCTTCCGCACCGTAAATTCGTTTGATCGCGCTTTCGATGTCTTCATAAAACGGCGGTACCGAACGATACAAAACGTCGGTGACAAAAAATAAAACGTGTTCCAGTTCGTCCGCGACGGTCATTTTTTCGGACGGGTGCTCATCGGTTTGCCAGCCGGTGGTCGCCAGCAATCGAATGTTTTGCAATGCGGCGTTGGTCTCCTGCGGCGTCATCGTTGGATTCAACATATCGATGAGGTGTTTGACGATATTCTGTTCTTTGCGAAGAATCGTCCGCCGAGTTGGCTCCGTAGGGTGGGCGGTAAACACCGGTTCGATCGACAGTGAGTCGAGCAGGTCTTTCAACCCGTCTGCGCTCAGCCCCGACGCCTTTAATTTGATAAACGTGTCTTCAAGACCCCCGGGCTGGTAGTGGACCACGTCCCGGAGGTACTCCCGGCGTCGGCGGATACGGTGGACTTTCTCGGCCGTATTCACCATCTGAAAATAGGTCGAGAAACTGCGGATGACCTGGAGTGCATAGTCAGCATTGAGTCCACTCACGAGCTCGGAAAGTTCCTCACCGGGTTTTTCGTTGCCTTCGCGTCGGCGAATAGCACGTAGCCGGGCGTTCTCAACAAACTCGTAAAGATCGTCGCCGTCTTGTTCGCGAATCAGGTCACCCAGCATCGCGCCGAGCGTACGAACATCGTCCCGTAGCGCCTGGTCCTTATCTTCGAAAGTAATATCCTGGCGACGAGGTGACTTGTGAGGCCCGGTTCCCATGATTTCGTTTGTCATGTTTCAGTCGCGGAAATTTTCGTATTGCAGTGGCAACCCAACGTCAGCTTCCTTCAACATTGCGATCACGTTTTGCAGGTCATCCCGCTTTTTGCCGCTGACCCTCAACTTGTCACCTTGAATGGCTGTTTGCACCTTCAGTTTGGCCGCCTTGATCTGCTTGACAAGGTTTCTGGCGCGATCCGCATCGATACCACGGCGAAGGATAATCTGCTGGCGTGCGCCGTTATTCGTCACTTCGGCATCCTGTTCTTCCAGGCAAGCGATATTGATGCCGCGCTTGGCCAGTTTCTGATGCAGGATGTCAATCATCTGCTTTAGTTGGAAATCGGATTGAGTGGTCATCGTAATGACCTGCTCCTCGAGCTCATATTTTGAACCCGTCCCCTTGAAATCAAAACGGGTATTTACTTCGCGGATCGCCTGATCCACGGCATTACTCGCTTCGTGGGAATCGAAGTCGCTTACAACATCAAAAGAGGGCATATGGGGTCCTGCCTGTCCGGCTTGTGCATTTGATTTGCAAGGTACACCCGCGCAGTCAAACACGCCAGACCTCATGGACAAAAGAAAATTGAAATCTGCGCATGTTGCCGAGTAACGGCAGAGGCCAGTGCTGCGCAATCACCGCAAGATATCGCGATGTTCCTCGTTCTCCCGTCTGCGATTGTTACGTCACCTTGTCCGCTACTGCCGGCTGAGGTGGCCAGCGAGTTTTCCCCGCAGGTTTGCATGCAGATACCCAGTCACTCAGCCTGGATACCGCAGGAGCTGGATATGGCGCTATTTGCGGACGATGCAGGGCAATTGTCGATGACAGAACTCGAAAACGCACTGAACTCCTGTGTCGACTGTGGGGACAAATTACACGATCAGACAGACTGGTCTGAGCCCTTGATTGAATACGATAGCTGGCTAAATCGACGCCTCGCTATCGTTTTGCGCGGCTGGGGCGATGTTGTTGAAAGGCGAGGAGCCGACCCGGGCTCCTTGCAGACCCTGAGGGACATGGAGGATCTTGCCGAATGGGCCTGCGATACCCTGCACAGGCGCTCGCGACATCTCGCCTCAAGTAAAAACTGGTGCCCTGCGCTCGACGAAGCCGGCGCGCTGGTCATGCAAAAGAAACAATCCCGAACCTGGGGCCGGCGCTGGCGGAAGGCGCTTCAGGACGTCGCCGTGCGCCATCGGAATCTAACGACTATTTCACCGTGGGATGTTTTTCCCCGGGGTAAACCGGCCGATTTGCGCTATGCAGACCTGTTGCCGGTCACTCGATTTGCCGATTCGTTGTCATTCCAGCGTGATGTCAGTATTTCCCGCTGGAATGTCAATGATTTCAAGGGCTTCTACGAGCGGGTATCCGCGATTGTGAGTTGCAACAGCGGTGCCGGGCTTATTGCCAAACAGCTCTGAACCTATAAACATTGACATACTGGTCCACTGCGATACCGTCTGTGGTCGCCGCCTGTCTGGGCGGAAGAGTTTTGAGAGGACAGTTTGCAAGCAATTACTCCTGACGCACATGGATTGGCCGTTCTCCTCTTGACGGTCGTCGCGCTGATTTTGTTTACGCGCGACAATATCCCGCTCGAGTCATCGTCGCTCGCCATACTGGTAATTCTGGTTGCTGGATTTCAGCTCGTTCCCTATGAAAAAGCCGGGGAAGTGGCGCTTTCTGCGCGCGACTTCTTTGCCGGCTTTGGCAACGAAGCACTGATCGCGATTTGTGCGCTCATGATGGTCGGCAAGGCACTGGAAACAACGGGTGCATTGCAACCACTGGCCACAATTGTCAGCAAAGCGTGGTCCACCAGGCCGGTCATGGCGCTGGCAACGACACTGGTCGCCGGCGCCATTTTGAGCGCGTTCATGAACAACACACCGATTGTGGTGTTGCTGATGCCGATTCTGGTCGGGGCATCGCTAAGAGCCAAGTTTCCTGTCTCGGGAGTTATGCTCCCAATGGGACTGGCAACAATTATCGGCGGCATGTCGACCACGATCGGTACGTCAACGAACCTGCTGGTCGTCGGTATTTCCCGCGATATGGGCATGCACGAGTTCAGCCTGTTTGAGTGGGTGTTGCCCGTCGCCATGGTCGGCGGCGTTGGCTTGCTGTTCTTGTGGCTGGTTGCGCCACGATTGTTGCCTGATCGCACACCGCCGATGGCCGATACGTCTCCGCGCATATTCAGCGCGCAGCTGCACGTCAAGGAAGGTGGATTTGCCGACGGTAAGTCGCTGTCGGAGGTTTTGGCAAAGGCAGACGGCAATCTGCGGATCGACAAGATTCAGCGGACCGAGTCATTGTTTCTGGCGAAGCTGCCTTCGGTGATAATACAGCCGGGCGATCGCCTGTTTGTAAAAGACTCACCAGAGAATCTGAAGCACTACGAACAATTACTCGGTGCGACCCTGTTCAATATTTCAGATAACGAACACCCTATCGATGAACAGACGCCGTTGAAGGCAGAGGGGCAGCAACTGGCTGAGGTTGTTGTTACGCGCGGATCACCGCTGCATTTACGCAGCCTGGCCGCCGCTCGCTTTAGCAACAGCTATGGCTTGCTGCCGTTGGCGCTGCATCGGGCGCGCGCACCCAGCTCTCAGGTTACAGGCGACCTCAATTTGATCCGCTTGCGCGCTGGTGATGTGTTGCTGGTCCAGGGTTCCGACGAGGCAATAGCGAACCTCAAAAACAGCGGCAACATGCTGGTACTTGATGGAAAAACAACGCTTCCGCAAACGCATCATGCGAAGCGCGCATTGTTCATCATGGGCAGCGTCATATTATTGGCGGCACTGGGCATCATGCCGATCTCGGTCAGCGCGGTGGTGGGGCTGGGCCTGATGATCGCAACAGGTTGTCTCGGCTGGCGTGACGCCGTCGGCGCATTATCCATACCGATTATTATGATTATTGTGACGTCGTTGGCTTTGGGCAAGGCGCTGATCGGCACAGGGATGGCCGCTTTTCTGGCGCTGAGTTTCGTGGATGCGGCATCCGGATTGCCTACGCCCATAATTTTGAGCGCGTTCATGTTGCTCATGACCGTCATGACCAACCTCGTGTCGAATAACGCGGCCGCCGCCATTGGTACGCCGATCTCTATCAGTATCGCGCAGCAGTTGGGCGTCAGTCCTGAGCCGTTTGTTCTTGCGGTGCTGTTCGGTGCGAACATGAGTTTCGCGACACCGTATGGCTATCAGACGAATCTGCTCGTCATGAGTGCTGGCGGATACAAGTTCGCCGACTTCCTGCGAGTCGGCATACCGTTGACCCTCATCATGTGGCTCGGTTTCTCGCTGGTCCTGCCCATGCTGTATCAGTTGTAACTGAATCGAGGCTTGACCGACCTCTCAAGCAAGGTAATACTCAAGCGCATGAATGCTCTAATCATCAACAACTGGTGGTGGCAGCCCACAATAGAGAGGGTTGCTGGTTAACTATTAGCTGAGCAAAAAACATCAAACACCCATCTCTGCCGAAATCAGGGGTGGGTTTTTTTTTGATGGGCAATCGTAGCAGCACCCAAGGGGGCATAAACGCGCTTTGCGCGCGAATTGAACAACATGAAAGCACCATTCGATATAGCCGCCGATCTGGATACGCCAGTATCGGCTTACCTGAAGCTTAAGTCTTTGCGGCCACGCTTTCTTCTTGAGAGCGTGGAAGGTGGCGAACGCCTGGCGCGTTACTCGTTCCTTGGTTTCGGCGATGCCGTCGAGGTTCGTATGGACGCTGCCTCCCTCAGCATCAACGGCAAGCAAGAGCCTCGCCCGGTCGACCAGGAGCAGTATCTGGCGGCCTTGCGGCGTGCGCTCGAGCTCGCGCCTCGACCGCAACCGGACGACGGATTACCGTTTGCCGGTGGGCTGGTTGGCGTGTCGGGTTACGACGTTGTCCGGTTGTTCGAAAAGCTTCCTGTGGATACCGAGAAGCAATCCAATATTCCCGACGCGGCATTCGTCGCGCCGGCATCATTGCTGGTTTTTGATCATCTGACTCGCCGCGTTGCCTTGTTGCATGACGGGCCTGAGGCCGAACGGCAGGCGCTGCGGACAGAGGTCATTCAGTTGCTGCGGGGAGCGATACCATCGTCGCCTGAAAGCGTTGCGGTTTCTCCTGCACAGGCAAGCCTTACTGAAGAGGAATATGCGGATCGCGTCGCTGCCTGTAAGGAGTACATTGCCGCGGGCGATATTTATCAAATCGTGCTGTCGGTTCTGTTTCGGGGCAAGACGGATGTGCCGCCGTTTGAGGTCTACCGCGCGTTGCGTCTTCTCAATCCGTCGCCCTATATGTTCTTCTTCGACTTTGATGACTTGCAGGTTGTTGGCTCTTCACCTGAGGCGCTGGTAAAGCTGCATGGAAAGACGGCATCGCTCCGGCCCATTGCCGGTACGTTACCGCGCGGTGCGACCAACGAAGAAGATGACGCCAACGAGACCGCCTTGCTTGCCGACCCGAAAGAGGCGGCTGAGCACGTAATGCTCGTCGATCTGGCGCGAAATGATCTTGGCCGGGTAGCCAGCGCAGGCTCAGTCCGTGTGGATCCGTACAGGGCGATCGAGCGCTACAGTCATGTCATGCACATTGTCAGCGGCGTACAGGGCGAACTCGCCGCGGAGTTTGATCAGTTCGACTTATTCGCGGCGAGCTTTCCGGCTGGCACGCTCGTCGGGGCACCAAAGGTTCGTGCAATGCAGATCATCGAAGAAATGGAGCAAGTCGGTCGCGGCTTGTATGCGGGAACAGCCGGCTACTTTGGCCTTAGCGGTGACATGGATCAGGCGATCACCATTCGAACGCTGGTTTTTTCCGGTGACGAGTACAGTTTTCAGGCGGGGGCCGGTATTGTTGCCGACTCTGTACCGGCCAAGGAATATCAGGAAGTGCTGGCAAAAAGTGCCATATTGCGGCGTGCCCTTGAGATCGCTGAGGGAGGCTTGTAATGGCTGACAAGAAGTTCGCTCATGTCCGCATGTTGTTGATCGACAACTACGACTCGTTCACTTACAACCTCGTTCAGGCTTTCGCGGCACACGGTGCAGACGTGATGGTCTATCGGAACGACATGATTAGCGTCGACGACGGGCTGGCGCTGGCACCAAGTCACCTGGTGATATCTCCCGGGCCCGGCAGACCGGAAGACGCGGGCGTGTCACTGGATATGATTGCAGCTTTCGCCGGCGTGGTTCCGATATTGGGTGTGTGCCTCGGACATCAGAGCATTGTGCAGCAACAGGGTGGCAAGATCGTCCGGGCGGAGCGCCTGATGCACGGCAAAACGTCCTTGATCAAGCACGACGGCAAGTCGGTCTTCGAAGGCTTACCACAGCCTTTTGAGGTGGGCCGCTATCACTCGCTCTGCGCCGAGACCGATTCACTGCCGGACACGCTCGAGATCACGGCTGAGACGGATAGCGGTGTGATCATGGGTGTGCGGCATAAAACCCTGCAAATCGAAGGCGTCCAGTTTCATCCGGAAAGTGTGTTGACACCCGAAGGTGAAACGCTGATGAGCAACTTCATGAAAATGGAGAAGCAATGAGTACGGCATACAGCACACTCCTTGATGGCTTGCTCAACGGCCAGGACCTTACAGAGGCACAGTCCTACAATTTGATGCACAAGCTGGCAGACGGCGAGCTACCCGCAGCGCTGGCAGGCGCCTTGCTTGCGGGTCTTAGAGCAAAAGGCGAGACGGCTGACGAAATCCGCGGTTTCGCGACCGCCATGCGCGAGCTTGCTGTGCAGCCGAATATTCCGGATGGTGCGCCGACTGTTGACACCGTTGGCACCGGAGGAGACGGGTCGGGGAGTCTTAATCTGTCGACCGGCACGGGTCTGCTCGCGGCAGCTTGTGGGTCACGCGTCGTCAAGCACGGCAACCGCTCTGTCTCCAGTCGTTCCGGCAGTGCCGATATGCTGGAGTGTCTTGGTATGCCTTTGCCGCTGCACGAGCAGCAGGCTGTTGCCTGCCTCGCGGCGACGGGATTCACGTTTCTGTTCGCGCCGGCGTATCACCCGGCTATGAAGGCGGTCGTGCCTATTCGCGGCGCGCTGTCAGTTCGAACGGTTTTTAATGTTCTGGGTCCGTTGACGAACCCGGCGGCGCCGCCGTATCAGTTGATTGGAGCCTACAGCCAAGAAGCCGCAAAACTGATGGCCGACACCTTGTCCGGCATGCCCCTCGAGCGCGCATTCGTCGTGCACGGCGAACCCGGTTGGGACGAGGCAACACCGGCTGGCGATTTTGTGCTTTACGACGTTACGCCGGGCAACGTGACCGAGAACAGTCGCAGCCCTGAAGACTACGGTCTTATGCGCTGCCAACCTGAAGATCTCGAGGGTGGTGATGCAGAGCACAATGCCAAAGAGCTTGAGCGCGTGTTTACCGGCGAAGACAAAGGTCCGCACAGAGATGCTTTGCTCATGGGGACCTCGCTCGTTCTCGAAGTGCAGGGCCAGGCAAGCGATGCGAAGGACGGGGTGTCGCAGGCGGCTGCCGCAATCGACGATGGGCGGGCGCAGGCATTCCTCGGCGCGCTGCGCGAGCATTTCAGCGGCTGATGAGCGATTTTCTGCAATCGATGGCCAGTCACAGTGCGGCAAGAGCCGCGGCTGTAACGTCATTGTTTTCATCGTCCGACTTTGACAAGCCAGTGCTGCCGCTGACGCTGGGTGCGTTTGACGTGATCGCAGAAATCAAGGATCGCTCGCCCGCCGAAGGGGATCTTAGTTCCAATAATACCGATCGATGCTCAAGAGCAGAGTCCTATGCGGCAGGCGGGGCCGCAGCGATATCGGTGCTGACCGAGCCCAGTCGCTTCGACGGCGATCTCGCTCACCTGGAGGAAGTGGTTGCTGCCGTGCCCGATACCCCGGTGATGCGCAAAGACTTCCTGGTTGAGCCCGTGCAGATCCTTGAAGCCAGAAGGTCCGGCGCCAGCGGCGTGCTGTTGATTACGACCATGCTGAGTGATGCGAAGCTTCGCGAAATGCTCGACTGTGCCTGGGACCATGGGTTGTTTGTTTTGCTCGAGTCGTTTGACGAAGAAGATCTTCGGCGGACGTCGAAATTACTCGAGAACGCGACCGCTAAAGACAGAGCCGATGATGGCCAGCTGCTCGTGGGTGTGAATACGCGCAACCTGAGAACGCTTGAGGTTGACCCCGAGCGACTCAGGAATCTGGCGCCGGCTTTACCAGAAGCCCGATGTGTCGCCGAAAGTGGATTACTGGTCCCCGATGACGCCGCACGCGTTGCCGGTTGGGGTTATCGAATGGCACTGGTGGGCACCGCCTTGATGCGCAGCGATGACCCGACCGCTTTGGTATCGGCAATGCGAGACGCCGGTGCAGCTGCGTGAATATATTCGTCAAGATCTGTGGGCTAAGAAGCGCAGAGCACGTGAGTGCTGCAATAGAGGCCGGTGCTGATGCGGTTGGGTTTGTTTTTGCCAATTCCGTTCGCAAGATCGGGCCGCTGGAAGCCGCTGCGATCAGTACGAATGTGCCGCCGCATATCAAGCGAGTTGCTGTCATGATGCATCCGACTGACGAAGAGTGGCAGAAAGTATTGAGGGAGTTTTCCCCGGACGTGCTGCAGACAGATGCTGAGGATTTTTCATCTTTGGACATTCCAGATTCAATCGAGCCGTGGCCCGTCTACCGGGAAGGACGATCGGAGCCGGGGACGCCGTCGACTTATATTTTCGAGGGCCCGAAGAGTGGCCAGGGCGAAACCGTGGACTGGTCGCGGGCGGCGGCCATCGCCAAATGCGGCCAGATGATTCTGGCCGGCGGTCTGGGGGCACACAACGTCGCAGAGGCGATACGAACCGTTCGTCCATTTGGCGTCGACGTCTCGAGCGCTGTGGAATCAGCGCCCGGTCAAAAGGACAAGCAGTTGATAAGAGATTTTGTGATTGCAGCAAAAGCTGCGGAGAAAGAGCTATGAGCACATTGTTTGCTGCCGACGAAGCGAAACGGCTTCTGGATGTGGCCATCAAAGGCGACATGCCCGATGATCGCGGCCGGTTCGGCCCGTTCGGTGGTCGCTATGTACCGGAAACCCTGGTACCGGCGTTTGATCGGCTGGAAGCCGGTGTTAAGGAACACCTTCACGACCCGGCGTTTCAAGCCGAGTTTCAAAAAGAACTGCATGAATGGGTTGGGCGTCCGACCGCATTGACGTTTGCGCCGCGGTTGAGTGAAGCCTGGGGTGCCGAGGTCTGGATCAAACGCGAAGATCTCGCACACACGGGCGCACACAAGATCAACAACGCAATCGGTCAGGCGTTGCTTGCAAAACGCTTGGGTGCGAAACGCGTTATCGCTGAAACAGGCGCCGGGCAACACGGTGTCGCTTCCGCTGCCGCGTGCGCGCGGGTTGGGCTTCCTTGCGCTGTCTTCATGGGCGCTGTTGATATGGAAAGGCAGGCTCCAAACGTCGATCGTATTCGCCGCCTCGGTGCCGAAGTGGTCGCTGTCGAGACCGGTGATAAAACCTTGCGCGCCGCAATTGATGAAGCATTGCGCGAATGGGTTACGGACCCTAACGGTATTTACTATCTATTGGGATCGGCTGTTGGTGCCCATCCGTATCCCTACCTGGTGCGCGAGCTGCAGTCGGTCATCGGCAAGGAGGCGCGACAACAGATGCTTGATCAGGCGGGCGGGCTTCCCGACGTTGCTTTTGCATGCGTTGGCGGTGGATCGAACGCGATCGGCCTGTTTCATCCCCTGATCGCTGATGACATCGAATTGATTGGCGTGGAGGCTGGCGGCATCGGCGACGGTCTGGGTGAGAATGCGGCAACACTCGCGACCGGAACGCCCGGAGTGTTGCAGGGGTCTTACACGATCATTCTTCAGGATGATGATGGACAGGTGCAGGAAACACAGTCCGTTTCTGCTGGTCTGGACTATTCCGGTGTGGGTCCTGAGCATGCCTTGCTGCAGGCGACGGGTCGTGTCAAATACATCTCGGCTAGAGACGATGAGGCCCTCGAGGCGCTGGAGGAACTGTGCGCAACAGAAGGCATCCTGACAGCGCTCGAAACCGCGCATGCTTATGCAGCAGCACGTATATACGCTCAGGAGAATCCCGGCAAACGCATTCTGATTGGCAATTCGGGTCGCGGTGACAAAGACATGCCAACGCTCACCAAAATTCCACCGAGGATTCGGTCATGAATGCCCACGAAAGAATAGGCGATGCGATCTCGGCCGCAAATGATGCGGGTAGGCCAGCGCTGGTACCGTTCATCACTGCGGGTTATCCGGAACCAGAGGGCTTTATTGCGACGCTCAAGGATGTTGCATCTGTCGGTGATGTTGTAGAGCTGGGCATCCCGTTCTCTGATCCGATGAAAGGCGTGAGCTTGAAGTGGATCTTCGAGCAACTCGATGCCGCGAAAGGTGAGATCGACGCGCCGCTCGTGATGATGTCTTACCTGAATCCCCTGCTCGCTTTCGGCTACGACGACCTCGCCGCTCGAGCTTTGGCGGCGGGTGTTTGTGCTTTTATTGTTCCCGATCTGCCGTACGAAGAGAGTGATGACATTCGCGCCGCTCTTGAGGCGCAAGGGCTTGGGTTGATTCAGCTGGTAACACCAGCGACGCCGGATGACCGGCTCAGGATGCTGTGTGAGGCATCCCGCGGTTTCGTTTACGCTGTGACCATCACCGGTATTACGGGCGGCGACGCAGGACTTCCGGCAGATCTCACAGATTATCTCGGTAAAGTTGCAGGATTCGCCGACATCCCGGTCTGTGCCGGATTCGGTATCAGGTCGCCGGACGACGTTGCGGCTGTTGGCAAGCACGCGGCGGGCGCGATCGTTGGGTCCGCTCTCGTCGAAGTTCTGGAGAAAGGTGAGGATCCGAAGCCGTTCCTGAAAGCACTTCTTGGATAGCAGTATTGAGCAAATAATCGGTGGAGAAACGTATGTCTGCACGATCAATGATGAAGGGGCTGATTCTTTCGAGTGTATTGCCGGTTCTTTGGGCCTGCACGCCAACTGACGTTGGTCAGACGGCAACGACGAACAGCCCTCTCACTGTTATGGCCGGCGGTGAAACGCTGCAGGGCATTGCGCTTGATGATGCGACCAGTCTTGCTGTTTTCCGCGGTATTCCGTTCGCCGCACCACCGACCGGTGAGCGTCGCTGGAAGCCGCCGGCAGCACACACACCACGATCAGGCCTCCAATCCGCGGATCAATTCAGTCCGGCTTGCCCACAGTTGCAGGGCAATCATGACTGGTATCGCAAGGTCGCGACGCTTTTCGGTAATCCACCCGAGACGATTGGCCCGCTTGAAAATATTGATGAAGACTGTCTCTACCTGAACGTCTGGACGAACAACCTCGATAGCGATGAAAAGCGCCCGGTTATGGTTTGGATCTACGGCGGTGCGAATGTTAACGGTTACTCAAACGAACCGAACTACTACGGTGATGCGCTTGCCTCCCGCGGCGTTGTCTTTGTCAGCATTAATTATCGTGTCGGCGTAATGGGCTTTATGGGCCATGCCGGCCTGAGCGCTGAGTCGGACAACGGTGTTAGCGGCAATTACGCGATTCTTGATCAAATTGCGGCACTCAAGTGGGTGCAGGAAAACATCGGGGCGTTCGGTGGCGATCCGGACAACGTCACTATTTTTGGAGAGTCGGCGGGCGCAGCGAACTCGGCAACACTGACCGCGTCACCGCTGGCCACGGGTCTGTTTCAGCGCGTCATCAGCCAAAGCGGTGGTTACCAGCTCGGCGCAATGATGACGCAGGCGGATGCAGAAGTTACAGGAGCGAAAATCGCTGCCCATTTCGGCTTCGATCAGTCAGTGAGCGACGCGGAAGTGATCAGCGGAATGCGGCAGCTGGACTGGCAAACGCTGGTTGCCGAAACAGCCAGGGCTGAAGTCGGCCGATATACGGGCGCCGTACACGATGGGTATGTTCTGCCGGCGGCCGCGGGCAAGGTATTTGCAGATGGCAATCACAACAACGTTGATTTGCTGATCGGCTCCAATAAGCATGAGTACTACATGTATCAGCCGCAAGACCAGACCCGAGAGCAGGTTGAAGACTTGATCCACAAGACAGGCGCTTCTCGAGCCGATGAGCTTATGACATTGCTTGCAGACGACCTGGACGCCGATATTCGACTGGCCGCCGATAGGGTTTCGGGCGGCGCGCGTTTTTTGTGTCCGTCGAAGTTCATGGCGGACGCCATTGAGCGAAACGGCGGCAACGTCTACTTCTACCACTTCACTCGCATTCGTCCCGGCGGCGAAAAGATACTTGCTTATCACGGCGCGGAAATTCCCTATGCGCTGGACACGGCAGATGACTGGTTGCCGGCCGATGACATCGACGCCAGATTGACTGCCGCCATGGCGCAATACTGGGTCAACTTCGCCACAACAGGATCGCCAAATGGCGAGGGGCTGCCGACGTGGCCCGCGTACACCGCCGACGAGGGTAAGTACATGGAGTTGGGCGACGAGTTACGCGCCGGCGACGAGCTTGAGACAGAGCTGTGCTCGATCATCCATGGATTGCTGCGCGAGCGACTCAGCGCAGAGAATTAAGCGCTATTCCCGGTCTGCGCAGCTCGCCAACAAGAACGAGTGGGCTAGGGCATTCCGCGAGCGAGCAATGAAGTACCGGCAATCTCGGAACGAAGAATCGCCGATATTTTCTCCGGTTGCATGGGGCGGCTGATAAGAAAGCCTTGCGCAAGATTGCAGTTGCAGCTCTTCAGGAACTCAAGTTGGTGGACGGTTTCAACACCTTCGGCGGTAACTTCGATATCCAGCCCCTGTGCCATGGCAATCGCGGCACGCACAATGCGCTGGTGACTATTGTTGTTTTCAACGTCCGCTATCAAAGCCTGATCAAGTACAAAGCTGTCGATGAAGCCGCTGTCAATCGACTCGAACGAGACGTCCCGCGTGCCGAAATGATCCAGTGACAGGCGAACGCCTAACTTACGCAAGGCACGCAGCGTTTTATGCTCGGTTTCGCGCTTCTGAACCATCTCGCCATCGCAAATTTCAAGCTCAATGCACCCGGGATCCAGCCCCGTGTCCGCCAGCGCCGTCGAAACCACGTCAACCAGCCGATCGTGCATGAGCTGCTGTGGTGACAGGTTAATCGCAATCGAGAGGTCCGGTAGCTCAAATCGTCGTTGCCATGCGGCAAGCTGTCGGCAAGCCGTCTCAATCACCCACTCACCAGCGGAGTGAATCAAACCACTGCTTTCGAGAATTGGCAGGAATCGCGCCGGTGGCAACAGACCGAACCGCGGGTGCTGCCAGCGTAACAGCGCTTCGAGCCCGATCAAGCGACCGCTTGCAAGGTCGATGCGCGGTTGATAATGCAGAATGAATTCGCTGCGGACCAGGGCGTGACGCAAACCCGCTTCGAGTTCCTCACGTTGTTCGAGTTTGGTGTTCAGCGCGCCAGAGTAGTACTGGAATCGACCGCCGCCGCGTTTCTTCGCTTCTAGCATGGCGATGTCGGCAGCTTTGATCAGTTTCTCCGCGGTCGCGCCGGAGCCGGGATACATGGCAATTCCGATACTCGGTGTTGCGTAAACCTCGCTACTGCCAATTTGATATTTCTCGGAAAGCACGAGCAAGAGCTTCTGCGCTGCGGCCGCCGCGTTGGCAGCCTCGCCGAAATCCTCAAGGCATACAACGAACTCGTCTCCACCCCAACGGCCACAAAAGTCGCCCACACGGATATTGCCCTTCAGGCGATCCGCGATCTGGCACAGCAGAGCATCACCCGTGTCGTGGCCGAGCGTATCGTTGACGGACTTGAATCGGTCGAGGCCGATAAACAAGGCGGCGAGTGGCGCCGCTTTTCGTTGACTACGACCGATCGCGCGAGTGAATTGCTCAGCGAAAAGTATTCGATTTGCGAGCCCCGTCAGTTGATCAAACTGAGCCAGCTTCTCCAACTCAGTGATTCTGCGGCGGGATTCCGTAACGTCACGGAACGTGATCACGCCGCCAATGAGCGCGCCGTTGCCGTCGTACAGACCCTGGCCGTTGATGCTGAGCGCAATGTCGGGTTGTTCAGGTATTCTGCAGATAGCTATTTGATCTGCAAACTTCTCACCCGAGCGCGCGCGCATCAGCGGCAAATCGGCCGAATTTCGGTAGCTGTCGCCATTTTCGTCGATGCAGCAGAAGGTTTGCTCCCAGGTGGGATCGGGCAGCATCCGTGGGCTTATGCCCAGCATCGTCCGCGCTGCCGGGTTGATGTCGAGAACATGCCCTGCGTTATCAACCACAATAACGCCGTCATTAATGTTGTTGAGTATGGACAAGACGGTTACGTCGGTACTCGACAGGCGCGATTGCATACGTCCGCGCTTCACCGCGTGATCAAAAGCATAATCCTGTGCTTCAACCGTGATGTCATCAACGCAGATATAGCCCTGTGCGCCAGCGCGGACAGCGGCAATGCCCCTGTGTTCATGTTCTTTCTGCGTCAGCGCAATGACCGGGTAGGGAGCAAGTTGTGCAATGAGCTCTGCAAGCGAATGCCCAGACTGCGCGATCATCGGTCCCGCTTCCAGCAGGACCAGGTCAACAATATAGGAGGCATCTTCCGGAAGTTCGAGCGCGGTGGATCGAGTCAGGTAAGTACAGCAGGGAAGGGTTTCAAGCTCACCGAGATACTCTGCGGCAAATTCCCCACGTCCGAGATAAAGAATTGAATGCCCGGACATCAGTATTCCATAACCGGTACTGCGACTGTCTTCCCCATGGGTAGGAAGCATATGTAAAGACAGACGCTTGCGCCACTTTTTGCGCCCCAAATAATGTCGCAGAGGAAGAGAGATTCAAACCAATTCAGTCAGAAGGGCATCCAAATCACACTAGAAACGGAGAAATAGGCTTTGACGGCTCTTTTGGCAGCGGGACTCAGCGACTATAGTCAGGTGATGGCAACCGCGAGTACAGATGCACTTGTAGATGAAAGAGCGCTGATCAAACAGGCGCAGCGCGCTGATGCGCGAGCATTTGAGTCGCTGTACAGACTGCACATCGACAAAGTCTACGGTATTTGTTTGAGGATGACGGGCAACGTCAGCGAAGCAGAAGACTGCGCCCAGGAGGCTTTTATTCAAGCCTGGAACAAAATGGACAAGTTCAGAGGCGATAGCGCGTTTTCGACCTGGTTACATCGAATTGCCGTCAACGCTGTACTTGGACGAATACGTAAATCAAAGCGGGAGCAGGATCGGATACTGGCGGTTGCTGATACTGGGCTGCCAACGGTGGAAGCAGGCGATACCGGTGAGTTAAGGGATCTGTCAGAGGCCGTGGATCGACTGCCAAAAGGCGCGAGAAATGTATTTGTACTGCACGCGATATATGGCTACAGCCATGATGAAACCAGTGAAATGCTGGGAATCGCCGCAGGCACCAGCAAAGCACAGCTGCATCGGGCAAAACGATTGCTCGCGCAGCAACTAAAGCAACAAGGATTTGAGGCATGAACGACGACAAATTAATGCAAGCCGCACGGCAGCTGTCGACGAAGATCAGTCCGGAGAGAGATCTTTGGCCAGGCATTGCCGAGGCGATCGAAAAGCCAGCACCCAGGCGCTGGTCACCCATGTTTGCTCAGGCTGCTGCGGTTGTTTTATTGGTCGGAGCGTCGTCCGCGGTGACTTACATGTCGATGAAGAACAGTGTCTCGCCGATTGTTATTGCATCGCCGGACATGGTTTTTGAACAAGCATCGTTTGGCAATCGCTACAACCTGGGCCCAGGGTTTCAGGCCGCAAGAAATACGTTGGTTGCAGATCTCGATGTGGAGCTGGAACGCTTGTCGCCAGAAGCGCGCGAAAACATAGAGGTAAACCTCACATTAATACACAGTGCGATCAACAACATGAATGTCGCTCTGGAAGAAGACCCGGAAAATATTGTGCTACAGGAAAGACTGCTTAGAACGTATCGCGAAGAGCTTGCTTTGTTGCGTCGTGTGAGGGGTCTGACACGGAACGTAATGTTGAGAAATGACATCTAGTCGGCAGCGTTGCTGACGGATAACCGAGTGAGAAGATGATGAACAGATTGATAACGATAATTTTGGCCTGCCTGCTTGCTACTACTGTGTTGGCAGAAGATGTAAATCGGAAGATTGACGCGTCGCGCGACGGTCATATCAACGTCTCCAATATTTCTGGTTCCGTTACCGTAAACGGCTGGACCCGAAACGAGGTTGAGGTCACGGGTACGCTGGGGCGAAATGTCGAAGAATTGATTTTTGAGCGCGATGGCGATGACGTTCTGGTCAAAGTTAAAGTGCCAAAGGACAGCGGCCGCGGCATTGATAGCGACTTGCGCATTAGCGTGCCGCAAAACAGTTCGATTGATATAGGAACAGTCAGTGCCGATATTGACGTAACGACCGTCACTGGTGAGCAAAGCCTGCACACGGTGAGTGGTGATGTAACAACAGAATTTACCGGAGCAGACCTGACGGCCGAATCGGTCAGTGGTGACGTCGAGGTGTCGGGTGATAGCGCCGACGGTGAAATTGAGGCAAATACGGTTTCAGGTGATGTCACGCTGTTTCGAGTTGGCGGAGAAGTTGTTGGTAAGTCGGTCAGCGGAGATGTGATTGTCGATGAGGGTTCGTTTACGCGTGCCGCCCTGAGCACGGTTAATGGCGAAATCGTTTTTCAGGGGGAGCTGCGAGAGGACGGCAGATTGAGCATCGAGACAATCAACGGCAGCGTTGATGTCGACTTTGTTGGCGACGTATCGGCCAGGTTTGAGGTTGATACATTCAACGGCGGAATCCGCAATTGCTTCGGGCCGAAAGCCGAGCGCGCCAGTAAATACACGCCGGGCTGGGAACTCGAGTTTACGGAAGGCGATGGCGACGGTCGGGTGGAAATTTCCACCATGAATGGCGGTGTGAATATCTGTAAGAAATAAGCCCACAGAAAACAGCAGACAGATTAGCCGGATTGTCCACACAATCCGGCTTTTTTGTATCCGTTTTTGTTACCCTTGGTCGGCTGATAAAGAGGTGATGAGATGGGTCGCGTAGTCAAGATATTGGTCTGGTTGGTGGGTGGATTTGCCGCTCTGTTCATTCTGGCGTCGGTTGCGCTATTCCTGTTTTTTGATCCAAACGATTTTCGGGAAGATATCTCGAAATCGGTGAAGAGCCAGACTGGGCGAGATCTGACGATAGACGGCGACATATCGCTGGAGATCTTTCCATGGCTGGCTGTCGAGGTCGGCAAGTCCAGCCTCGGCAACGCACCGGGATTTGGTGATGAACCCATGGCGAGCTTCGAGCGCGCCAGCTTCAGTGTGCGCTTGCTGCCGGCCATTCTTCGCCAGGAAGTCGTGGTTGGGTCAGCCAGCATCGAATCGCTACGATTGAACCTCGAGGTCGATGATCACGGTGACAGTAATTGGTCTGATCTGATTCCCGGCGACAGCAGCGAGCCTGAGTCTGCAGACGATACGAGCGGCAGTTTCAACGCCAACTCGATAGATGTCTCCAATGCGATGATTCGTTATGCGAATCAGGAGACCGGCGAAACCTTCGTAGTCGATGGCATGAACCTTAATGTCGGTAGTCTGCAAGACGATGGATCAGCGGTGCCGCTCAAAGCGGACCTGAACTTTGAGATGCAGCCTGCTGCACTGAGCGGCACGGTAGAGATAGAGACCGTCATTGCCTTCGCTTCGGCCAGCGGGAATTTGCAGTTTGATGGTTTGTCGATTGAAGGGGTCGTCGAAGGTATCGCGTCGATACCGACGAGAATCACGTTACAGACGGACGGCATAGAAGTATCGACAAACGAATCTGTGGTGTCGATGCAAACACTCGATCTGACCTTGCTCGATATGCGCATAGTTGCTGATGTGCAGCCGTTTTCCTACGAGGGGACCGTCACTCCCAAAGCCGTTATTGCGGTCGACGCATTCTCGCCAAGGACATTAATGCAACTCTTTGATGTTCAGCCTCCGGTAACGGCGGACCCCTCTGCATTGAGTCTCGTGATTGTCGATGCGACAGCCGAAATGACCGCAGCGGCCATAGAGCTGTCAGATGTCGCCATAAAAATGGATGACACGTCATTTACCGGGGCGCTGTCGATTCCCATTAGTGCTACCGGGTCTTACCAGTTTGACCTGGTGGGAGATTCTATTGATCTGGCGCGCTACATGGAGCCGGCCGATGACAGTGCGAGTCCGGGCGGCGACGAAGCCGTTCCAATAGAAATTCCGGTCGAACTCATAAGGCCGCTAAATGCCCGTGGCAAAATCCGCTTGGAGCGAGCGTCGTTGGGCACCATCATTTTCGAGAACATCGATGTTGGTCTGAACTCCAGCAACGGCAAGATGCGCATCTTCCCGATCACGTCCGCATTTTTTGGCGGCAGCTATTCGGGCGACGTTCGAATCGACGTATCAGGCACCACGCCGACGCTGTCAATGAATGAGAAAATAGCGGCTGTCGATCTGGCGCGGCTGGCAAAAGCGATGTTTGATCAAGAGAACGTAACTGGCGTGATCGATGGTTCTTTCGTGCTCGGGGGCACGGGTTCTGACATGACGGCGATCCAGCGCAGTCTTTCCGGCGACCTGTCTATGGAGCTGCAGGACGGGTCTTACGTTGGCACTGATGTCTGGTACGAATTACGCCGGGCGCGCGCGATGATAAAAGGCGAGGAAGCGCCGGCACCGGTATTGCCGGCCAAGACAGACTTCAGCGCTGTGCGAATGAGCGGTGTTGTGACTGACGGCATCATGCGCAGCGACGATCTTTATGCGGAACTGCCTTTCATGCAGTTGACCGGCGGCGGACAGGTCGATATTCCAGCTGGCACGGTCGATTATGGCTTGACGGCACGGATACTCGAACGGCCCGAATTTCTCCACGATGCAACGCCAGAGGAGGTAGAAGAGTTCACCGAGGCCGTCATCCCGCTGCGGATCACTGGCCCGCTCGCCTCTCCAAGCATTAAGCCGGATCTTGAAAAACTGCTACAGCAGCGAGTAGAAGATGAGATCAAAGACAAACTCAAAGACAAGCTAAAAGGCCTGTTTGATTGAAGATGAGAATGCGTGCCTTGTCATTGCTTGTCCTCGCGATCGTCTCGTCGGCAGAGGCAGCGGAAATGCTCAGTATCGAGGTTGAACACGAGCAGGGTATTTATACGATGAACTCAGAGGTCTGGTTCGACGCAACCGTCGAGCAGGTCTACGAAATATTTCGATATTGGGATAATTCTACGAAATTCTCGAGCGCGATTACTGAGTCGCGCGATGTAGAAGCTGACGCGCAAGGCCGCCCGCAGTTCTATGTGCGCAATAAGGGTTGTGTGCTTTTCTTCTGCACATCATTTGAACGTCGAGGCTATGTTGAGGCAGAACTTAACACGGTGATATATGCGTTTGTCGATCCGGAGACCAGCGACTTTTATCTCAGCAATGAAAGCTGGCGTTTCATACAGAGAGATGGCGGCACGGTTGTTATCTACGATCTGAAAATGCAACCAAAATTCTGGATCCCGCCCGGGATCGGCCCCTATCTTATCAAGCGTAAGCTGAGGAACAACGGCGGCAGGGCAATTGACCGCATCGAAGTCATGGCTCAGGCCGTCATTGATGACTGATTTCGCGCAACGCTTGCTCGAGTGGTTCGACGATCACGGACGCAAGGACCTGCCGTGGCAGCAGGAGGTTACGGCTTATCGCGTCTGGGTTTCGGAAATCATGTTGCAGCAGACGCAGGTGCAAACAGTCATTCCCTACTTTAATCGCTTCATCGAGCGATTTCCGAACGTGGCCACGCTGGCGGCAGCGAATCAGGACGATGTTCTTTCTTATTGGTCCGGTCTTGGTTATTACGCCCGAGCACGCAACCTGCACAAAGCAGCGCAACAGATCAGCGTTGCATACGACGGGAAATTTCCCCGCTTATTCGAAGACGTGATGGCGTTGCCGGGAATTGGTCGCTCCACAGCGGGTGCGGTGCTGTCCCTGGCGACCGGTCAGCGACACGCAATACTCGATGGCAATGTGAAGCGGGTACTTGCGCGGTACGAGGCCATCGCCGGTTGGCCCGGTAAAACACCCGTCGCGACTGATCTGTGGCTCGCCGCCGAACGGCACACACCTGAAGCCCGGGTTGCCGAGTACACGCAGGCCATTATGGATCTCGGCGCGACGCTTTGTACGAGGAGTAAACCGGCATGCAGTCGTTGCCCGGTGAGCGAAGGTTGTGAGGCGCTGAGAACAGACAGCGTTGGGGACTACCCGGGACGCAAGCAAAGAACCGCTAAGCCGTTGCGAACAACAACGATGATAATGGCGAGTGCGAACGGACAAGTTTGCCTCGAGCGCCGGCCAGAAGCAGGTATTTGGGGTGGGCTCTGGAGTCTTCCTGAACTGGGTGAAGACTCAATCGATGACTGGTGCGACAAAGAGCTTGGCAGCGCCGTCACCGAGTTGTTGTCCTGGGACATTCTGCGGCACAGCTTCAGTCATTACGATCTGGATATTCTGCCGATAGTCGTGCGTATTGAGCCGCACGCAGGTAAAGTGGCCGACGCTGGTGTCAGGACCTGGTATCGCCTTGATGATGCGCCGCCCGGTGGACTGGCGGCACCTGTTATTAAACTAATCGATCAATTGAAGAAGAGTGAAAATGTCGCGAACAATTAATTGCGTCATGTTGGGCAAAGAAGCTGAAGGCATGGACTATGCACCGTATCCTGGCGATCTCGGTCAACGCATCTACGATAGTGTCTCGAAAGAGGCATGGCAGCGGTGGGTCGGTCACCAGACGATGCTCATTAACGAGTACCGACTGACGCCCATCGAGCCGGAAGCCCGAAAATTCCTTGAGACGGAGATGGAAAAATTCTTCTTCGGCGAGGGCTCGGCGGCCCCGAAAGAGTTCATCCCACCCGAACAGTAGGGGCGGCTTTATGCCCCCTGGATCAGTCGCGGGTAAGGAACTGGACGCTGAATAGCTGTTCAGCGTCTGTCCAGACTTTCTGCACGCTGAAGCCAGCCGCCTTAGCCATCGCCGCGAATCCATCAAGTGTGTATTTGTGCGAGTATTCCGTGAGAATCGCTTCGCCATCGGCAATGTTGAACGCGCTGTCGCCGACCTCGAACGTCTGCTCCGTCTGGCTTACCAGCTCAATGACGACTCGCCCCCCTTCCGGGTCGTAGTTGGCACTGTGTTTGAACTCGCCGAGATTGAAGTTGCCCCCGAAATTTCTGTTCAGGTGTTGCAGCATGTTGAGATTGAACTCAGCGGTTACGCCGGCGGAATCGTTGTAGGCGTCTTCGATGATCTGCGGATCCTTTTGCAGATCAACCCCGATGAGCAACGCGCCGTTCTTTCCGGCCTCATGGTGCATCACGCGCAGGAGCTCCATTGCCATGTCGTATTCGAAGTTTCCGATCGTTGATCCGGGAAAATACACAACGTTGCGAACAGGCATCACTGTGGGTGTTGGCAAGTCGAATTGTTTTGTGAAGTCGGCAACGACGGGCAGAACATCTATATGAGGAAATTCGTCCCGAATATCCGCCGCCGACGAACGCAGGTGTTCATCAGAAATGTCGACGGGAACGTAAGCCGCAAGCTCCGACAGGTGCTCTAGCAAGATACGTGTTTTCAGACTTGAGCCACTTCCGAACTCAATGAGACTCGCCTGTCTCCCCACCATAGCCACAATCTCGTCGATATTGTCGCGCATGATGCCGAGCTCGGTGTTCGTCAGGTAGTACTCAGGGAGCCGGGTGATCGCATCGAACAGTTGCGAGCCCCGTTCGTCATAGAAGTACTTTGGCGATATGTGCTTCTGAGTCGCCGACAGCCCTCGAATAATCTCTGATATTTCTGAATCCTTAACTGCCATGTCCGTCCTTGGCGAGTCGGATTCCGAGGAACTGCCAGCGGGCATCCGGGTAGAAGAAACTGCGATAAGTAGCGCGTATATGGTCTCGCGCACTGACGCACGATCCTCCTCGAACGGTCATCTGGCTGCACATGAACTTGCCGTTGTATTCGCCGAGCGACCCTTCCAGCGGTTTGAACCCTGGATACGGCGCGTACGAAGATGAGGTCCATTGCCATACGTCGCCAAAATACTGCGGGCCTTGCGATGCGCTCGGGTGCCAGTAATTGGATTCCAGAAAGTTGCCACGAACCGCATGCTGTTCTGCAGCCGCCTCCCATTCAAATTCCGTTGGTAGGCGAGCGTCCGACCAGCGGGCAAATGCGTCGGCTTCGTAGTAGCTGACGTGGCAAACCGGTGCGTTGTCATCAATGTCTCTTTCACCGCCGAGCGTAAACTCCCTTTCGAGTTTCTCGTCCCAATAAAGAGGACGCTGCCAGCCGCGTTCATTGATCGTTGCCCAGCCGTCGGATAGCCAGAGTTCGGGGTTTTGGTATCCACCGGCCTGAATAAATTCACGATACTCGCCGTTTGTTACCAGCCGATTGCCGATACGGTGATCATGCAGCAACGTATTGTGGCGTGGTGTTTCATTGTCGAAGGCGAATCCGTCACCGGCGAAGCCGACCGGCCGAATTCCCGCTTCGCCGTTGCTGTAGGAATACGGCGCTACCTGAACCGCCGGGGCGGAATCCAGAGACGTCGACACCGGCGGACGCATCGGGTTACAGGAAAACACGTGTTTGATATCGGTCAGCATGAGTTCCTGATGTTGCTGCTCGTGATGCAGGCCGAGCACGATGACCTTGATAATGTCCTTATCGACCGCGTTGTAATGGAGCAACTGCTGCATGGCGGTATCGACATAAGAACGGTAGTCGAGCACCTGGCTTAGCGTCGGACGTGACAACAAACCGCGTTTTGAACGGGCATGCATTTGCCCGGCGGTGTAGTAATACGAATTGAACAGATAATGATAGTCATCGTTGAAACGCGAATAGTCATTGAGGCCCGGCTCGAGGACGAATCGTTCGAAGAACCACGTGATATGTGCCAGATGCCATTTCGTCGGGCTGACGTCCGGCATGGTTTGCACGACCGTATCCTCTGCTAACAACTCTTTGATCAGGGCGAGCGATTGTTCACGGACGTGGCGATACCGCTCGGATAAGGCAGCGGCAGTTGTTTCTGCCCTGTGTGTGACCATCGAGATTCCTGAAAATTAGTTTGGACGCGAACGGACTACCGTATCGCAATCAATCGGACTGGGCCAGTCGCCGATTTTTTCAGCTTTTTCGGTGGCCGTCGTTGAGCTAGTGCAGCGGCAACTCGGTCTTCTTTTGCACCGTCCGGATCGCGACACTTGAATTTACGCGGGCTACGCCGGGCAGACGAGTCAAGGCGTCGCGATGCAGACGTTCGAAGTCCGCCATGTCGGATACGACGACCCGCAACAGGTAGTCGAACTCACCGGTCATGAGATAACACTCCATGACTTCAGGAATATTTTTTACGGCCTCTTCGAAAGCGGCGAGTTCGCTCTCTTCCTCACGGTGCAGGCCGATGTGCACGAACACGTTTCCCGGCAAGCCGGCTTTGTGCTGGCTGACCAGGGCCGCGTACCGGTCGATCATTCCGGATTCTTCCAAAGAGCGAACTCGACGGAGACAGGCGGACTCGGAAAGGTGAACGATGTTGGCCAATTGCACGTTGCTGATGCGTCCGTCTTTCTGGAGCTCTTCAAGGATTAACTTGTCGTATCGATCAATTCTCATGGCAGAAAATTGCTCAAAATAGTATATAGACCGCAGAAAATGCCATATTTGCTCCAAATAGTCACCTATTTCGCAAGCATCCGCCGCGTCAGGGCACGTATTGTTGCTGCAGGAATGACTTAGTGCCGGTTTGGAGAGAGACCATGAAGGTCGGTGTACCTAAAGAGATTAAGACACTCGAATTTCGAGTGGGTATGACGCCTGCAGGGGTGCAGGAAGTCATCAGTGACGGTCATGAAGTGATTGTTGAGACGAATGCCGGCGCTGGTATTGGCGTAACAGATGCTGACTACCAGGCAACTGGCGCGACGGTTGTCGCAACGCCCGAAGAGGTGTTCGCGGCTGCTGACATGATCGTTAAGGTCAAAGAACCGCAACTGAACGAATGTGCGATGCTGCGCCCGGGCCAGGTGTTGTTCACTTACTTGCATCTCGCGCCGGACCCCGCGCAGACAGAAGCGCTGGTTAAGTCTGGTACCACGGCGATCGCTTACGAAACCGTAACGGCAAATGATGGATCGTTACCGCTTTTAACACCGATGTCAGAAGTCGCTGGTCGTTTGTCGATTCAGTGCGGTGCTTTCGCA
>JAACFM010000084.1 GCA_009937445.1 Gammaproteobacteria bacterium | reverse complement strand
ACTCAGAAAAGAAATCACGTGCCTTGTTCAGATCGGTCACTGGAATTTCGACGTAGTCAATGCACTTCTCGGGTCTCATCACTCCCTCCGGGCATCTATGGCCCCTTCAACCTCAGCAGCGGCCGCTCCGCAACGATAAATACCGCGCCAAAAACGCCGCTGATTTCGTAACGGCCGTCCTCATGCCGGCGCAGCCCTTCGATAGCTCCGTGGCCCAAACGCTCTGCGGTTTCCGACACCGAGGATGCAGTGTCGCTATCGACCGTTATCTGTTCACAAAATGGAAACTCGATTATGGCCGGCTGGAAAAGCACCTTTTCTGCGCGGCTTGGCTTCTCGTAAAACGGATGGTCCGGGGTCAGGTGCAGGTCAATGTCGATCCTCAACATCTCCGCATCGACATGCCAGGAGAGGATGATTGATTTATCCAGATCAACTGCCGAGAACTCGCGCAACTGCCGCCAGTCAGTCGACTCGGATTTGTCACCCTTCATCCAGTCGCTACCTCGATTCGTCCGTTACGACCACGGCGTTTGTGGCTATTTGCGAAATCTTACTCACAGCGCCGAGTATAACTTAACCAAACGTATTGGCGACCCAGACACCAATAAAGTGCGAAAGCACAACAACCAGCATGGCGATCCCCGTGTGCTCGATAATAATCAGCCATGGGGACTGGTTTTGCGAGCGTGCAAGAAGGTAACTCAATACGATAATGACCAACATTCCCCAGCAAATAGAGGCCATCACAGCCGGTCCGAGCGGCAGCAACAGCAACGGCACAGCAAAGCTCAAGGCAAATACAAACTTCGCCAAAAAGGTTGTTATCGTCGCTTGCCAAACGTGTTCATGGTTGGTTTGGGGATCCGCTTCTTCGGCCAAATGAATACCGAGTGCGTCGGACATGGAGTCGGCAACTGCTATCACGAGTATGCCGCCGAGAACGGCCGTGATCGACTGCGTACCCGCATTCAGGCCGGTGATTAGCCCGAGTGTGGTGATGACCCCGGAGGTGGCGCCGAAGAAAAGGCCGGTGCGCACGCCGTCACTCCTAAAATATTCCATGTTCTTTCACCTTATTCCGACAGTTTCCGGCTGTAGAGACAGATGGCCTCAGCATCGCCGGGCATTGTAATCATTCTTTCGAAATCCAAGCCAAGTTTCTTAATGAGGCGTATGGATGGTGTATTCGTGGGAGAGACAATCGCTGTCAGGATACTGATACCAAGCGAATCTCGCGCGAAGTCGACTACCGCCATCGCCGCCTCACCCGCATAGCCTTTGCCACAATAATCCGGCAATACGCCAAACCCGATGTCGGGATATTCGATGTTTTCACGCTTGAATAAACCGCATATACCAATCATGGTGCCATTGGCTTTCAGGGACATGCAGTACGGTCCGTATCCATAGTCCTCGAACAGTTTTTGGGCACCGGCTTCGATAGCGTCCCGAGCCTGCTCGGCAGTGCGAATCCCCCGATCAGCGACATTTTCAATGAATGCCGGATCGTTCCAGATAGCCAGCATCAATGCGGTATCTTCAACGGTCACTGGCCGCATGCGAAGACGATCCGTCTCCATTAACCAGCCACTCGTTGTGTCAGGGCTGTCGTTCATATCCGTCACCTTCGTATGCTTTCCTAATCAAGGAATTCCCAGGTGTCTGCCCCATCAAAAACCCTGACTTTGATGTTCGTGAATACGTCAGGGTCACACATTCGAAAATTGACGGCCATCTTGGCCGAGTCGTCGTTATCCAGCCCAATCCAATGGGTCGTGCAGCCGCACTTTTTACACGAATGCATTGCCAGCGTTTCGTCGCCATGAACATAGGCGATCGTTGCATCATCGCCGGCCTGCAGCGTGATCTCATTGACTTTTGCGTAAGCCCATAGCGTGCTGTAACGCCGACAAACTGAACAATTACAAGCCGTTAGCCAGTCCGGTTGCCTGGGAAAGCTGAACCGCACGGCGCCGCAATGACAGGAACCCTCGATCATCTCCTGGGGCCCCTGTTCTGCCGCGGGCAAACAAAGAATGTGCTTCTATTCATCCTGCGCGAACCAGGTCAGTTGCCCACACTTATCGCAGGACAGTACGTTGGCGCTGGAATCCAACCAGTCAATGCGCAGCAACGACAGTAACCAGGTATTGAGGAGAATCTCCTTGGGCGTAAAACTGATTCCACCACAATGAGAGCAGGAGACGCGTCTTCCAACCACTTCGAAATGACCGTCTTCTGTCGGAATGAGGGGGCCACTGCGGGCTGGCTTTCGCAGAATCGCTCGAAAGACCACGATAGCCAGCGCAATGAAAAGAAGCACCAGCAACATGCCGAACAATACGGCCATGAATGTCGATGAATCGATCTCCATCATCGCATTTGGCTCCTAACTATCATTCGACCAGTGATTCCCATTCTGTCCAGTCTATTTCCCGTCCCGGAAAGGCCGGGCTCACAAACGGCCAGTCTTGCGCCAACCATTGCTTGACGGTATCAAACAGCCGCGCATCCAGACCACTGTCCAACTCGCTCGCCCTGACCCAAAGATAAACTTCAGAATCGTAAGTCTCCACCTGAGTTGGATAGATGTAAACACAACCGATGACCGTCGCTTCGTCCAATGTAACCATCGTGTACGCAAAAGAGCGACGCATCAGAAACTCTTTTTGATGCCAGCCAAGGTCGACCAGGTCCTCCTCAAGAGTCAGACCTTCGGGCCAGCCGCTACCCGGCCAGACAGACTTGAGATGCTCAACACTCGACATGACCGCGTCGTAATCCTTGATCAGGTCGTTCACGGTCAACATGCGTAATCGAAACTCTGGGGTCTCCAAAACGTCCGGCACCATGAAGTCATCGGCAACCAAAGTGCTCGGTCTTTTCATCTAGCTATTCATTGCCTTGGCGAGCTTTCTCTTGGCAGTGACCAAATCAGGCTTAGACGCTTCGCTCGACGCTTCGACTTCGCGCATCTCCTTTAGGGCAGATTCCACATCGGTACCGATAAGCCATTGAACAATGACGTCAGCTTTCTCGCCGCCGTCGTCAATGACTGCCGTTGTGTCACCGTCCAAAATAGCAACGCGATGCTTGCAGAGATTCCCGAAGGTCCCTGCAGGGCAGTCACAAAGTGCGGTCAGGCTCGAACCATCCTTGATAAACGTGAGTTCGTAAGGATCGGATGACGATCCCTTTACCCGCAGTGTGAGTTCTTCCACCAGGCTGTTCCTTTCAAATACCCATTCGCACGAGGACGTCGATAACCTCACGCATGAATCGTTCGGCGGTTGGGTAATCAGTAGCGAAGTTCGCCTCCAGCGCCTTGGCTCGCGACACGATTGAGCTGGCTTCTTCCTGGTCTACTTCAGATGCCAACAAGCCGTGAATGTCTGTGTCGAGTTGGCGTACCAGAGACCGGGTTTCGTCGTCCAATTCAGTCTTGTGAATCTCCTCCTGAAGTTGCGTCAGAAGTTCTTTTATTTGCTTGGTGCTCATATTTCTACCCCAGCTTGCGTATGCCAATCGCCTTTCGGATTTGCTCCATATACGGCACGGCCACCTCACGCGCTCGCGCCGCACCTTTTAGTAATTCCGCTTCAACGATCGCCGGCTCCGCCATCAAGCGCTCGTACTCCTCGCGAGCCGGTCCGATTTTATCGTTAATGTACTCGAACAACTGCTGCTTCATCGCGCCCCAGGCGATACCGTCCGCGTACTGTTTTTCGACTGCGGCGGTTTCTTCCGGTGTCGCAAAGGCTTTGTAGATATCGTACAAAGTGCTGCCCGCGATATCCTTCGGCTCACCGGGTTCCAGACTGTTCGTTTTGATCTTCATAATCAATTTGCGAAGAGGCTTCTCGGGGGCAAACAAAGGAATCGTGTTGTTGTAGCTTTTCGACATTTTTCGGCCATCAAGCCCAGCCAGAACTGCGGTGTGGTCATCGATCACGGGTTCGGGCAGAACCAGAACATCGCCATAGTGATGATTAAAGCGCTGTGCGATATCGCGGGCCATCTCCACATGTTGCTTCTGATCTCGTCCGACGGGCACCTGCGTCGCTTTGAACATCAGAATATCGGCAGCCATAAGAATCGGATAGCTGTATAAAGCCATCGTAATGCCTTTATCCGGATCCTTGTTGCCTCCCTCGACATTCGATTGCACCGCCGCCTTGTAGGAATGGGCACGATTCATGAGGCCTTTCGCCGTCATGCTCGTCAGTATCCAGGTCAATTCGGGAATCTCCGGAATATCAGACTGCCGGTAGAACACGGAATTGTCGGTGTCCATGCCGAGCGCCATCCAGGCCGCGGCGATTTCCAGCGTTGACTGACTGATATTGTCCGGATCTTCGTTTTTGGCAAGCGCATGAAAATCGGCAAGAAAGTAGTAATTCTTCTTCTCCGGGTCCTTGCTCGCTCTGATGCTCGGACGAATCGCGCCGACATAGTTTCCAATGTGCGGCGTGCCTGTCGTCGTAATTCCCGTGAGATAAATTTCTTGCGTCATTCCATTAGTATCCTGCTGCCTGCCCGTCTTTTCTGACTTCACTGGCGCCATAGTACACGCCTTGCTCTTCATCCCACATGATGGCCTGGTAGCCACCGAACCCACCGTCGCTGTCACCCAGTGTATGCCCCATGGCCTCCAGTGCGTCCCGCGTCTCTTTACTGAACTGCGTTTCGAGATGTATGACGCCCCCATCAGTCATGGTGGAGCCCGTTGGCTGCGACGAACCCGTATGGTTAACGCGCGCCGCGTCTCCCGCTTCCTGCAGGTTCATCCCAAAATCGATCAGGTTCACTATTATCTGTGCGTGCCCTTGCGGCTGCATCGCGCCACCCATGAGTCCGAAACTGATCAGCGGCTTGCCGTCTTTCATTACGAACGCGGGGATGATCGTATGGAACGGACGCTTGCCACCCGCGACAACGTTGGCATGATCAGCATCGAGAGCGAATAACTCCGCACGATCCTGCAATACGAAACCCAGATCGCCTGGCGTCATGCCGGACCCCATGCCGCGATAATTACTCTGGATCAGCGACACCATGTTGCCGTCTGCGTCCGCAACGGTGAGGTAAATCGTGTCGCCGTCTTCGAGTTTTGCGTCACCGGCGGGCAAACTTTTCGATGCCTTGGCCGGGTCGATCAATTTACGACGTTCGTCTGAGTAGTCCTTTGAAATCAGGGTTTCGACGGGTACATCGACGAATTCCATGTCAGCGTAGTATTTTGCCCGGTCCTCAAACGCCAACTTCTTGGCCTCGACGAGCGTGTGCACGTACTCGGCACTGCCAAAGCCCATCGATGCAATGTCAAAGCCTTCAAGTACGTTAAGAATCTGTAGCGCAGCAATTCCTTGTCCATTTGGCGGCAGTTCATAGACGTCCCAGCCACGGTAGTTCGTTGACACGGGCGTAACCCATTCGGATCGGTGCGCGGCGAGGTCATCGTAATTCAAAAGCCCTCCCTGCTCCGCCATGTAGGCATCAATTCGTTTTGCAATACTGCCTTTGTAGAATTCGTCGCGGCCCTTGTCTGCGATCAATCCGAGCGTCTCGGCGAGCCTCGGGTTGCGGAACATTTCGCCCTTCTTCGGCACGTCGCCGTTGGGCATGTAGGTTTCGGCAAAACCCGGGAAATGCGCAATCCGTTTCTTGTTTGATGCAAAGTAATGGGCGATGACCTCTGATACCGGGAAACCGTCTTTCGCGTAAGCGATTGTTGGAGCAAGGATCTCCTTCATATCAAGGCGCCCGTAACGCTCGTGCAGCTGAAACCACCCGTCGACCGCACCAGGCACGCTGACGGGCAGAGGCCCGAAGGGTGGAATAGTGTCTATCCCGTTCTTCTGGAAATACTCCAGGGTCATCGCCATAGGCGCGCGACCTGACGCATTCAAGCCAACCAGTTCCTTCTTCTCTGCGTCCCAGACGATGGCAAAGAGATCGCCACCGATGCCGTTGCCGGTCGGCTCCATCAGGCCCAACGCAGCGTTCGCCGCAATTGCCGCATCCACCGCGCTGCCACCGGCCTTCAGAATATCCAGTGCAATCTGCGTAGCCAGCGGCTGGCTGGTGGCCGCCATACCGTGTGGCGCGATAATTTCCGAGCGCGATGCGTGCGCACGGCCCGCGACGCGATCATAACCTGGGTCAGATGCGGCCATCGCTGCTGCTCCCGTAACTAATATTGTGATTCCGGCTATCCATCTTCGGTGATTCATCCTTAGCTCCACTGCCGTGCAGTATTGGGCCCGCCCGTCGGGGACCGCTAATCATGGCACTCGCCGTCGACCGCGGCAACAGGGTATGATTTGCTGATGAACAACGATTACTCTGATAAGAATCCAGCGCTCACTGCGCTGTACGTTGAGCATATTGAGGTCCTTGCGGCCCGCCATGATCATGCGCTTGAACAGGCTGGCGCGAGTCACGCGGTGATCTTTTCGGGAAACCCCAGAATTGCGTTTCTCGACGACTATCAGATGCCGTTCAAACCGAACCCGCATTTCGTCAACTGGGCACCGCTTACTCAACTGCCTTTCTCATACATCGTATACACGCCTGGCGAGATGCCGGTATTGATTTACTTCCAACCTCACGACTACTGGCATGTCGTGCCCGGCGCGCCTGACGGGTACTGGAGCAGTCAGTTCGATATCCGCATCGTTCATACGCTGGATGAGGTTGCCAAACATCTTCCCGCTGATCGTGAAAAATGCATCGTTATTGGGGAAATTAGCGACGCATCGCTGACCTTTGGAATTGAGCGCGTCAATCCGACGACGGCTATCAATATTCTGCACTACGCCCGCGGCATGAAGACACAGTACGAACTCGCGAATATGCGACTCGCCTCTTACCGGGGCGCGACAGGTCACGTTGCGGCCGAAGCGGCGTTTCGCGACGGCCTGTCGGAGTTCGAGATTCATCGCGCCTATTGCAAGGCAGTGAGCCATACGGATGCAGAGCTGCCTTACGGTAATATCATCGGCCTGAATGAGCACGGAGCCGTGCTGCACTACACCGATCTTGATCGGCAGGTGCCGACTGAACTACGTTCTTTTCTCATTGATGCCGGCGCACAGGTACACGGCTACGCATCCGATATCACACGAACCCACTCATTCGGCGATCAGCGTTTTCAGGATCTCATAGATCGAATGGATTCAATGGAACAGGAAATCGTCAGCCAGGTTCAAGTCGGTGTTGATTATCGTGATTTGCATATCGGCACACACAAGCTGTTGGCAGACGTTCTGGTTGACGCCGAATTGGCACACGGCGATCCCGACACATTGCTGGAGACTGGCGTGACGTCCGCGTTCTTCCCGCACGGTCTTGGCCATCTGCTGGGTATACAGGTGCACGATGTCGGTGGTTTTATGGAGAACGAGTCCGGCACGACGATAGATCCACCCAGCGGCCACCCGTTCTTGCGACTGACCCGGATTCTGCAGGAAGATATGGTGCTGACGATTGAGCCCGGTCTCTACGTAATCGATATGTTGCTTGAGAACCTAAGAGGAACGTCGGCTGAAAATCATGTCAATTGGTCGACAGTCGACTGGCTGCGCCCGTTTGGCGGAATTCGAATCGAGGATAATGTTCGGGTGTTGGCTAATGGTCGGGAGAACCTGACTCGCGACGCCCTCGCTAAAGCAACAGAATAGGGCAAGCGATTTGGTCAAGTCCCCGATTTAGTGCATCCGTTCGCTGTTGATCGGCGCCAGTAGGCTATCCAACAGACATTAGCGCTTGGCATAAAACCTGCATTCTAGTCTTGATGTGGCTTCCTGGAACCGAAACATCTCGCTTCGTACGTTACGAACCTTTTGCGCCGCAGCTCAGAAGGAGAGTTTTCGCGAGGCCGCCGAGCAATTATGTCTGACATCGTCAGCCGTCAGTCATCAAATCAAGCACCTGGAGTCGGCGCTAGGAAAAAAACTATTCACTCGTAACCCGCGTTCTCTGGCCTTGACCGATAGCGGTCAGGCCCTTTATGCCGACTTGCATCCCGCGTTATCCGGCCTTGATTCCATAGTCGAGCAACACAGCACTCGGCAATCACGTTGCGGTCTGCGGATCTCCGTACAACCGTTTTTCGCCAACGAGCTCTTCGTCCCTCGCTTGCACCAATTCGTTGCTGAACACCCGGAAATCGACATCAGTATCGATACGAGCGACGAGTCACTGGAAAAACACCCCGACACCGCCGATATTTCGATTCGAATATTCAATTCACCGCCATCATCGCTGGCCTGTGACCGACTTTTCCCGCTGAGCCTCATTCCAGCGGGCTCACCAGCGTTCTACGATGACATCGAGGTCATTGGCGGACGCATAAGCAGTGACTTTCCCCTCATCGTTCATGAGTCCAGACCCAAAGCATGGCGTCAATGGGAAAGAACTGCGCGGCTTCGTATTCCGAGAAATGCGCCAACCGTTCGATTCGACTCAATGACAGCCGTCGTTCGAGCTGTTGAACGTGGCATGGGTGCCGCCCTGGTGCCAGAACGGCTAAGTCAAAGCTGGTTTGAGTCGAATAGTCTGGTTCAGCTATTCGATCACAAGTTGGTAACAAACGACGCTTACTATCTGGTTTGCCGGCCACAGGATAACCAAAAACTCGCTGTACAGTCGTTCAGAAACTGGGTACTGAGTAACTTCGCTGACGACGGATGAATTTTCTTCAACGCAGCAGGTAATTCTTATCGTTTGTTGAATATCGTCCGCGACCCTAAGGTAGGCGCCAACGAGTCAGGAGAAATTGCTCGTAAATGCCCCCCTTTTTTGAAATGAGAACAGATTATGAAACCTTACAAAACTTCGAGAAACTTCAAGCTGGTGTGCGCAGCACTAATCACATCTTTTATCGCGCCAACCGTCGGCGCCGATACCGAAACGCCGGCTTTTGAGATGATGGTTATTTCCGACAGTTCTTTCGGGAAGATTGTCCTGTCAGGCTCGTTTGACTCTGCAATCCAAAAACTATCTGCGCAAAAGAACCCAAGAAATGAGTTCGCGAAATACACCAACTTGTGTGTTGCTTACGCGAAAGCGAAGCATATCGACAAAGCGACCGAGGCCTGTGACGCTGCGGTTTTCTATATGGAAAAAGAGTCGACGGGGATCGCGGTGACCCGTTTCGGGACGAAGACCGAGCAGCGTACGATGCAATCCAATCTCGCAATCGCTCTGTCGAATCGAGGCGTCCTCTTTGCGATAAGAGGAAATTTAGATCGAGCGAAAAAGGACTTTCACGCGGCAATGAAACTGAAAGCTCGGGACGAAGTTGTGGCGAACAATCTCGCTAGAATGAACTACTCGCCGTTCGATGCTTAGGGTCGAGGAATGCGAGAATGTTTATAGACTATGAAAAGGGCTTTTGATTGCACCCCCTATATTCGATTAAAAGCTAACAAGGCGGCTCTCTCTCCCCCGAGGAGTCGCCTTATTTTTGCTCTGACTCGTGACGCTTTCGCTCAGCTTTAAGCTCTGCTTTGACCTTGGCGCCCTTCTTTTCCAGCATCGGCCGAACTTTGAGGCTGAGACCTGGAAACAGATACATGATCATTGTAAGAAAACCGCTCTTGGCCGGCATCGACTGTTCTTTGAGCCTGTTGCTGCACAAATCCAGAATTGCCTGAGCGACTTCCTCGGCAGTACTTATTGGTTGTGAAAATGTCAGGTCGGAGGTCGCGTCAATATCGGCCATGATGAATCCGGTATCGATCGGACCCGGCGACACTACGGCCAACTTGATGTTGCTGTCCCTCAGCTCCATCCCCAGCGCGTAGGTGAAAGAACGCAGCCCTGCCTTGCTGGCAGCATAACTGGCACTGCCGGGAATCGGTGCTCTGCCAGCCAATGATCCTACATTGATAATCGCAGCACTTTCCGCCTCGCGCAGATACGGCAGAGCGATTCGAGTCAACATGATGGGCGCTTTCAGATTCACGTCGATCATCTTGCCGAGCTCCGTTGCGTCGACGTCCTCGACATTGCCGCGTTTGTGATAGCCCGCGTTGTTGACCAGGACATCGACTCCACCGAACTCGAAGGCTGTCTTTTTGAATAGGTCAACGCAGGCCTCTGCATCTGACACGTCCATCGCGAACACTTCAACTTTGGTTTTTGCGCGCAGCTCCTCGGCAAGCGCATCGAGGTTCTTCTTGTTGCGTGCGACCAGCATCAGGTTGGCGCCAGCTTCGGCGAACATGCGCGCGGCGGCAGCGCCAACGCCTTCGGATCCGCCCGTGATGATCACGGTCTTGTTATTGAATATCATCCGGGAATAGTAGCACTGTCGTGCCTGACGGGAGCGATCCTGGAAGCGCGAAATCTAGAAGCCGAAATAGCCTTGAATCTTCTTCCAGAGACTGGTTTCCCAGCCGTAAACATCCAACTGGTCCAAATCAAGGGTCGTAACGGGCATGGTTGTATCGGCTGGAATAACGTCATTTGCGGCAACGTCTTCAGGCCGCAACTCAAGCTTGCCTGTCTTTCTCTCACCGGCCTCGGTCAGACCGTCGACCGCCAGACTGAGGTAAGGCAGAACGTCGTCATCGACGATATCGTCAAGGAAGACTGCGTCCGCATCGAACGTGTCCTTGGTCAAGATAACGCAATCATCAAAGGCTTTTTCGTTGCTAATGGGTCTGTCTCGCGTATCCACTATGACCATTACTTTAGACGTAATGGTGTGGATTCGCTGTGAGACGACTCACAATTGCGAAATGCTCTTTACGAGAGAGCCGATACGGCAGGTACAAAAAAACCGGGTCAAAGCCCGGTTTTCTTTACAGGACCGCAGCGAAACGCTCCGCGGTCCTTACTTATGCTTCAGCGGCCGCTTCGGGAGCCTGATCTGTCAACATGACTATCGCCATTGGCGCATTATCACCCGGACGCGGACCCGTCTTCAGGATACGCAAGTAACCACCAGGACGCTCTTTGCAGCGCGGCCCGATCTCTGAGAACAGCTTGGCAACCACTTCTTTGTCACGCAGACGGCTGAAGGCCAGACGCCGATTTGCAACGCTGTCTTCTTTGGCAAGCGTGATGAGAGGTTCTACGACTCGTCGCAGCTCTTTAGCTTTCGGTAATGTCGTTCGGATCGTCTCATGCTTGATCATCGAGGCGGCCATGTTGCGAAACATTGCCTTGCGATGAGAGCTGTTACGGCCCAGCTTACGACCGGATTTTCTATGGCGCATTTTGTTGTTCCTTCAGCGCAGGAGGGACCAGGCCCAAATCGCGGCCAGTGACCGCTCCTACGATTGTCAATTTACATTACCAGTTCGTGCTCAGGACGCAGGCTAGCCGGTGGCCAGTTATCAAGGTGCATACCCAGACCCAGACCGTGGCCTTCCAGTACTTCCTTGATCTCTGTCAGCGACTTCTTGCCAAGGTTCGGCGTACGCAGGAGTTCAACTTCAGTACGTTGTACCAGATCACCGATATACATGATGTTCTCTGCTTTGAGGCAGTTCGCAGAACGAACCGTCAGCTCAAGCTCATCAACCGGACGCAGCAGAATCGGGTCAACCTGATTCTCAGCCTGCGCGCCAACGCCCTCTTCCTGACCCTGAAGGTCAACAAAGACGGACAACTGATCTTTAAGAATGCTGCCCGCACGGCGGATGGCTTCTTCAGGATCAATCGTGCCATTGGTTTCGATATCAATGAGCAGCTTGTCGAGATCGGTACGCTGTTCTACGCGCGCGGATTCGACGTTGTACGTGACACGAACAACCGGGCTGAACGACGCATCGAGTTGCAGGCGACCAATTGGCCCACCCTGCTCTTCAAACGACGGACGCTGGGTAGCCGGACGGTAACCACGACCGCGCTCGACCTTCAGAATCATGTTCAGCTCACCAGCCTTGGTCAGGTTAGCGATAACCAGCTCAGGGTTCATGATTTCGACATCATGATCGAGTTGAATATCACCAGCCGTTACCGGGCCGGGGCCCTTCTTTGACACTCGAAGCTCGGCTGTATCACGTGTATTCATCGTGACGGCAACTTGCTTCAGGCTCAAAAGGATATCAACGACGTCTTCCTGCACACCTTCGATACTCGTGTACTCGTGAAGGACGCCTTCGATTTCGGCTTCTGTAATCGCAGCACCAGGCATCGATGACAGCAGGATGCGACGCAGCGCATTTCCGAGCGTGTGACCGAAGCCGCGTTCGAAAGGCTCGATGGTGACTTTTGCTTGCAGATCGTTGACCGGCGTCACTTTCACAACGCGCGGCTTCAAAAATTCGTGTACTGATTCCTGCATGGGAATTAACCCTCCTGGCTACTTCGAGTACAGCTCGACGACTAGGTTTTCATTGATGTCGGGCAGAATGTCTTCCCGATCAGGTAATGTCTTCAAGTTACCCGCCATCTTCTTCGTGTCGACATCCACCCACTCGGGCAGGCCAACTTGTCCAGCGATTTCCAATGCGCTCTGAATACGAAGTTGCTTCTTCGCTTTTTCGCGAATCGTAACCGCATCACCAGCTTTAAGCTGAGCAGATGGAATGTTGACGACCTTGCCGTTAACTTCGATGCTCTTGTGACTTACCAGCTGACGTGCTTCTGCGCGTGTTGACGCGAAGCCCATGCGATAAACGACATTATCCAAACGGCCTTCCAGAAGACGCAGCAGGTTTTCACCTGTTGAGCCTTTCAGCTGGGCTGCACGCTTGTAATAATTGCGGAACTGTCGCTCGAGTACGCCGTACATACGACGCAGCTTCTGCTTCTCCCTGAGCTGCATTCCGTATTCCGAAAGACGTGGGCGACGTTGACCCGCACCGCCTGGAGGAACATCCAGTTTGCACTTCGATTCGAGCGGCCGTACGCCACTCTTAAGAAACAGGTCCGTGCCTTCTCGACGGGACAGTTTACACTTTGGTCCTAAATATCTTGCCATTATTCAGCCTCTACACGCGACGCTTTTTCGGCGGGCGACAGCCGTTATGAGGAATCGGTGTGACGTCCTCAATATTTTGAATTCGGAATCCCAGGGCATTCAGGGCTCGGACCGCAGATTCGCGACCCGGACCTGGCCCCTTAACGCGCACATCAACATTCTTGACACCAAACTCGAGAGCCGCACGGCCCGCTTTGTCTGACGCAACCTGTGCTGCGAATGGGGTGGATTTACGAGACCCACGAAAACCACAACCGCCAGCCGTTGCCCATGAAAGAGCATTGCCCTGACGATCTGTAATCGTGATGATCGTATTATTGAAGGAAGCATGGATGTGCGCTACCGCATCAACCACGTGCTTTTTGACCTTCTTTTTCTTTACTTCAGCCATAATTTTACTCGCGACCTGGTGGCCGCTCCTACTATCGTTTTATAGGACGACGCGGACCTTTACGGGTACGCGCATTCGTACGAGTGCGTTGGCCGCGAAGCGGCAGACCACGTCTGTGGCGGATACCACGGTACGAACCGAGATCCATCAAACGTTTGATATTCATAGACGTCTCGCGACGCAGATCACCTTCGACCGTGAAGATTGCAACTGCTGTACGCAGCTTCGCAACTTCCGGCTCAGCCAGATCTTTTACCTTCGTGTTGGGAGCAACACCGGCCGCTTCACAAATTTGCTTCGCGCGCGTGTCTCCAATACCGAAGATCGACGTCAGAGCGATCACGACGTGCTTCGTCAACGGAATGTTTATGCCTGCTATACGTGCCACTTAACCTATCCTTATCGATAAACCGGGATTAACCCTGGCGCTGCTTGTGTCGTGCGTCAGTCTTACAAATAACGCGCACCACACCGTTGCGGCGTACAATTTTGCAGTTTCTGCAGATTTTCTTAACTGATGCTCTTACTTTCATGAGCTGTCTCCAACACGCTGACCGAATCAGCGGTTTTGTCCACCTTTGTTTTTGCCACCCTTGCCATAGTCGCGCAGGTTGGCTTTCTGCATCATGCCTTCGTACTGATGACTCATTGCATGTGCCTGCATCTGTGACATGAAGTCCATCGTGACCACGA
>JAACFM010000165.1 GCA_009937445.1 Gammaproteobacteria bacterium | reverse complement strand
CCAGGAATGGCAAAGTGTAGCGGTCCATTATTGGGGACCAGACAAATTTCCACGTGTAGGGAAAACCAATGAGTGAAAAGAAGCCGATCTCCGCAAGCCCAACGCCTTCGGATCTCAACCAAGCTGGTACCAGCTGAATCAGGATATAGAGAGGCAGCCCCGAGGTGAACCCAGTGAAGACACAGATCAGTGTGCGCCGATTGAGGATTGCTTCTTTGAAACTCTCCCGATGAGGCCCGTTTGCCGGGGTATCAGCTGCCATGAACCCAGTCAAAGTCCATAGTGATTGGAGCGTGATCAGAAAAGCGCTGGTCACGGTAAATGGCCGTCCTCTCGACCTTATCTTTCAGGCCCGGCGTTACAACATGGTAGTCGAGCCGCCACCCAACGTTGTTGTCCCAGGCACGACCGCGATTTGACCACCAGGTGTACTGCTCGGGCTCCTGCTCAATCATCCGAAACGCATCGGTGTAGCGATACTCACCAAACACCTTGTCGAGCCATGCGCGCTCCTTTGATATCGCCTTCCTTGTGAACGATATTCCAGTCGCCGCAAATAACGTACTCGGACCTGCGCCGCTGCAGTTTCTGCATGTGCTCACCAAAGGACTCCAGGCAACGGTATTTCGCTTCCTGACGAATATCACCAGACGAACCGGATGGGAGGTACAGAGACACAACACTGATCCCGCCCAGCTGCACTTCGAGATAGCGACCTTCGCTGTCGAATTCCGCGTCGCCGTAACCGCGAACAACCTTCTTGGGTTTGTGGCGCGTGTAAATAGCCGTACCGCTGTATCCCTTCTTCACGGCATCTTCGTAATAGCAGTGATAACCCGCGGGCGAAAACACCTCATCGCTTAACTGGTGAACCTGCGCCTTGGTTTCCTGAATACAAACGACATCGGCATTCTGTACTGCCATCCAGTCGAAAAATCCTTTGCGAGCCGCCGCCCGAATTCCATTGGCGTTGAGGCTGATAACGCGAAACAAGGCCTTACTCCTGTGTCATAATCCGGTCCGAAATTGAACCAGCCGCGCTCATCATACATAAGCCACCGGACGACGACGAAGATGCGAGGATACAAAAGAGAGTTCATTGAACTGGCGCTGGAACTTGGCGTTCTTCGCTTTGGAGAATTTACGCTCAAATCGGGCCGGGTGAGCCCGTATTTCTTCAATGCCGGCCTTTTCAATACCGGCTACGCTGCTGCAAAACTCGGGCGCTTCTACGCCGAGGCGATTGCGCAGTCTGATATGCGATTCGACATGCTTTTCGGGCCAGCCTACAAGGGCATTCCTCTCGCGACACTCGCCGCCGCATCGCTTGCTGAACAGCATGATATCGACGTTCCGTATTCTTTCAACAGAAAAGAGGCAAAGGCCCACGGTGAGGGTGGAAGCATCGTTGGTGCGCCCTTGTCCGGCGACGTACTCATCGTTGATGACGTCATTACGGCCGGCACTGCCGTTCGCGAGGCTTATCAAATCATCTCTGCCGCCGGCGCCAAAGTGACGGGGCTGGTGATATCCCTTGATAGACAAGAGCGCGGCCAGGGACCGTTTTCGGCGGTTCAGGAACTTAAACAATCGCTGGATATTCCGGTCGTCAGTATTGTCCAACTGGATGACCTGATTAACCTTCTCGAAGAATCAAGTGAGTATGAGGAATTTCTGGAACCAGTTCTCAATTATCGCAAGCAATACGGTGTAATCTCCTAAGCCTCTGATATTTAAACATTTGAACAAGGTTTAACACGGCAAAATGAGAAGGCCAAGCTACAATAACGAGAACCAGTCCCGTTCCATCGCCGCGATAAGCTGGCATATTGGAGCTATGCGTAAACAAATACTGACAACTGCCCTGCTGTTCTTGATCCCATTGGCCGCAAACGCCGATGATCAGAAAGTATTCAGATGGACCGACGCTGAAGGCCAGGTGCACTATGGCGACCATATTCCTCCCCAATATGCGGAATTCCCGAAAGACGTCTTGAACGATCATGGCGTAACCATCGAAAATCTCGAGGGCAAGAAGACCGCAGAACAACTCGAGCAAGAGCGCATCGAGAACGAGCGGCGAGCTGCGCAAAAGCTTCAGCATCGAGCCGATCAGGCTTTGCTTGCGACCTACCTGACAGTAGAAGAAATATTGATGCACCGTGATCGCAGGGTTGAGCTTTTTCAGGCGCAATCACGGGTGACAGAGTTGTATCTCAGTAATCTCGCGCGCCGGCTGGAAGCGCTGCGCAAGGAAGTGGCAAACTACCAGCCCTATAGCGAAGACCCTGATGCGCCAATGATTCCTCAGCAGCTGGCCGACCAACTCAAGCAGACAAAAGAGACTATCGATCGTCACGAGCGCAACCTGAAAAAGTTCCGGTCGGATGAACAGCAAATTATCTCCCGTTTCGCTGGAGACATTTCGCGATTCAAGACTCTCAAGGGAATCGGTCAGGAATAACGCTAGTCTTTTCCAGAGTGACCGAATCCGCCAGCGCCTCTGTCGCTGGCGTCGAACTCTGCAACCACTTTCAGCTCAACCTGCTCGACCGGTACGAAGACCATTTGAGCAATCCGCTCAGCAGGTTGCACCTCGTAGCTGCTTGAGCCGCGATTCCAGCACGATATGAATACCTGCCCCTGATAATCTGAATCGATCAGACCGGTCAGGTTGCCAAGCACGAGTCCGTGCTTATGGCCAAGGCCGGAACGTGGTAGCAAAACAGCCGCCAGTGTCGGATCGGCAACATGGATCGCGAGTCCGGTCGGCATCAATACGGTTTCACCCGGTGCCACGGTAATCGGCTCATCGATACAGGCTCGCATATCCATACCTGCAGACCCGTCAGTCGCATAATGAGGCAAGGGGATGGTGTCCCCGATTCGTGGGTCGAGTATCTTCAGTTCAATGGATCGCAATGGAGAGTGTTCCTTCAGTCTTTGTTTGCAATGATTGTTAGTCGGGGCTGAGTTTCAGAACCGCGCGAAGCATAGAAGTGTTTGGCTGTAAGCTCAATCAATTGACGAGCAAGATCAGTTTTCGAGGATGTTGGATAACTCTGTTCACCACCCGCCCACAATACGGTGGCCGCGTTGTCGTCACGATCAAACCCGCAATCTCGACCAACGCGATTGGCAACGATCATGTCGAGTTTCTTCTTCATGAGCTTGCCACGGGCATAATCAATGACGTTCTCGGTTTCCGCGGCAAACCCAACCGTAAATGGAGCCCTCTCCAGCGCCGCGACGGACGCGAGGATATCCGGGCAACGTGCAAGCTGCAGGGTCATCACTTCTTCACACTTTTTGATCTTCTGTTCGACGACCTCTGCCGGGCGGTAGTCCGCAACAGCGGCCGCCGCGACGAAAATATCAGCATCGTCAACTGCGTCATGCGTAGCCGTAAACATCTCTTCTGCCGACTCGACTTTAACAACCTCGACGCCAGCAGGTTCGGCCAGGTTAACCGGGCCGCTGATCAGGATAACCTGTGCGCCTTGCGCGGCTGCCGCGCTGGCGAGCGCATATCCCATTTTTCCGGAACTGCGATTCGTGATGTAACGGACCGGGTCGATCGCTTCGCGCGTTGGGCCTGCCGTTACGACGACCTTGCGACCTTCAAGCAATCCTTCGCCTTTCCCGCCCGTCAAACTGAAGACAGTGGCCGCAATCGCATCGGGCTCAAGCATGCGTCCAGCGCCTTCCTCACCACAGGCTTGGGATCCGATTCCAGGGCCCAAAATGTGTATGCCTCGCTCCTCAAGGACCGCTCGATTCGCCTGAGTCGCCGGGTTGCTCCACATGACATGGTTCATCGCCGGGGCGAGGGCGATCGGCGCTTCTGTCGCAAGACAAATTGTGGTGAGCAGATCGGGCGCACCGCCACTTACAATGCGCGCCATGACTTCCGCCGTTGCCGGAGCAATAAGAACAATGTCCGCCCAGCGGGCAAGCTCAATATGACTCATCGCGGCTTCCGCTTCCTTGTCCCACAGGTTGGAACGAATCGGCCGGCCCGATACCGCCTGCAGCGAAGTGCCAGTAACAAACTCCTCTCGCAGCCGACGCACCAGATCCGGTGCTTTGTACGCGGCTATGCCGCCTGTGATTCCGAGAACGATATTCATATAACAAGCTTAGCCCGTAGCTAGCGGCAAGTTCCAGTGAATCAGGACATCAATGGCAGATTGATTCGTTGTATCGAAATACCAGTAGACAGCAACATCAACGGATGAGAAACGTCATGAACAGGGAAAGAGCGGACGTCGAACTGCTGGCCGCTGTCATCAGCGCCAACAGCTCAGGCGCATCCGGTCAGGAAGCTGCCATTCGACTGATACACCGCTTTGGCAGCTTACGAAGCATATTGCACGCTAACAACACAGAATTGCTGGCTTGTCGCGGCATAGGACGGGCCCGCCTGGCTGCCTTGAGGGCATTGCCCGAATTGGCTCGCCGGTATTTCGAGGAGTCATTGCCGTGTGGCGAAGCGATACGCAGTCCCCGAGATACCGAATCATTCTTGAAGGCCCGCATGCAGCACCTCGATCATGAGCTGTTCTGTTGCCTGTATCTGGACAACAGGCACCGGGTACTGCGCTTTGATGAATTATTCCGCGGGACGATCGATGGCACCTCGGTTTATCCCCGGGAGGTCGTTAAGGAAGCGCTCGGGGTCAACGCTGCCGCCGTTATACTGGCGCACAATCACCCATCCGGTGTTGCCGAGCCCAGCCAGGCGGACGAGCGCATCACCAAGCGGCTAAAATCAGCCCTGGATCTGGTCGATATCCGCCTGCTCGATCACCTGATCGTCGGAGAGGGCGCCGCGACGTCATTAGCGAGCCGCGGGCTGCTCTAGTGGCGTCTTGAGAAAGGCCCCGTGAGCCCTTGTATTGCGCCGATGACACTGGTATAAAGTCTCGCTCCCTGCTCACCATTCGTGGGCAACTTTTAGAAAAATCAGAGACTTACCCATGTCCAAGGTATGCCAAGTGACGGGGAAACGGCCGCAATCAGGCAATAA
>JAACFM010000083.1 GCA_009937445.1 Gammaproteobacteria bacterium | reverse complement strand
CCACCTTCCGGATAACAGAAGATAATGTCGATATCTGATGAGAAGTTCAGCTCGCGACCGCCCAGCTTGCCCATGCCGAGAATCACCATTGGCACAATCTGGCCTGCTGAATTTCTTACCTGGCCAAAACGCGGTTGCAGTTGCTTGATTCCGTATTGTGTTGCCGCATCGAGCAGACGATCGGCGAGCAAAGATAGCTGCCGCAATGTTTCCGCCAGCTCTGCTTGTTGCAAAACCTCCCGCCACAAGACGCGCAGCAGAAATCGATTTCGAAAGCGGCGGAATTCAGACTTCACAGCGGCAATATCGGCATCACTGCTCGCTATGGCATCCACGAACCGATTCAGTTCCACGTCATCCGGCGGATCAGAAAACGATGCCACATTCTCAATAAACCAGGAGAACTCACGCAGTAAGACTCTGCCCGCAAATTCACTACAGGCGATCAGCCGTGCGGCAGAGTGAATAAGATCATCCGGAATTTGCAGGCCCTGCTCCGCCAGTCTTTCGAACCAAAGCGCAGCCGCCGGCCGTAGTTGGTAATTCCCATTCCCGCAGTCTAACCAAAAACTCTCTCAAGCCGACACTATTACGGTGGCGCCGGTTGTCTGGCAGAATGTTGCCATGGACAGCAAACATCTCCTGGTCGTATTTCATTCACAGTCGGGTTCGACGACACGCATGGCGGAGGCTGTTATTCGCGGAGCGCAAAGCCCGGACATTCAGGGTGTAGAAGTCCGCGCAAAATCCGCCCTTGAAGCAACTGGCGAAGATCTGTTGTGGTCCGATGCTTTTATCATCGGTACGCCCGAGAACTTTGGCTACATGAGCGGCGCGGTCAAATACTTCCTCGACCGCAGTTACTACGACTGCGAAGGCAAAATGGCTGGCAAATCTTTTGCACTCTTTATCAAAGCGGGCAATGACGGCAGTGGAGCCATCAGTAGTATTCGGCGCATTCTGAACGGCCTGGCGGTGAAGGAAGTACAGCAACCCCTGCTCATGGTTGGCGATTTCGATGAATCACGCCTCGACGAATGTGAAGAACTCGGCCTGACCCTGGCAGCGGGTCTGGAAGCTGGAATTTATTGATCCCGGCAGCGGCGCTATGCGGTCATGTCGGACAAATCAGATAATACTGAGTCGAGAGTAACCGGCTTGCCGATGAAATGACCCTGGGCGAAATCGACGCCCAGTTCGCTAATCAACGTCCAGATTTCTTGCGTTTCAACGTACTCGGCAACGGTCTTGAGCTGCATGACCTTAGCGACCTGAGTAATTGCCGCGACCATAGACTTCGATATTCTATTTTCTGTGATATCGCGAATAAACCCGCCATCGATTTTGAGTGTATCGACGTTGAAATTTTTCAAATAAGCAAACGAGCTCAACCCGGCGCCGAAGTCATCCAGGGAGATTCGACAACCCCGCTCTCCCAGTCGGTCGATGAAAGCCTGTGCCTTCTTCAGGTTTGAAACAGCCGATGACTCTGTAATTTCAAAGCACAACGATGATGCCGGAAGACCGCTCTGTTCGATTTCGTGTTCGATGAACTGCAAAAAGTCGTTGTCTCCCAGCGATTGACCCGACAGGTTTATAGCAAAGATCGCGTTCTGACCTTCTACGAACTCACGGACTGCGGCGAGCTTTGCGATAGTTGTTGAAACGACCCATCGGTCGATCTGCGGCATCATTTGATAACGTTCTGCAGCGGAGAAAAGTGCTGACGTTTTTATCCACCCGCCCTCGCCGTCCTCCATGCGCAGCAGAATTTCATAATGTGGATGAATTGTGTTTTCGGAAATACTGGTGATCGGTTGCGCCAGCAACTCAAATTCGTTGTCGTCCAGAGCGCGCTGGATTTTCGTTACCAATTGCATGTCGTCGTACCGTCGGACGACACTTCGATTTCCTTCAGTGTATATTTCGATTCGATCGCGGCCGTGTTCTTTCGCCGCTTCGCAGGCCATGCGAGCTGTTGTAAGCGCATCGCCATCTTCACCGCTGCTGCGGTCGAACGACGCGATGCCGATACTAATCGTCACCTGCAATGACTTGTCGCCCTCGAGATATCGCAGCGCGGATGCGCCGTCTCGAATGCTGTGCGCATATTCAAGAGCGGTTTCCGGGGTCGCGTGCGTCAGCAACATGCAAAATGCGTCCCCTGTTAATCGCGACAGCACGGCACTTGTTGGCAATCCTCCCGCGAGAAAGCGCGAGAAGCTCATGATGACCTCGTCGCCCGCTTTACGAGTGAAGGTATCGTTGACCAGCTGCAGATTATCGAGATCCAAATAGATGATTTGGTGGGAATCACTGTCAGATTCAAGCGTCCCGTATGATTCATGCAGTTGTGTTTCAAACCCTGAACGATTCATAAGACCGGTCATTGCATCGAAAGATTGTTCAATGACGTATTCTACCTTTCGTCCAATATGAGATATGAAGCGGCGATCATTCTTGCTGAAATTTTTGTGGTTCACTTTGCCGAGTTGGGCCAGGATACCCTCAACGTTTCCCTGTTTGTCGAGCAGGGGACAAAGCAAGGTCTGATAGCCTGTTTTGGCACTTTCGGGAGTATCGTCCGCGGGAATTTCGAAAATGGCAGGTTTACGCTGACCGTCCAGTTTGGGCATCAGCTGCTCAACAAGATACCGGTCCAGAACCTTGCGGTTGACGTTCTTCCAGTTTGAATGGGTAGCACTGATACGAATGCGCTTCGAAGGGATCAGCAATACGCTGTAGTTAATACCCAGATAACGACCACTTCTCCCCACAAGCTGCGCGAGGTTTGAATGTCGTTTCGATGCACCGTAGATTATTTCGTCTACCGCATAAACAAACTCAAGCTCTTTCTCGATTTCCTCGACACTGCTTTCAAGGTCTCGTATTTCTCTGCCAACTCGAAGGCTTTCTCCGATCAGTTCGATCGCGGGCTCGAGGATTTTCTTAATGAGACTGGGGTTGAATGATGATGATTTGCCATCGTTCTTTGAGAACATCGCGACCAGCAGGCCAGCCGCTTTTTCGGACTCGTCGAGAACCGGCAGCGCCAAGACTGTTCGACCAGACGACAGGGTTCGCCGTAGTGATTCGTCATTGCCAACTAATCGATCGACGACCTCACGCGGCAATTCGGCGACGAAATTGTCGATCTCGTAATCTTCCGCACCGTCACTGTTCCATATGCAGTCATGCTTACTGTTGTAGTAACAGAAAAGCTGCGCTCGAGGCACAAGCGAATGCAGCAGGCCGCCCGCCTTGCTGACATTTCGTTCTGTTACGAGCGCATGAGCATTTGCTTGCACGGTTCAACCTGAGCACGTTTGGGATAATTAGTCCCCAAATATGACAGCGCGCCGCCAACGTTGCTGTGACTTGAGTCACAGCTATACCCCGATTTACCGCTTATCTAAGCCATTTTATTGCCAAAATTGAACAACTGCTCACAATTTCTCGAGCCAGTCATCATCGGAACCCTCGTTGATGCCTTCGAACAATGGCGTGCTCAAATACCGTTCACCGGTATCCGGAAGCATCGCGAGCATCACAGAACCCTTGGGTGCGTTTTCCGCCGCGGCCAACGCGGCAGCCAATGTGGCGCCCGATGAAATGCCGGTAAAGATGCCTTCTTTGGCTGCAAGCTCTCGCGAGACCTCGATTGCCCGTTCGTCTGTAACAGGCAGCAGTTCATCAAAGATTTGCTCGTTCAAAACGTCCGGAATAAAATCGGGAGTCCAACCCTGGATCTTGTGTGGCGCCCAGTCGGCACCAGAAAGCAACGAAGCTGCCGCTGGTTCGGTCGCCACGATTTTGATGTCCGGACGCGCCGCTTTGAGAATCTCACCGGCACCCGTCATGGTTCCACCCGTGCCGTATCCGGTCACCCAGTAATCGAGCCGTCTGCCCGCAAAGTCCTGCAGAATCTCGGGGCCGGTCGTGCTGCGATGGTAGGCCGGGTTCGCTTCGTTTTCGAATTGGCGAGCCAGGAACCAGTCATGTTTTTCTGCCAGTTCTTCAGCTTTCTTTACCATACCGGAACCGCGCTCGGCCGCTGGTGTGAGAATGACCTTCGCGCCAAGCCCGCGCATGATCTTGCGGCGTTCCATAGAAAACGAGTCAGCCATCGTTGCAACGAACTGGTGGCCTTTTACCGCGCACACCATTGCAAGAGCGATGCCGGTATTTCCCGACGTGGCCTCGATCACTGTTTGACCCGGCTGCAAGGTTCCGCGACGCTCCGCATCCGTAATAATCGCGTAAGCCAGACGATCCTTTACCGACGCCAGCGGATTGAAGGACTCGACCTTTACGTAGAGTTCAACGTGGTCGGGCCCCATGTTGTTGAGACGTACGATCGGTGTGTTGCCAATGGTTTCAAGAATATTGTTGTAAATCATCGTTATTAACCTTTACTGAACCATCCTTAATTCAGGTTTAGCATAATTTTGTGCTGATTGCGGCATCGGGTCCTGTTCCCTGATGCCCAGTGCGGCGACTTCGCCGATGATGAGCATCGCAGGAGCCGCTACACGATGGGCGTCGGCCAGCAATGTAAGCTGACCGAGCGTTCCGCGAATGACCCGCTGCTCGGGTGTCGTTCCCTTTTCAATAATAGCGATCGGTGTATCCGCCGATCGCCCATAATTGATCAGGTTATTCATCAATTCGGGGAAGCGCTGCACTGCCATGTAAAATGCCAGCGTCTGTTTATCTCTGGCCAACGCGGCCCAGTCAAGGGTATCGACCGAGTTCTTGCCGTGCGCAGTCACGAATGCCACAGACTGGGAGAGATCGCGATGCGTCAACGGAATATCGGAATACGCAGCACATCCTGCGGCGGCGGTGATGCCCGGGACAACCTGATATGAAAGGCCAGCATTCCGGAGTGCTTCAGCCTCCTCGCCACCCCGTCCAAAGATAAAAGGATCTCCGCCTTTGAGACGGCAAACTCGTTTTCCGGAAGCGACCAGGCTGACCAATAGCGCATTGATTTCATCTTGCGTGTTCGCGCGGCAGCCAGGCAACTTCCCTACCGAGACGAGATCTGCATCTCGTCTTGCTAGGCTCAATACCTCCTTCGAAACCAGGCGGTCGTGCAGAATAACGTCAGCGCTTTGCATTGTTTGCAGCGCCCGCAAGGTCAATAGACCGGGGTCGCCCGGTCCGGCACCAACAAGCCAGGCCTCACCGGCTTGTGGAAGAGAAGCCTCGTCCAGGAGCAATGCCATCGTGGCTTCCGCTGCGCGACTATCGCCTGCAATTGCCTGGCTGGCAGCAGGACCGTCGAAGACGGACTCCCAGAATCGCCTGCGACTGAGAAGATCTGACAGTCTCTCGCTAACGCGAGCACGCCATTTGCGCGCGAGGACCGCCAACCTCGACAATCCGACCGGTAACATCCGTTCGATCTGTTCTCGTATTTTTCGGGCAAGAACAGGAGCCGCACCGCCAGAGGAGATGGCGACAACGATCGGGCTGCGATCGACGATTGCTGGCGTGATGAAGCTGCAATTCTCAATATCATCCACACCGTTGCAGAAGATGCCAGCATCTGTTGCATTCTCATACACAGAGCGCTCTACAGAGGGAATGCCTGTGGCACTAACAGCTAACCAGTGACCGAGAACATCAGAGGGTCGAAATGGACGAGCGACAAGCTGGTGGCCGTTCTCGCCGGAAAATCCAGTCAGTGCGTGGCTGAATTCCGGTGCCACTATGGTGATCTTGGCGCCGGCTGATGTCAGCAACCTCACCTTTCGAAGCGCGATGTCGCCACCACCAACAACAAGGCAAGATCGGCCGCGAAGACTAAGGAAGGCTGGAAAATAATCCACTTAAATATCCACTGCAAAGGGTCAGTCACTATATCCGTGGTCGCTGACACCTGAAAGACACACTGTTTCTGGTGTTATAGCTTTGAGTTATAAGAATCTGTTATACGTAGCACGGTAATTGAACCTGAACAGACTTAAATTGGTCGTAGACTTGATGAGAGCAATAAGAAAACCCGCATGAAACTGCAACAACTCAAATATCTGCTGGCAATCGTGGACAACGGTCTGAATATCACCGCGGCAGCCGAGCGCATGTATACGAGCCAGCCTGGCGTCAGCAAGCAACTGAAACTGCTTGAGGAAGAACTGGGCATGCTGCTTTTCACCCGCAAAGGGAAAAGCCTTGGCAGTATTACTCCCGCGGGCCATCAGGTCATAGAACGCGCCAGAATTATCATGCGGGAAGCTGACAATATTCGAAGTCTGGCGTCGGATTACTTCCAGGAGGAAGAGGGTTCGTTGTCGATTGCGACGACGCACACTCAGGCACGCTATGTCTTGCCCGGTATTGTCTCTGAATTCAGAAAACGATTCCCGAAAGTCGGATTGAATTTGCATCAGGGGACGTCTGAGCAAATCGCTGACATGATTGCGGCCAATGACATCGACTTCGCGATTGCGACCGGTTCGACCGATTTGTTCACCGACTTGATGTTGGTACCGAGCTACCGATGGGACCGTTCGATCGTGGTGCCGAAAGATCACGAACTCACAAATCTCGATCGGAAAATCACGCTGGGTGATCTCGCCAAGTATCCGCTCGTTACTTACGTATTCAGTTTCGGTGGTCAGTCGTCATTAAAACGTGCGTTCGCGGACGAAGGTCTTGAACCGGATGTCGTTTTTACAGCGCGTGACGCTGACGTCATCAAGACCTACGTTCGTATGGGCCTTGGTGTCGGCATTGTTGCCAGCATGGCAGCCGATTGTGCCGACAAGAAGGATCTCCAGGTTATCGACGCCGAGGGGCTGTTCCCACGAAGCACGACCTGGATCGGTTATCGGAAAAATGCAGTTCTTCGTCGGTATATGGTTGATTTTATTCATTTATTTGCATCACACCTGACATCCAGACAGCTCGACGATATCCGTCGCGCAAGCTCTCAGGACGATATTGACGGGTTGATTCAGACGTCCGATTTACCTGTAAGAGGTGGTTGCGACGAAGGCATGACCGAGGCCGTCTGACTGATTGTCAGGATCGGGCGTCAGGCTGTTTTTGCATCCACAACGGTCTTTCCAAAATCCAGTTCGTGTAATCCACATTCACGCTTTAATCCAAAAAAGCGTGTTTCTTCGATTGAATCGACATCCGCTAATGACTTCGTGGTGTGTACGTCGCCTATTGAAACATAGCCCTTCTCCCACAGCGGGTGATACGGCAAATCGTGTTTCTTCAAATAGTCGTAGATATCCTTGTCGCTCCAGTCCGCTATCGGATAGACCTTGAATCGATCGCCTGAGCGTTCCACGAACGGCGTTTTCGCCCGTTCGATCGATTGACTCCGACGCAAACCTGAAAACCACGTACCAACATTGAGATCATCAATCGCCCGTTGCATCGGTTCGACTTTGTTGTCCTGATTGTAAGCATCAAGACCCGGCAGTCCCTGTTCCCATCGTTTTCCATGCCTTGCTTCCTGCCAGGCAGCAGAGCGGTCGGGACGATAGACTTTGAGCTTCAGTTGCAGCCTCTCAGTCAACTCGTCGACAAACTGGTAGGTTTCCGGAAACAGGTAGCCCGAATCAATGAGGACAACAGGAATGTCCGCCTGCTGCCGACTTACGAGGTGCAGCATGACAGCCGACTGCGCCCCAAAACTCGAACTCATGATGTGTTGCCCCGGCAAATTCCTGAAAGCCGAAGCGATTCTCTCTTCAGCCGTCATGGATATGCCTTCCCGCAGTGATTTCCCGGACATCGCCGGTACGAACGAGAAAATCACCGAAGTGTTCTGCCTCATGTCGCTCGAGTGCGTAGTGTTCGAACAGAGGACTCAACGCAGCGAGGACCTCTTCTTCATTCGCGTTATCCAGATACGGGGCGCCCAGTCTGCCTCCTGCGAACCCGGCTCCGAGGAACAGGGTGTATCGACCCGGACCTTTTCCGACCAGGCCGATTTCAGCGATATACGGACGCGCACAACCGTTCGGGCAGCCCGTCATGCGAATCGTGATCGGTTCGTCACCGAGACCGTGCCGCTTTAGGTCTGCATCAAGCTTGTCGATCAACGTTGGCAAATAGCGCTCGCTTTCTGCCATTGCAAGGCCGCAGGTCGGGAAAGCAACGCAGGCCATCGAGTTGAGTCTGAGTGGACTCGCATGTGCACTATTCTCGATGCCGTACTCGACGAGCAATGAATTGATACTGGCTTTGTCTTGGTCGGCAACTTTGCCGATGATCAAATTTTGATTGGGTGTCAGCCGAAACTCGGTGTTGTGCCGTTGTGCGAGCGCACGCAATCCGCTCAAGATGCGCCTGTCTCCGAAGTCGCCGACCCGTCCGCTCTCGACGAACAGTCCATAGTGCCAGGCGCCGACATCGTCCTGTTGCCAGCCATAAGTATCGCCATTGGCTACGAAAGCAAATTTTTCTGGCTCACCGAATATGACGCCGGATCGCCGCTCAACTTCAGCGCGAAACCATTCAACACCACGATCCTCGATAGTGTATTTCAATCGCGCGTGTTTACGGTTCGTGCGATCGCCAAAATCTCGTTGCGTCGTGACCACCGCTTCGGCAACCACACGCACTGCGTCGGGGCTGATGAAACCAAGGACATCACCGAGTCGCGGATAGGTATCGGTCTCACCATGGGTCATCCCCATGCCACCGCCGACGGTGACATTGAAGCCCAATATCTTCCCGTTTGTGACAATAGTGATGAACCCCAGGTCCTGCGAAAACACGTCAACATCATTTTGCGGCGGTACTACGAATGCCGCTTTGAACTTTCGCGGCAAATAGGTATCACCGTAAATCGGTTCAACATCGGTTTTTGATGATTCGATCTTCTCGCCGTCCAGCCATATCTCGTGGTATGCCCTGCTCTTTGGCATCAAGTGCTCGGACAATGCCTCCGCCTGACGCTGGACTTCGCGGTGGATTGACGATAACTGCGGCAGCGGCGGTGCCATAACATTTCGATTTACGTCGCCACAGGCAGCAATAGTGTCCAGCGCAGCCTGATTTATCTCGGCAACTGTCTTCTTGAGATCACGTTTAACGACACCGTGATACTGAATCGCCTGGCGAGTCGTCAGTCGAATCGTCTGATTTGCATGCTCAGTTGCTATGCGATCAAGACCCAGCCACTGCGACGTGGTCAACAGGCCCCCGGGGATACGCGCGCGAATCATGAAGCTATAGGCCGGCTCGAGCTTTTGACGTTTGCGCTCACTGCGAAGATCACGATCATCCTGCTGATAGATGCCATGAAACTTCGACACATGCGTATCGGAGTCAGCGACAGCGCCAGTTAATGGATCATTTAGCCCATCTTCGAGTGTCCCTCGCAGATGACGGCTGGCAGCCTTGATAGACTCAACTTCGGTCAGGTTAGCGTCGCTCATCAGTATACGTCCCGCTGGTAGCGGCCTTCACCACGCAGTGCCTTGAGTTTTGCTGCCGCCGCTTCGGCGTCTATCCCACCTTCTTGCACAAGCACGTCGATCAATGCGTCGTTGACGTCGCCAGCCATTCGCTTGGAATCACCGCAAACGTAAAGGGCAGCGCCTCTCTCGAGCCAACGAAAAACTTCCTTGCTGTTTTCGCGGATGCGGTCCTGCACATAGATCTTCTGGCGCTGGTCTCTCGAAAACGCGACATCGAGTCGTGTGAGGATGCCCCGCTTCAAATAACGTTGCCACTCGAGTTGATAAAGGAAGTCGCTGTCGAAATTCCTGTCTCCGAAGAATAACCAATTATCGCCTGCGGAGCCCTGTTCGGCGCGTTGCTCGACAAAGGCGCGAAACGGTGCTACTCCGGTGCCCGGCCCAATCATGATGATCGGCACATTTTCACCCGGCAGACGGAAGCGCGAATTTCGCTCAACATAAACCGAGACAGCATCACCCTCCTGCAGCCGGTCGGCGAGATAGGTTGACGCCGAGCCCCAGTGTTCCTGTCCGAAAGCTTCGTAGCGCACGGCTGCAACGGTTAGATGAACTTCATCGGGGTTTGCGTCCGGGCTTGATGATATTGAGTACGAGCGGGGACTTAAATGACGCAGCATGGCAACAAACGCCTGTGCGCCGACATTGGTCGGATACAGACGAACGACATCGATGACCTGGTGGTTTTCGAGGAAAAGACCCAGCACCGCTGGCTCGCTTGCATTCAATATCGAGGCAAGCTCTTCATCGCCCGAAAGCGCTGCCCAATCTCTCAGGAAACCGAGAGTGATGACAGTGATCTCGAGTTCTGAGGTCAATGCGTCCCTCAGCCTGAAATCCTGATCACGTATAGCAACGACCGTTTCTCCGTCCAGCGCCAGGTCGTCCAGCAGTTCGGTCACCAGCTGTGGGGGGTTTCGAGTGATTACAGCCAGAGAATCGCCCGGCTCGTAGCTCAGCCCTGAACCCTCGACAGACAGCTCGATGTGACGAACGTCTTTGCTGGAGTCGCCTCCCGTAATTTTTTGATTGACGAGAACTTCGGCTGCAAACGGATTCGATTTATCGAATGTCGCTACCGCGTCAACCGCCCGCAACGTGGGAATAACGGCGTTCTCTCGCACTCCCAGAAGATTCGGTAACAGGGACACGATTTGGCCCACCCACTCAGTAGCGTAGGCCTCGTAGTCGAGGTCACATTCCACCAACGCCGAAATTCGTTTAGCGCCCAGTTCCGCGAGTCTTGCATCAAGTTCACGGCCGGTTTGGCAGAAATTGACGTAGCTGCTGTCTCCCAGCGCAAGCACGGAGTACCCGAGACTCGAAAGCTCAGGTGCTTTTTTTGACAGGAGAAATTCGTGAAACAGTTCAGCGTCGTCAGGCGGATCACCTTCGCCATGGGTACTGATGACGAACGTGACCAGCGACTCTCGTTTCAGATTGGCTGGTTTGAAATCGGCAAGACTGACAGCAGTCGCGGCGATTCCCTCTGCGCGGGCTCGATCGACCAGCTGCAGCGCGATTTCCTCACCGTTGCCGGTTTGCGAACCGTACAGAACCGTCAAGTTTTTCTCATCAGCATGAACGATCGCTGCTAGCAATCGCTCATTGCTTGCGATCGGCATGGCTTGTTTGCTAGAAGCAGCGAGTCCGGCCACGTACCCGGATGCCCATTGCAATTGCTGCGCGGTCAGCCCGGCTACGGCTGACTGCAGGCTAATCGTCTGTTCTTCGTCCAGCGGCAGTACGCCGGCGGGTAAACCACTCATCGCAGCAACTCCTCAATGCTATAACGCCGCGAATTCTCGCGCGGAAGGAGGGTTACCTTAGGTTGGTGTTGTTATAGCGTGAACGGTCAAGTTGTTATCGCCTTATAACAAGCGCTTATATCGCTCAATATATTCTGATACCGCCGTGCCGTTTGCGGCTCTGGCGATCAACCCACCACATGCCCAGCAAAATTCCGCTGATCAGGCAAACGCCGATAGCAATGGCGACCCAGCTGAGGGGCAAGCTACCTCTGTACTGTTCCTTGAGACCGCGTATGGATGCGTTTTCCTCTTCCAGCACGGCAATTTTTGCTGTCGCTTCCGCGAGTCGGGCATCAAAAGCCAACGCGTCGTTTTTCAGCGATTCGATCGTTGCCGCAGGTGCAGCAAAAGCCTGTTTGGTTTCTTCCAACTCAGCGAGCAAAGTATCGCGCTCAGCGGTGATCTCGGCAACGATAAGTTTCGCCGGCTTTTCATCGACGAGATACGCCGCTTTGACCCACCCTTCCGATGCGTCTGGCAATTGCACGTTGGCGTAGTTTCGATCGCGCGACAAAACCTCCATCGCCTGACCACTGTCAAGCATCCGTATCGGCCGACCACTGGTATCTTCTGTCGCATAAAGACCGAGGCGAAGGTTGTCTGTTACATACGCTGTTTCACCAAGCACGCTGAGCGGCGCCAGCCCCAGAAACCCGATGATTGCCCAGTAGATTGGACGCATTTTTCTCTCCCTTAGTCGCCGCGAGTGTACCTTATTGTGCATACAGCCAACGCAGTATTGCCTCTTGCACCTCTTCACCGGGACCGCGGTGAATATCTTCATGGTTTTGCATCGCAACCACCGCGAATCGACGTCCTGAGCCGGATTGCAAAAACCCCGCAATAGCCGTGACGTGATCGAGGGAACCTGTTTTCAGGTGTGCTTTGCCAACCAGACCCGAGTCACCAAACCGGCGTCGCAACGTGCCGTCCAGCCCTGACAGTGACATCGATGCGAGATACTCCGGCATATACGGTTGCTGCCAAGCAAACCGCAGCATTGCCGCCATATCTTTCGCCGTTGTGCGGGTCTTCCTCGACAGCCCCGCACCATTCTCAATCGCAATTTTAGTTGATGCGAGACCGTTATCCGTCAACCATTCTTCAATGACCGCCCTGCCATTTTCTTCGGTTCCCGGCGGTCCGTTTACCTCAGCACCTAACGTGTACATCAATTGGCGTGCCATCACGTTATTGCTGTACTTGTTGACGCGCGCGATGATTTCGGTGAGCGGTTGGGAATCGAATGAAAGTAATGGTTCGGCGTCTTCCTCAACGACGACATTCTTCCACCCACCATCAATCGAGCCGCCTGATTCGCGCCAGAGAGATTCAAACAATCCGTACACAAACTCATTGTGGGACAGTGCCGTCCGGTCCATCGCATAACGTTTGCAGCCGTTCGGGAATCGTCCCGAAAAGGTAACTTCATCAACCGATTCATTTGTGGTGACTGTTATACCGCGTTGAAATCCGCGACAGCTGCCATTGGCAAGGCCGAGCTGATTCTCGACACTCAAATTATCGAGTGGGGGCTCCACTCTTACAGCCACTGCGCCGCCTTCGTGATCTGGTTCGAACCAGTACCTCACAACTTTGAAGTTCATCATCAACGCGTTGGGCGCAACATTATAGGCTCGCAATGGTTGCCGGTCGAACGCTGCCGGATCATAGTGGCCAACTTCAAACCAGCTATCGTCCAGTAGCAGATCTCCGCTGATCTCGCGCACGCCGGCATGGCGGATATTACGCAACAACTGCCAGACCCGTTCCGTCACTAAAAACGGGTCACCGTAACCCTTCAACACCAGGTCGCCATCCAGTTTGCCGTCACTCAGATCTCCGGCAACGTAGACATCCGTTCGCCAACGGTAAGCCGGCCCCAGTACGTCCAGCGCGACCAGAGTGGTCAAAAGCTTGATAGTTGAAGCTGGATTTCGCGGCTCATCGCCACGCCAGTCCACGATGGTTTCGCCGCTGTCCAGATCGGTGACAAATATACTCAGTGAGTCGTGTGGCACGCTCCGCGCGTTCAGGGCGCTCTGCACACGCATTGGCAGTTCATTGTCGGTCGCCGATACCGCAGATGTCAGTGCCAGAAATCCGACTGCGAGCCATATCACCTTCAAAGCTTTGTTTCCTGTTGCTCGGTCAAGTGCCGCTCCAGCGCCTTTGTGGCGGTTCTGTGAATTACCCATGTGGCTGCGACAATGGCCAGGACTCCGGCGGCAATGACCCAGTATCCCAGGTCCGGCGGCGCAGCCTCGCCCGAAAGTATCTGACCAATATCCCGAGCCAGAGTGCCAAGGTACACGTACAAAGCAATCGCCGGCAGCATGCCAACGGCTGTCGCCATCAGGTGAATTGTCGCTTTCACCGACGTCGCACCGTACAGGTAGTTGAGCAGATTGAACGGTAAGATCAACGACAGCCTGGTCAGAACCACGATAACAAACGCTTCCTCACGAAGTGCCGCTTCGATCGCTATCATGCGACGATTGTTCGCCACTTTTCTTCTGACCCAGGGCCGGGCTACCCAGCGACCAAACTCGAAAGCGGCCTGTGCACCAAACGGCAGTGCCAGTGCGGCGAACAGAAAACCGGGCACGAAACCGAACAGAAAACCGCCTATCATCATCGCCACTGAGCCAGGCAGAAAAAGCGTCGTAGCCAGGATGACGAAAACGACGTAAACAACAGGGCCAAGCACAGGGTTTTGTTGTCCCCACTCAACAAGCAGAGAGACCCAATTTGCGAGCGGCAGAAAATAAAGGCTGGCCACCAAGGCCGTAAACACGATGGCCAAACTCACTCGCTTGATGGCAATTATCTGCATTAGCGTTGCACCGGCTTTTTGATCTTTAACGTTCGAATCCTGTCTGCCAGCGTCGTCGGTCGAATTCCCAGAATTTCAGCTGCGCCACCGATTCCGGATACTTTCCAGTTGGTCTGCCTCAGTGCCTTGACGATATTGTTCTTTTGAAAGTCCCGCATGTCCTTCTCACTCAGAATCTCTTCATGCTCCGACGCCACAGCGACAACCCGGTCAATATCAACTTCCAGTCCAGGCATCGACAAGTCCAGTCGCAGAACCTTGCCGGTCGAGAGAATGACAGCGCGTTCTATGACGTTCTTTAATTCACGAACATTACCTGGCCAGTCGTATGCTCGCAGATTCGCTGTCTGTGTACGAGTAAGGGTTAGGACGTCACGACCAAAGTCTTTGCAGGTCTGTTCCAGAAAATGTTGTGCGAGCTGAACAATATCCTCGCCGCGCTCCCGAAGTGCGGGTACATCAACCGGAAAAACACTCAGCCTGTAGAACAGATCCTCGCGAAACTTCCCGTCAACAATAAGTTTTTCAAGGTTCTTGTTGGTCGCCGCTATCACCCGCACATCGACGCTTCGAGTGACATCGTCACCAACCGGCTCGAACTCGCTCTCTTGCAGTACGCGCAACAGTTTGCCTTGCAGTTCCATTGGGATTTCACCCACCTCATCAAGGAAAAGAGTGCCTCCGTCAGCAAGCTGAAAGCGGCCGATTCGATCTTTGTGGGCTCCGGTGAAAGCACCTTTTATGTGGCCGAAGAACTCACTCTCAAACAACTCCTTGGGTATCGATGCACAATTGACTTTAACCAGCGGGCCATCCGCGCGTGGACTGT
>JAACFM010000082.1 GCA_009937445.1 Gammaproteobacteria bacterium | reverse complement strand
CCCACGGGTCGTAGCGCGGTACGAAGTGCTTGTCGAAGTCGACACCCTTTCCTAACTCTTTGCGTGCCATCTTCAGCAGCTTTTTGCGTATTCTCTGTGGCGCTGTTCGAGTCCGCCAATAGATCCAGCGCTGGAATTGAATGTTCTTCCAGCGGATGATCGAATAGGCCGTTTTTTCCGGCAGCAGCCATTGCAACAGCCCTGCAATCCAGTCGACGTCCGGCATTGATGCCATATAGGTGGGCGAGCGTTGCAGCATCACGACGTGCTCGGCTTTCTTGGCGATCTCCGGGACCAGCGTCACGGCAGTCGCGCCCGAACCGATGATAACGACCTTTCTGCCGCTGTAGTCGAGGTCTTCAGGCCAGTGTTGTGGATGTACCGTCTCGCCGCGAAAGCTGTCGCGCCCCTTGAACTCGGGCAGGTAGCCCTGCTCGTAGTTGTAATAGCCCGAGCACATCAGAAGGAAGTTGCAGCGAATCGTGACGGTCTCGGCGGTGGCCGAATCATGCGTTGCAACCGTCCAGGCGGCGTCTTCGCTCGACCATTTTGCCGAGGTCACTATTTGTTGATAGCGAATGTGACGGTCGATACCTGCATCGGACGCCGTTTCCCGGATGTATTGCAAAATCGAGGGACCGTCGGCAATGGCCTTGCCTTCCTTCCATGGCTTGAAGTTGTAGCCGAGTGTGTACATGTCGCTGTCCGAACGAATCCCCGGGTAGCGAAACAGGTCCCAGGTGCCGCCCATCGATGCCCGCCCTTCGAGGATCACGTAACGCTTGTCGGGGCACTTGTCCTGCAAGTGCCAGGCGGCGCCGATGCCGGACAGTCCGGCACCGACAATGACGACATCAAAGTATTCTTCGACCATAAGCGCTAGCATCTCATAAATGCCTATGACTTTTGCCTATGACTAATGCAGCCAACAAGACAGTTCTGATTAGCGGTGCCGGCGGCGGCTTCGGTCGAGAATTGGTGCGTCAGTTTCGTAGCAAGGGCGCGAAGCTGATACTGACAGATGTTACCGAGCGTGCATTACTGGACGTTGTTGGTGCTGCTGGCGACGATCTCATCGTTGCGATTGCCACCGACCTTGCATCCGAAGAGGGATGCGACACGGTTGTTGAAACCTGTACGTCCCGCGGCGTGGTGCCGGATATTCTGGTCAACAACGCAGGCATCGGTGTCGCCGGGCGGCTGGACAACGTCCCGCGGGACCACTGGGAAAGCCTCATGCAGCTCAACCTGCTGGCGCCGATGAGGCTGTGCAACCAGTTTCTTCCCGGCATGATCAAGCGCGGCAGTGGACATATCGTCAACGTCTCGTCCCTCGCCGGGTGGGCCGGCGCCAAAGGGCTATCCGCTTACTGTGCGTCGAAGTTCGGCCTGCGTGGATTCGGTGTGTCGCTGGCCGCCGACCTGGAGGGCACGGGCGTGCATGTGACTAACATCTATCCGTGTTTCAGCCAGACGGCAATTCTCGATTCGCCACAATTCGGCTATGAGGAACGAACCATCGTACCCGCTTACTTGATCTCGGAACCCTCAGATGTCGTTGCGCGGATGATGGAGGGTGTCCGCCGCAATCGGCTGCATGTGTTTCCGGACAAGTATGCGCGCAGCATTCACTACGTCACTCGCTTCGCGCCGTGGCTCTTGCCGCTGCTCGATCGTCGCCTGCAAGCCCAGTCGACCAAAGCGGATAAGAAGGCGAACTGAAAATCCGCGTGTCGGTGGTTCAACCGAGGCGCGATGCAACGACAGGCGCACGAAGAGCGAGCTGGCGCAGCCAGCGGTCCATTCCGCTCCGTCCAGGCCGCATAAATGTCGGAATCCGCCATTTTTTCTCGTATGATCGTTTCCAAGTTATAGCTTTGACCAAAACCCTGCGTGGTACTTGCGGTTTATTTCTGTGGTGCCCGTCTTTTAAATAGCTAACTCAGGAAGTGCGGCGTGCTAACGAAACAACTGAATACGAATCGATCAAGCCATCGAATGAACCTGATAATTGCAATCGCCTTGGCTTTGGCGTTTTTTACTTGCGCCTCATGTGCCACGGAGCCGGCTCAGACGAAGCATGAAGCACAAGACGTCATAAACATACTAAGCGAGGAGCAAGCACAAGTCGTGACCGAGGCCAGGAAGGAACAGGCGGAAAAATCCTATTCCAAAGAGGAACAGGCGGCCATTGATCTGGCCATAAGCAAAGTCAACGATAAGATTCCCGCATCACGGGATACGGTAACCAACATTAGAATTAGATCTATACAGTGGCCGGACTCCAGTCTCGGTTGTGCTGAACCCGGCGTTGAATATCTACAAAAAGTGACACCAGGATATTTGGTCAACCTTAAGGTCGATGAGGAATTCTATACGGTAAATGTCGGTGATAATAGAGCCGTTATCTGTGACCGCATCAACGAATTCATGCTTGAAAGAAGGAAGCGTGCGGACTCGATTATGCGTTCACACAAGGCGGCAGTACTTGATCTCGCGGAGAGGTTGAATGTAGATTCCGAGCTTGTGAAGGTGAGGGAACTCAAGCTCGAAACCTGGCCAGACTCGAGCCTGGGATGTCCACATTCCGATCAGCAATACAAAGAGGGTCCGATAGATGGGCTGAGGATTAATATGACCTGCCGGGACAAGCAGTACGAGTACCGGGTTCCATTGGAGGGCGGTGACTTTGTTATCTGCGAAAAGATCGTTTCCTGTCATGAAACAGAATAAACCGCTGTAAAAAAAATGGGCCGCTGATGCGGCCCATTCTTCTTTCATGGATGCTTAATCTGCAAAACAGATTAAGCATCGCTCACTCGAGTGATTTCTATTTAATGGTAACAGTCTGCGCCTGGGCTGCCTCTTCATTATTTGGGAACAGCCAAAGCATACTGCCAGAAGGCCCAGAGGTTCCAAGCTTAGCGCCACCGCCACCGAAGAACCCTACGGACGCAGCGTCCGGCAGGAGTTCGTTGGCAGTATCGACGGTTCCAAACTGTACGTCGAGGCTGCCATCACGACCATACAAGACCATCGTGTTCGCAACACGATCATTAAAGTCCACGCTGGCGAAGAACCAGTCAAGGAAGCCACCCCCGCTCAGAGAAAACTGAGCCGTAACCATATCGCCGGCGCTCCCGCTTGAACTCAGGAATGAATAATCAGCTCCCACAAGGACAACATCATCAGATCCATCCTTGTCGAGATCGATAAAGATATCCCACTCAAGATTGGATGCAGACTCCCATGCCTTATCGGACGCAACCCCAAATTCCATTACAGGAAGACCAAAATAGAAATCCGGGTCTGCCGTCCTGAACCCGACCGCATCGATTGAATTATTGGTTCCATCAAGCAACAGTCCATCAACGCCGGTTAGCGTGAATCCTTCACCAAAGCCGGCTGCCTGGCCACCGAAATTCTGGACGAGAAGGCCATTCTTACCAGACACTGCTTTCAAGTGGGAGGCGGGGTCAACCGTTGCCATGTAACCAATGCGCAGCGTATCGTCGCCGTCATCAAGGACGCACCAGCCATCAACTTCCGTTTGCGTAAAGTAGAAAGGAACGTCATAGGGCATCGCAGCCGGATCCAAAGTCATGCTGATTTTGAATTTCTTGGTGCCGTTGGCTGTGACGTTGACATCCGGATCACAACTCACGCTAACGCCCGGTACCGTCTGGTTGGGAATATGCGTGGCAGTGAAATACCGAGCCTGACCGGAGAAGTCTGTAACGTCCACGGTCTTCTTCAGGAACTGATGGCTCTTCGGGTTTAGACGACCAAAGCTAATACCACCTGGCGATGCGTAACTGCCGAGTTCCATGGCGTTGGCAACACTTACCCGGCCGACGCCTTGAAGCGCCAAGGGCAGAGGCTGATTCATGTCAACGGTGGAGTTCTGGATGATTGCCTTGATTGCTGCGGAATCCAGGTTCGGATGCTGTTCACGCATCAATGCTGCAACACCGGCGGTATGCGGGGAAGCCATTGAGGTGCCCTGGAAATTTGCCGAACCGTTAACGGTGCCTGTGGCAGCCGAAACGATGCTTACACCCGGAAGGGCGACATCAGGCTTGAAGGTTGAACCACCGTGACCCGGTCCGCGTGAAGAGAAACCGGCGATCAGGTCAAAAAACTGCGTCGGTGTGGCGAGGGTTTCGTCAAGGAGCGCCGTGGCTGAATCGCCACCACCAATGGCCGCGCTCAAGGCAAAGCCATCCGTCGACGGGATCATGACCGCTGCAACGCCGGCTCCATCCAGACCACCCATGATGATCGGTGCAACACGTGACGGATTTGTCCCGTCGTTATGCACAACCACAGCGACCGCGCCAGCCGCTTCTGCATTGGCGACTTTGTCAGCAAACGTACAGGCACCGCGGGATATCAACGCGACACCACCGGTCATATCGGTCGTGATACCTCCGGTCGAAGTACAACCGAGCGTATTCGGATCCTGAACCAGTGGGCCGGAGAAAGGACCATCACTGACCGCGACCGGGCTCGTGCCCTCTGTCGCTTCGATAAATGCATTGTAGTCGCCTGAAACCTGAATGGCTGGTACGTCACCGCCCTTGGTGGACGCTGCGGTGGAAATTGCCAGACTTGCTACACCGGGTGCACCGGTAATATAAGGCACATCACCTGAGTTGCCGGCTGCGGCCGCTACAATAATACCGAGTTGAGCGGCGTTGTTGCTTGCGATGGCAGAAGGATCATCCGGGGTACCGAAACTTGATCCCAGGCTCATGTTGATGACGTCGAGGTGGTCGCTCATATCTCCGTCACCGTTCGGATCCATGGCCCATTCAATGGCATCAGACGTCACCCTGGTTGATCCGCCACAACCAAAGACTCTCAAAGCGTAAAGATCCGCACCCTTGGCAACACCTGGTCCGATGACATCCGGGATACCAATACCGGCAGCAGTACCGGCTACGTGGGTGCCATGTCCGTTGCAATCGAGCGGGTCATCGTCAGGAACGGGCGTGTTGTTGCCATTGTAGTCGTCGCCTACAAAATCATAACCACCAACTACTTTGGCTGTTGGGAAACTGTCTGTGCCGTCACCACCGAAACCCATATGTTGATAGTCGATGCCCGTATCGATGACACCTATGCTGACGCCCTCACCGGTTCCAATGGTATCCCAGAACGCCTGGGTACCGATCCACGGCACGCTCTCGACGTTGTAGAGTTCATGCTGAATTACTGGTGATACGGTACGAACACCGGGCAGTTTCCTGATGTCTGCAAGGGAAGTTGCATCAACCTTGATACGTACGCCATTGGCACCGACACGAAGCGCTGATTGCTCCTTGGCACCAAATTTGGCAAGGGATCTCAACATTCGTTCTTGCTGCGCGGAAACTTTTTCGGCCTGCCGTATCTGTGCTCTGCTATTCGCCATCTTTCCATTACGCTTCATGGAATCGATGTTGAGTTCCGCAACTGATGGAACATCAAATCGCACGAAGACTTCCACCTCTCCTGAAAGCAAATGTTGCGGAAATATAATTGATCCTTCTGCGCTTGGACGGGAGTTAATCTGCTTGTCCTGTATGGAATCTGACGCATGCGCAATCGGCAAGAGCATAGATGTGCTCAGAATTACTGCACATATTTGTTTTAGTTGTTGTTTTTTCATGTGCCTGTCCTCTATTTGTGAAATGGAAACTCTAGTGCAGCGCAAGCCATCGTAGCCATGCTAGATTAATCGGCTGAGGCAACAATCTGGATCTTAATTGGCGGCCGCGTTCTAAATTTTTTATTTATTCTAATTTCGGCGATCGTACTCGTCGGCGATCGCACTCGTAAACAGCAATCGCTTTGCACACGAAAAGTATCGCATATTTGTTGCAGCAAAAATACTCAAGACGCTTTGGCCGCGCCGTCGTCTTTGCGTGGATCGGTTATTTGACGTCCTGCACTGTAAGGTACACAAAGTAACGGACGGCCCGATAACTGGCTCAAAAATAATAACTGAATCAGGCGCTTGTACACCTTGCCACCAGAATCAAAAACGCCCCGTGAAGGGGCGTTTTCGTATCTGTAATGTGCAGTCTATTCCTGCGGTTCCGGCTCATTCAGGAACGCGGCAATATCCTGCAGTTCCTCTGTGGTCACGGACTTCGCCATGATCGCCATTTGCTTGCCTTCATTTGTACTTTTTTGCGCGCCGCGCAAGCCATCCTGGAAGTTTCGGACCTGGCGCATCAGGTAGCTGTCGCCGATGCTGTTCAGCCTGGGCGCATGCAGCGCTTCGTTGCCCCAGCCCTTGCCGCCGTGGCAGGCACCGCATCTGCTGCCGAATAACTTCTGGCCATTCACAGCATCCCCTTCGACGGTTGCCGGGGGCTTGCTCGGTGGCAGGGCGGCGAGATAGGCAGCGACATTGGCGATTGCCTCGCCATCCTGGAGCGTCATCGCCATTGGCCGCATCTGTGCTCCGATCGTATCGCCGTCCGCCGCGCCACGATTACCTTTCTTGAAGTCCCAGAGCTGTCGGATCATGTAAGGCTCGGACTGTCCGGCAAGAGCGGGCGAATTAAGCGCCGCAATACCCTCGGCATTGGCGCCGTGGCAGACCACGCAGGTCGCATACAGTTTCTTGCCTGCCTCGACATCGGCAGCAAGGGCGGTTGCCGGTAAAGAAACGGCAAGAATCAGGTAAGCCAGGAGTTGTCTGATCATTGTAAAAGTATCCTGAAAGTTCGAATCACATCCCGAGTTTTAAGTTTGGACAAACGCCCAAGTAAAGACAAGGAGATCCGTGAGATTTGCTTGAATCAGCTGTGTACCGTGCCTTAATTTGTCGGAGATCCGACCATCATGGTGGCGGTGTTTATTTCCACATTGACACTGATTGCAGGTACGCTTACTGGACAAATTAAATGAGAAGAATTCAACATTGAACTTCTTTGATGAGCTAAAACGCCGCAATGTTATAAAAGTCAGCGTCGCCTACATGCTTTTCGCGTGGGTGATCCTCCAGGTTGCCGATGTTCTGCTGAATAATCTGGAAGCGCCGGGTTGGGTGTTCAAGGTCATCCTGTCGGTGCTCTTACTCGGCTTGCCAGCCGCGATTGTTCTCTCTTGGGTATTCGACTGGACTCCTGCGGGTCTGCAGCGAACCGAAGATTCGCCTGCAGACAACGTTATTGGCGCGCCCGATAGTGTCGCGGTGCCAACCGGGGCCTCCGTGGCGGTGCTGCCCTTCGTCAATATGAGCGGCGATCCCGAAAACGAATATTTCTCGGATGGCCTGACTGAGGAATTGCTCAACGTCCTGGCGAAGATTGGCGCGCTGAAGGTTGCCGCTCGTACCTCGTCCTTTCATTTCAAGGGACAAACAGGCGATATCGCGGAAATCGGGCGAAGGCTTGGCGTGGCTACGGTCCTGGAAGGCAGTGTCCGCCAGTCCGGGTCGCGGGTCAGAATAACCGCACAGCTCATCAGCGCTGCCGACGGCTACCATCTGTGGTCCGAGAGCTTTGATCGCGAACTGGATGACATCTTCGCGGTTCAGGATGAGATATCTTCCTCGGTTGCCAATGCGCTGCAGGTACAACTGCTGGATAAGAGCGCCGGCGCTCAGGTCGTCGGCGGGACATCAAACACCGAGGCTTTCCGCGCTTACTTGCTTGGCGTGCATTACCGTAACCAAGGTGACCATGAAGATGCGCTGCGTGCAGCGATAGGCGCGTTTCAACAAGCGATCGACCTGGATCCCGGATATGCCAAAGCCTATATCGGACTGGCTCATGCCTGGAGCCATATGGCGCTCAACAGTTTCGTTAGCTACGAAGAGGGCGTCGGCAATGCGGATGCGGGGGTCGGCAAAGCTCTGGAACTTGCACCGCAGCTTGCGGAAGTTCATCTGGCGTTGGGAATGTTTCGATTTTACCATAAACAGGATATGAAAGGCGCGGACGAAGCTTTCAACACGGCGCGGGAGTTGAATCCGGGCAATGTCGAGGTGCAGTTCGAGTATTCCCGCATCCAGTGTTACAGGGGCAATTTTGACGAGGCTATTGCCGCCGCCCGGACAGCACTGGAGCTGGACCCGGTCTCCCTGATCGCCAATCACTTCCTCGGTCACATTTTGTATTTTTCGAGGCGTTACGACGAAGCGATTCCTGCATTGCGCCATACGCTGGCAATGGACCCGAAGTATCCGAAACCCCATTACTTCATCAGCATGGCCCTCCTGTGGCTGGGCGATGTCGAGGCGGCGTGGGAGGAAATTCAGGAAGAACCACTGCCGTGGATGAAATGGACTGCTTCGGCGGTGGTATTGCATCGACTTGGGCGTATCGCAGAAGCCGAGGTCAACCTGGCCAAGCTCAGCGAGGAAGATGACCAGGAATTCGCCACCGTTCAGCGGGCTGATATCTATGCGCAATGGGGCGATGCCGAAATGGCGTTCAAGAACCTGGATCTGGCTATTGAGTATGGCGATCCGGGGCTGTCCCAGTTGCTGGTCGACCCGTTTCTGGACCCCATACGTGACGATCCGCGCTTCAGCGCCTTGCTGGACCAGCTCGGCTTCAAGACGGCGCTAGCGACCACCTAAGAAATTCTGTGCTCATGTGGATTCGCCGAGTCCTTCAGGACGTCAGTCATATTCCGCATCATTTTTGTTGGTCGATGAGGGGCTGTTACATGGTAAGTTTCACGCTGCGATCATCCTCCCGCCAAACTCGATTCCACTATTCCCGATGACAAGCCCATTTATCCCGGAACATGAGATCTACGGATTATTGTCGGGCGTTGGCATCAAGACGCCCCGGTATTGTTTTATCGACGATGCCAGCAAGTTCGCCGATGCGCCGTTTGCAAGCGGTGAACCCGTCGTCGTTAAAGGAATAGCCCGTGACCTGTGGCACAAGTCGGAGCATGGTGCGCTGGCGTTTTGTGACTTTGATGTCGATGCTGTCAGTGCGATGCACGGCAGCATGTCGGTACGCGTCGGCGCGCGGTTTGACTGGCTTGGAACCCTGATTGCGGAAAAGGTCGAGGTGCAGAGTGCCAGAAATGCGCCAAGTGAGATCTTTGTTAGCCTGCAAAGAGACAGGTGTTGTGGGGCCATCATCAGTTTCGGTTTCGGCGGCTTGTTGACCGAAGACTGGGCGCGGGAACTGAAGCAATCATTGCTGGTGTGGCCTGCCTCGGTGTATACGCCCGAAGAAGCATTCGAAGAGCTCAGCGAACATTGGTTGGGCAGGATCCTGCTGGGCGAGGCGCGCCAGCAGACGGCTCTTGTTGACGGCAAGAAGCTGTTGGATTTTCTTAAAAGGCTCTGGGAACTCGATGAGGTGATGGCCCGGGAACAGCTGGGCTTGCTCGAAATGAATCCGTTGGTCATTGACCGTGCGGGCGATATTGTTGCGATTGACGGCGTCGGCCTGCGCTCCGAAGAAGCGCATGTCGAGCTTTGCCCGGTGCCGTTACAGGATGACAGTATCCTGAATCCCAGCCGGATTGCGCTGGCGGGTGTCTCGGCGAAAGCTGGCAGCGTAGGCGGCCTGATATTGGAAAACCTTCGCCAGTCGTCTTTGCCGGAGCACGGCTTGGTGGTGGTCAAACCGGGCATCGACAATTTCGCCGGCATTCGATGTGTACCCGACGTCGCCGCGCTGGCAGACGATCCGGTCGATGTGTTGATCCTGGCTTTGCCCGCGGACCGCTGTGTGCAAATGATCGAAGGATTATGCGCCGAGGGGGGCGGTGCCGAGGTCGTCTACATCGTCGCCGGCGGTATCGGTGATGGTGCTGACAAAAGTGGTTTCGGCGAGCGGCTGTCCGAGCTCATCGAGTCACGCCGGCAAAGCGGGCAGTGGTGCCCGGCGATTGTCGGCCCCAACGGTCTGGGCATGTTGCTGTCCCCGCTAAAGCTGAACAGCCTGTTCATTCCGCAGCGTAAACTGAATGTACAGTTCTCGCCGGACTCGGATGTTGCGCTGATCAGCCAGAGCGGTGCGTTTCTTATTACGCGCATGTCACGCCATTCCAATCTGAGTCTCAAATACGGATTCTCTATTGGCAATCAACTGGACATGAAGCTTTCGGACTTCATGGCGTTGATGGCGCGTGACAAGTCGGTGCGGGTATTGGGTGTGTATGTCGAAGGATTTGTTGGTGCGGATGTCTGTGCGGTCGCGAAGCTGGTCGAAGAGTTTCGTGCGGAAAATCGCCATGTCATCCTATACAAAGGTGGTCGCTCGCAGCTCGGACAATCCGCGGCCGCGAGTCACACCGGCGCCATGACGGGCGACTATCACGTGCAAAAAAGGTTATTGCTCAAGGCCGGTGCGGTGCTCGCCGAATCGTTCAACCAGTTCAACGCGGTTCTCAAATGGATGGCGGCCTATCCGGACCTGCACACGCTTGGCAAGCTGGCCATCGTAACAAACGCAGGTTACGAAACCGTCGGCAGTGTCGATACGCTGGGCGACAATGAGTCGGAGAGTCTTTACGAGCTGAGTAAGGACAATCGCACTGTGCTCAGGGAAGTGCTCCAGCGTCACGACATGCAAGGACTCGTCGCGGCATCCAATCCGCTGGACCTTACGCCGATGGCCGATGAGGTGGTTTACCTCGATTGCGTCAAGACGATGATCGAATTTGGTGCCGGTGTCGTAATGGTCGGGCTGGTGCCGTTATCGGAACAACTCGACACACAGCAGCTGACGCAGGCAGAGGTATTTGCGGACAAGCTCAAATCACTTGCCCGGTCGAGCGGGTGCCTGATCGGTATCGTTATCGACGCCGGAGTGCCTTACCAACGGTATAAAGCCGTTTTCGAGCGCCAGGGTTTTCCCGTGTTTGACGGCATGGACATGTGCGTGCTCGGCATCAATGTCCTGAAGAAAAGCCGCTAGCTCATTTTGGTGTGCCTCGTTAAGGCGAGGCATGTTCGGTCAGGCAGCGGCCAATCGTGACGCCTCGCGGTACGAAACGACTCGTTGGTGATCTTCGTCCCAGAGGCAACACCGGAAGCAGTCGCGAATGTCGCGCGGGCTGAGTGTTGTCGTCACGGGTGACTGAAGTTCCGGGATCGCATCCATTGCTTCGGGTAATCGATAAAACGGGATGCGCACGTTAAGGTGATGGATATGGTGAAAACCGATGTTGCCGGTGAACCATTGCATGACCTTATTGAGTCGCATGTAACTCGACGATTCCATGGCGGCACGATAATACGTCCAGGACTCCGTCGATAATATGTGCATGCGCTTGAAGCTGTGCTGGGCAAAAAACAGGTAGCTGCCCAGCGCGGAGGCGATGGTCATCGGTAGCAACACGACGAAGAAGGCGGTCTCGAAGCCGCCGAATATCCACAGCAGAGAAATGAATGTCGCGTGACCGACAAGGGCTAAAAAAGAGTCCCAATGTCGTACCGGGTCCTTTAACAGTGGCAGAAGCGTGATACTGAAGAAGAAAATGGTGATGTAACCCGTCAGCACCGTGAGCGGATGCCGAATAATTCGGTAACTCGTTCTCTCTCCCCAAGATGCTTCCTGCCACATCTGCGTCGTCATAATCGGAAAGGCGCCGATGCTCGAGGAGGAGAGCTGACCTACATGGCCATGATGGTAGTTGTGGCTTTTCTTCCAGGAGCGCGGTGGCGTCAGCGCAAGGGCTGAATAAACCCGAAACAGTATCCAGGCGGCACGCGATCGCGCGAGGATCGCCCGGTGCATGTAGTCATGGTAGGTAATGAAGGCGCGTACCATCAACATGGCCGCCAGCAGGGAGAACAGTAATTGCAGCGGCCACCAGGGCGCGAGTCCTGCGCCGGTGAGTGTCGCTGCCAGCATTGCAAAGGTCGAACCAACCCGCCACCAACTGGACCTTGGCGGTTCGTTTGCGAACGGCACGGTCGCGTTGATCAGATTTCGCCCGATACGCAATCCTGCACTCGTCTCGGCGGAATCGGGGTCAAGTTTCAGAGTTTCGTCGTACATCCCTAAATGTCGGCTGAAAGCACCAGCACCCGGTATTATATCCCCCTATTCATGCCCGGAGTGGGGTAATGCGTGAAAGTACTTATACGGAAAATTACTGACTCAGCGGCTTAACGTCTGCTCGTTTCGCAGCCACCCTGCGCATCGCCGCATTCGGCCAGTGCAAGCGCCATCTCCCCATTGGCAGCTTGTCCCGTGCCGATTTCGCTCGCTCCGTTGATTCGTTAGCCAACACTGTGCAGCACAAGTTAAGATTAAGGCACCTCTGCCCGGCTGAGACATGAGCATGCAAGTCAATTCTGCCCGTATAGAAACAATCAACAACGATGAGCGCCCAGGCGCGCCACTAGCACCCTGGACTTACCGCAATCCAGAGTTGTTCGAACTCGAGTACGAAGCTCTGTTTCTGAGGCGTTGGCAATTCATCGGTCACGTTAACGACATTCCGGAAAGTGGCGACTACATAACCGGGAACATTGGCCGGGACAGCGTTATCGTAATCCGCGACAAGAGCAGAACGATTCGCGGCTTCCTCAACGTTTGTAGACACCGGGCATCGCGCGTACTCGAAGGGTCCGGCTCTTGCCGCGGCGTAATTCGATGTCCGTATCACGGCTGGACTTACGAGCTTGATGGTTCGCTAATGGCGATTCCCCAGCAGGAGAATTTTCCGGACACTGACAAGTCTCAATACGGTCTGCACACGGTGCAGGTTGATGTTTTCCACGGCATGGTTTTTGTTCGGGTAAAGGGCGACGGTCCGAGTGTTGCCGAACAGTTCGCACATACTGCCCATTTCTTCGCAGAATACGATGTCGCAAACTATGAGCAAATTTCGACACCGGTCGAAGAGATATGGGACGTCAACTGGAAGGTTATCTGGGACAACTACCTTGAGAATTATCACATCCCCATTGGTCATCCGTCGCTATTTCGGTTGCTGAAGGAAAATGGCGAGTGGGATGAGCTCACCAGCGGTATTAATTATGGTGTTTTCGTGATGCGCGATAAGCCATCCAGGGTTGAGAACGAACGCCTCTATCAGGAGCAACTCCATAACGCTGACCACCGCCTGCCCGACGCGTTGAAAGGCAAGTGGGTGCAATTTGGTTACGCGCCGAATCTTGGGATCGATCTGTATCCTGAGATGCTGGATTTCTTCCAGATACTGCCATTAGGACCAGAAAAAACGCTTGTGCGAGGAATGTTCTACGGGCACAAAAACCCAACGCCAGAAGAATTGGAACTTCGACGCCTGAACCGCTTGATTAACGATCCCGTTAACGATGAAGACAGACAGTTATGCGAACGTGTCCAACAAGGCATACGTACTGACGGCTATGAACCCGGCCCGCTGGCATTGGCAGAGAGCTGTATTTTCAATTTTCACGAGCTGATCAGACAGGAAATTCCGGTTGCGACGCTCGTAAAAGAACCCCCGCGAGGCTCGGTTGCTACCGAAAACCTTGCGTTGGACGCAGCAGCTAGCGAATAACAAAGGGCGGTGATTCCGCGAGGCTATCGTAGCCATCGTCTTTCATCAGTCGTGCCACGTAGGTTCCCGGCGGCAGCGGCCATACAGTTTCGGAGGTGGTCTCGTTAAGGGTAATTTTCCCCTCAGGCAACGCATTGACATATAACCAGGTCAGACCGCCGTCGTAGTCCGGATCGTAGTCTGACTTGACACCAAGCTCGTAAATACCAAGGTAATCGTTCCGATTGCCAGGGCCATCTCGCCAATTAATTTCGACGGCTTCGCCGACTGTGTAAACATCGCGTGACGCATTGACCGTCGGGGTGGCGCTGCTGTCGACTATCCAAAAATCGCTAGCCAGTGTTTCGTTTCCCGGCGTGCTCATCACGACGTTGTAACGGCCAGTTGCAAATGTACCGGCCGGAAAACGCAATTCGCCACTGCCGGATACCGGATCGCCGTTAATGTCAGCCACCTCGATCTCGGAGTTCATGGCGTTCCGGTACTCGATGACGACATCGTCACTCAGGGCGTAGATTCGACGGCCAGCGCTTACCAAGCGAGGGATTGGTGCCGGTGTTAGCAAGAAGGTGGATACAACGGCTCGATGGTCGCTGGGCCAGGGCGAGACACTCACCGTCACGTTCTGCGCGCCGCTTTCTCCGACAAGCTCACTCGACAGCACTTGCGAGGCGCCTGCGAACCAAACGAAGTCGATACGATCTTGCGGGTCATTCTCACCGGGCGCATAGCTTTCCAGTGGCGGTCGGCCGGCCCACCACGTGAGTCCCGGATCGGTTTTCGGATTCGGATGCGCAACGCGCCACGAATCTTTGAAGCCGGCATTTTCAACGGCTCGACTCACCGGCCAGTTAACCGCGTACTTGAGAAACGGTCGCGCCCCGACCATGTCCTCTGTCCAGTCGGTGTGTGATGGTGCGTTGAAGTCGCCGGTCAGAAAAACCTGCGTTTTGTTGTTGATGACAGGCTTTAGAACGTCCAGAAAAGGGATCAGTGCCTGGAGTCGAACGGAATTCTCGAGTTCGATTACGTCTTCGAGCGAGCCGCCGTCGCGAACGAGTTCCGTGCCCGACGGGGCTGACGGCAGATGCACATTCGCCAGCGCGACCACCTGGCCGGGGCGAACTTCCACATAGACGAACATACGATTCGCGTTGGGTGGATCCAAAATCGGAAACTTCGAAAGCGCGTAGTTTTGCAGGTTGTAATGCCAGCCGAGCTCAGCGGCAAGGCGCGGTAAATTACCTTCCGCTTCCTGAATGCCAACGATGTCAGCAGCAGACAAACGAATCGCCTCAACAACATTGTCGAAGCTGATGTTCGCGCCGCCCCACTCGATGTTGAAGGTCATGACACGAAGTTCGATCGCCTCCGCTTCATCCGTGATAGCGCGCTCGCTGTTGGTGCATGCGAATAAGCAGAGCAGGGCAGTCGCCAAGACAAGATTCGACTTTCTTGAAACATCATTTCGCATCAAAGTCACGTTACACTATCAGCCTGCGGTCTGGGAATCATCGGAGAGCACTTAATATGTTCACCTCATCATCTAGCTCGTCCTCCAGCAGTCGAAATCGTGTTTACTTTGCTATTGCTGCGCTGGTTTTCGTCACGGTTTTTACAGCAATGTCTCGTGCCGACGAAACCGCTTCCGCGCCGTTGTACGAGATCGAGCGGAGTGAAGTATGGATTCCGATGCCGGACGGAATTCGACTTGCTGCAGACCTGTACCGCCCGACCGGTGGCGATCCGGGAGAGAAGTTTCCCATCCTGCTCGAGTATGACCCTTATCGAAAGGATGATTCGCGGGGCGGCCGCTATTCCATCTATTCATACTTCGTTGCGCGCGGATACATTGTGGCGCGTGTGGATATTCGCGGAACCGGAAGAAGTGAAGGGCGGCTGGTTCCGCACGAGTACTCGAAACAGGAGTTGGATGACGGCGAAAAGATCATCGAGTGGTTGTCGCAGCAGGAACACTCTAACGGTAACGTCGGGATGTTCGGACTTTCCTGGAGCGGCTTTAATTCGATTCAGATGGCAGTGCGCAACCCGCCGGCCCTGAAGGCAATCATTGCGATAGACGCGACGGAAGATCTGTTTCAGGACGACGTTCACTACATGGATGGGATTTTCCATGTTGATTCCTGGGAGATGTATCAGGATCTCTACAATGCTCTTCCGGCGGGGCCGGATTACGTGCTCGATGATGAATACTTTGAAAATCGATTCGATACTGAACCCTGGATGATGACTTACAAGGGCCAGCAACGTGACGGACCATTTTGGGATCGAGCATCGGCCAGGGACAAATACGAGCAGATTCGCATACCGACGTTTCATATCGGTGGCTGGTATGACGGCTATCGTGACAGTTTGCCGCGCATGCTCGAGCATCTTGTAGCACCGGCCAAAGCGATGATTGGGGCCTGGATTCACGCCTGGCCGCATGAGCCCTACCCAAACCCCGGCATGGAGTGGCGGCACGAAGCGGTGCGGTGGTTCGACCATTGGCTGAAGGGCATAGACACAGGAATAATGGATGAACCAGCCCTCGCTGTTTATGTTCGCGACTGGCATGCACCGGGCCCGTATCTCGATTTCGCCCCGGGGCGCTGGCGTTATGAAGACGGCTGGCCGATCGATCGAATCAATCAACAAAAATGGTATCCGCAGACCAATCACACTCTGTCTGACAAACCGGCGACCGACGCGGCACATCAATTGCGTTACGTGCCGAGCAGTGGAGTGGAGGCGGGTGGCCCGGTCATGTGGTGGGGCGACATTGCCCACGATCAACGTCCAACGGATGCATTCAGTCTTGTCTATGATTCCGAGTCGCTGCCAGAGGACGTCGAAATATTGGGCCTGCCTCTGGCGAACCTGATGGTTGCTGCAGACGCGCGTCAGGCGAATTGGTTCGCACGTCTGTCTGACGTCGCGCCCGACGGGACCGTCACGCAAATTACAGGCGCCGGTTTCAACGGCACACATCGCACGTCGGCTCGATCACCAGAGGCCATCGTTCCGGGTGAGGTTTTTCCCCTGAGTATCGAAATGCATTTCACATCATGGGTGTTTCCAAAGGGACATAAAATTCGGCTTGCAATCAGTAATGCGCAATGGCCTATGCTGTGGCCAACACCCTATCCAATGACGACCCAATTACACTTTGGGGGTGCTGAGGGCTCACACGTCGTATTACCCGTCGTCCCGCCTGGTGAAGGCCGCAGCCCTGAATTTTTGCCCGTTCCGCGACAGGAAACAGTAAGCAGCGAAGAGGCCGATGCAGTCGGCACGAACTCCGGCTACGGTGAAATCGAGTCCGTTACCCGCAACCCAAGAACCGGCGATGCATTGGCCGTGGCAACGAACAGCGGAACGACCGAATACGAATGGGGCACAGAAACGTTTCGAGAGCGAATCGAGTACAAGACCTCAGATCGGCATCCCGAGAACACCTCTGTAACCGGCCATTACGAGATCGAGATTCAACTCGAGAATCGGCTCCTGTTATGGGAAGGCGATGCGTCAATATCGAGTGATGCGACGAATTTCTACTACCAATACAAGCGGCGGCTGAGTGAGGGCGGAACGCTCGTGCGTGAGAAAGAGTGGTCGAAGGTTTTTCCCCGGGATCACCAGTGAGCAACTGGCGTTATTGACGCGTGCTATGTTCGCCAGTCACAAACGCGTTGGAACAAAAAGCATGAAAATCGTTGTCGCCTCCCGAAACCCGGTAAAAATTGGCGCCGCTACGCAGGCGTTCGAAACGCTGTATCCCGATGCCACTTTGGAAGTGATAGCGGTCGACGTTGATTCAGGTGCCGGTGATCAGCCTGACTCCGATGAGACAACCCGCCAGGGCGCCAGAACACGTGGGCTGAACGCGAGGCAAGCAGAGCCGGATGCAGACTTCTGGGTAGGCATGGAAGGCGGTGTCGAAATCATCGACCAGCAGTTGATGGCGTTCGCATGGATGT
>JAACFM010000164.1 GCA_009937445.1 Gammaproteobacteria bacterium | reverse complement strand
CCCATTTGCCCCATGACCATTCTGAGTTCGGCGTTCAGCATCTCAAGCGCTCTTTCGACGCCCGACTGACCAAATGCCGCCAGTCCCCAGATATAAGCACGGCCGATACAGACAGCGTCTGCACCGAGGGCGAGCGCTTTGAATATATCGGTGCCGCGGCGAAAGCCGCTGTCCACCATAACAGGTACTGCTCCGCCGACGGCCTCGACGACCTCTGGCAAACTTTCAAGCGCCCCCCATCCACTGGCTTCAGCCCGACCGCCGTGATTAGACACGTAGACAGCGTCAACACCGTGTTGCACACAGTTGGCGGCGTCCTCTGCGGTGACGATTCCTTTGATGACCACTTGCATTGTTGTCGCCTCTTTCAGTCGATCCACAAATTCCCAGGTCATGGCGGAGTTATCGAATCCCGCCGACGTCGCACCCGTTCCCGAATACATGGGTTTCCCTTCCAGCCAATCGTCTTCTCCGGCGCCGTGGCAGGCGCTGCAATCGCGTTCATCGGCGCGACTGTACTGGCCGAGAAGCACTCGATTACTCCCCGAGTTCAGATCGACCGTTAGCACGACTATTTCCGCGCCCGCCTTCTCGGCTCGCTTGAGCATCTTGCTTGTGACTGACCAGTCGTTCGTGGGGTAAAGCTGAAAACCCACGGGGGCACCGCGGGCCGCGATAACGTCTTCGATCGACTGCGATGAGACATTGGACAGAATTTGCAGTGCGTCGTGTGTTCGGGCAGCACGCGCCGTTGCGAGTTCCCCCTCCGCATGAAATGCCTTCTGGCTGCCCACTGGCGCGAGAACAAGCGGGGATTTTAGCGGCGTACCCAGCAACTCTGTTCGCGTGTCGATGTGCTGAGTGTCGACCAGGCGCATGGCACGCAGGTAGACCTTCTCGAAGGCTTTGCGATTGGCGGTAAGCGTCTCGTTGCCATCTGTGCCCGTAGCGAGGTATCCATAATGTGATGTTGGAAGTACGCTTTTTGCAACGTTGTGAAGATCAAAAACGTCGAGAGCTGTGTTCGGAGACTGAATCAAAAACGGCGGCAGAGTTGTGGCGTCGTCCGCTGAGAGTATGCGGCTATAGCCGGCAGCGGCCAGCAACGGGCTGGCGGCGAGAAAATTCAGAAACTGTCTGCGGGCAATCGTTGTCATCAGGCTTCCTTTGGTATCCCGGTTTGGGCGTGTCAAAGAGCATAACCTAATTGACTGCTTGTGGAATCAGCCCTGCACCTCTGCAAAGGCACGTTGTACGTGCTGCTCAAAAGCCGCAGCCTTCATGTAGCCGACGACCTCATAACCGTGTCGTTGCTTGCCATCGAGCCCAAAGAAAATGATTGTTGGCGGGCCGAACACGCCAAATCGCTCGAGCAATACCTGATCGATCTCGTCGTTAGCCGTGACGTCCGCCTGCAGCCACACCGTATTTATCAGAGCAGCTTGTACAGCAGTGTCGCTAAATGTATAGGCCTCCATTTCCATGCAGGACACGCACCAGTCCGCATAGAAGTCGAGCAAGACGGTTTTGCCAGCGGCGGAAGCCGTTGCTATTTCGCGATCCAGATCATCAACGGATTTGATGCGTTGAAATGGCAGCTCGTGTTCCGCTTCAACAACGGCGGCGTCACCACCGAGATTGACGCTTGCCAGGGGTTGCAGTGGATTGCTGCCACCGGTCAAAGAGCCGAGCAATAAAATGATGCCGTAGATAATAGCGAGAAAGCCAAAGCCCTTGCCGAGTTTCTGCGGTGTAGACGACTCGGCGGTCAGGGTGGTCAGGCCACCCATGAAAACGCCGGCCATGAAGATGAGAACGGCCCAAAGGAACATCGTCACAGTGCCGGGAAGAATGCGCGAAAGCATCCAGACCGCGAGCGCCAGCATCATGAAACCAAAGGCGTTCTTGACGGCGACCATCCAGCCGCCGGCCTTCGGTAACAGTTTGCCTTGTGCAGCACCGACGGCCAGTAGTGGCGCACCCATTCCAAGACTCATCGCGAACAGCGCGCTACCGCCGCGCACCATGTCGCCGGTTTGTGCGATCACAGTCAGCGCGGCGATGAGTGCCGGAGCCACGCATGCAGTCACGATTAATGAGGACAAAGCGCCCATCACGAATGCGCCGATCATAGTGCCGTTTTTTTGATTGCCGCTGACGCTGGACAGCTTGCTTTGAATGCTGCTCGGCATTTGCAGGTCGTAAGCGCCAAACATTCCAAGCGCCAGAACTACGAACAGGCCCGCAAACAAGATCAGTATCCAGGGTTGATTGAACGTCGCTTGCAGCTGTAAACCCAACGCAGCAGCGGCTACGCCAGCAGCGGTATATACAATCGCCATGCCTAAAACGTAACTGAGCGCGAGCGTAAAGCCTCGCATCGGACTTACGTCGTCGCCTTCTCCTGCAATGATGCCCGAGAGTATCGGCACCATTGGCAACACGCAGGGTGTAAAGGCGAGGCCAAGGCCGGCGAGAAAGAACAGGCCTGCAGCGATCCAAATACTCGATCCGGTAATAATCTCTGCAAGTCGTGCCTGTTCACTTACAGGCGCATTGCCGCTCGGCATTACCGACAGATCGGAAACGGTTTCAGCCTGCGGCAAACTGACGGTGATAACTCGCGTCTGCGGCATGTAGCAGAGGCCGCCGTCAGCACAGCCCTGATACTTGATCTCGAGATCGAGGTCCATCGCCTCAGGTGTCGCCCGAGCAATTGCGACAGTGGCGAGCATGCTGTCGTGGTAGACCTCCATCTCGCCGAAATACTCGTCGACCTTCATTTCACCTTGCGGTAAGTCGGGTTGGCCCGCCTTGGCGTTGTCGCTGAGTGAGCGTATCGAGATCTTGTCTTTGTAAAGGTAAAACCCCGGGACAATTCGCAGGCCGAGTTCTATGGTGTTGGCGTCGACAGCAAACACTTCCGGGAAGAACACTTCGTCTACCGGTGGGAATTCGCTCTGCGCGTTACTCGCGCCGCCGAAGACACTGAGGCCAGCTTTGGGGGGCGCGCCTGCCGCGGCCTGCAGTTTTACGGTCTCAACCCACGTCTGCGGCATGTAGCAGTAGCCGGAATCGAGGCAGCCGCGACTATCAATAGTCAATGTGACCGAAGCGGGTGCTGCGCCGACGATCGTATAAGGAATACGGACGAAAAAGTTGCCGCGATACACGACCTGTTCGCCGAAGAACTCGTCGTCGTGGACTTCGCCGTCCGGTAATTCGACCTCATCGAGAACGATTGCGGAGTCATCAACCGTGAATTTGAATTCGTCGCGATACATATAGGCGCCGTCCTCGACGGCCCAATCGATCTCCAAAGCATCACCGGCGTCGCTGACGACGTAGCGAAACACCTCCTGCGGTGGAGCAGGGCGGTCGTCGGCGGCGCTTGCGGTCAGGCTGAAGAGCAGCCCGGCCATGGCGATAAATATTTTGTGAATCAGTGTCATAGAGGTTCTCTGGGAACGGCTGCGGTAAATGAGACCTGTCAGGGAGGGTGATTGTTACGCCTTAAAGAGCGTTTGTCACCGACCGATGTTCGATTTCTCATTCTTTGTTAGAGCTATCGCACTTGAAATCCTTCGCCCCGTGACTATTATTAGCACTCCTTGCGACCGAGTGCTAATTATTGTCGGTCGGGAAGACCGCCATAAGTCGGTTATAAATCAATAGTTTACAGGAGAATAGAACCATGAAGATGCGTCCGCTTCATGATCGGGTCATTGTTAAGCGCATGGAAGAAGAGCGCACATCGCCCGGCGGAATCGTCATTCCTGACGCTG
>JAACFM010000081.1 GCA_009937445.1 Gammaproteobacteria bacterium | reverse complement strand
CCCAGATCATCGACGAATGAAGCATCGTTCGTTACCTCGTCTTCTTTAACTCCGAGTTGCTCGGCAACGATGCCCTTAACTTGTTCTTCGATACTGCTCATAGTCTTTATTACTCCCGAAAAGACTCAAAAAGTTCAATATGGCCCGCCAATATTAGCTTGGAAACTGGCCTTAAATACCACGTGAAAATCACCTAAGTTATTGATATTTACTCAATAATTTAAATGCCGGTTCGCGCGTGGGTGGACATTGTATGTGAATCAGTCTTGGCAATCTACAGAATATCAGTCCATCACCATCCCGCCGTTGACATGCACCGTCTCCCCGGTGATGTAAGCACCGGCCTCGGAGGCGAGAAACACAACAGAATTTGCAATATCGTCGCCTTGACCAAGCCGTCCCAGCGGTACCTGATTCAGCATCGCATTGCGCTGTTCTTCTGCCAGGACTTTGGTCATATCTGTATCAATAAATCCCGGGGCAATGACGTTAACGGTAATTCCTCTGGAGCCGATTTCCCGCGCCAGGGATTTTGAAAATCCGATCATGCCGGATTTCGTCGCGGCATAATTTGTTTGTCCCGCATTGCCCATAACGGCGATGACTGAAGCAATATTGATGATGCGACCCCTTTTCGCTTTCATCATGCCCCGAAGACAGGCTTTGCTGACACGGTAAAGCCCGGTCAAATTTGTCGCGATGACCTCATCCCATTCTTTCTGCTTCATGCGCATCAGGAGATTGTCTTTTGTAATTCCAGCGTTGTTGACCAGGATACTTGGGCTGCCTTCATTGCCCTGAATATCTTTAATTGCGGCCGTAACCGATTCATCATCGGCAACATTCAATACGATACCCCGCCCTCTTCCACCCAGCGCTGCCGTAATTCCATCGGCACCGCCCTGACTGGTCGCTGTGCCTACGACGCGTGCACCGCACGCAGCGAGCGCTCCCGCAATAGACGCGCCAATGCCGCGTGAGGCACCCGTAACCAGGGCTACTTCGCCCGCCAGGGCATCCGAACTGTAAATACTTGTCATGTGTATTCCTTAAGTTTATCTGTCTAGGCCTGCAGTGCTTTCTGCAGGCTGTCGCTTGAATCGATGAAGCTGACGGGGGTCCCCTTGTGGATGCGACGACATAAGCCAGCGAGAACCTTTCCGGGGCCACACTCGATAATCCTCGCCGCCCCACCGTCAACGATTGCGTTGATAGTTGCAACCCATTGCACGGGACCGTAAACCTGCTGCGATAGACGACTGCGGATATCGCCGGCATCTGTGTACGCCTCGCCATCGGTGGCGGCGACGACCTTGATAGCGGGTGTCTGAATCTCTGCAGCCGCTAGCGCTTCCTGCAGCGCTTCGCCGGCACCCGTCATCAGCGAAGAATGCGACGGTACGCTGACCGGCAGCAACAGCCCGCGCCGGGCACCTGCCGCCAGGCACAGTTCAATCGCTTTATCGATCGCCGTCTTGTGACCGGCTATAACCACCTGACCCGGCGAATTGAAATTAACCGGTTCGGCGACGCCCACAGCGGAGGCTTCCTTGCACGCCGCACTGACACCGGCATCCTCCAGCCCGATGATGGCTGCCATCGCACCAACCCCGCTCGGTACGGCATCTTGCATTAGCTGTGAGCGACGAACAACGACCTGCATGGCATCCGCAAGACTCATCGATTCTGCGGCAACCAGCGCCGAGTACTCGCCCAGACTGTGCCCCGCCACCTGAGTGGGGGCCCCGCCTCCCGCTGCCAGCCAGACTCTGTAGGCCGCGACCCCGGCCGCCAACATCGCTGGTTGCGTAACCACCGTCTCAGCCAGTTTTTCGGCTGGACCGCCCTGGACCAGCGCCCAGAGGTCGTAACCCAGAATATCGCTGGCTTCTGCATAAGTTTGCTGAACGACCGGGAATTCGGCCGCTAGATCGGCTTGCATACCCACCGATTGTGACCCCTGCCCGGGGAATACCATTGCTATGCTCAAGATTGTCTCCGCTAGCTGTAAACTCAAGGCCGCGCATTATATAGGCGCGGCCTTCTTGACTCTAATTCTCATCAATATCGCGCCCAAAGCGCCGCCCAGCGCGCCGTAGAGGTGCGCGTCGACTATCACAGGGCCACCAGAGGTTGCCTCGGAGCCCGGAATCGGGCCGCTGAACTGCTCCCAGGCTATCTTCCCGGCCAGGAGAAACAACAAAATGGCCGTTTCCGCATCCATAGCGCAGAGGCGCGTGACAATACCGGCGACCAGTAAGCCATGTAACAAACCTGACATGCCGACATACCAGTAGAGTTCCGGGTTCAAGAACCAGAAACCCATGCCCATCACCGCAAACGTCACGCCGGTGATCGATATCCAGACCCGCAAAGAGTATGCGCCGCCAACCAGAAACCAGACGAGCAGTAATCCTGTGCTGTTTAAGGCAAGATGGGACCAACCGAGATGCGTAAAATGTCCGCTGATCAGTCGCCAGGTTTCGCCTTGACCAATCCAGACGCGGTCATACCGCAGCGCTTCCTTGCCGAATTCCCCCGCCAGCATAATAAGCGCGCAGATCGCGATGTAGACGAGCGGAAACAGCCACGCTGTCGCCGGTGTAATTGCGGTGGTTCCATTCGCTTTGTATAACCCCATGTTTGGTATACTGACGTTTAATCAAAGAGTGAGTCAATGAAACGTTTTGGAGCACAGAAAGTGAGGCAACTGGAAACACAACGCCGCCGGCAGGACGGCTTTACACTGATCGAGATCATGGTCGTGGTCATTATCATCGGAATTCTGGCTGCCATTGTGGCCCCGAATGTCATTGGTCGTGTCGACGACGCGCAAGTTACCAAGGCGCGTGCGGAGATCAGCAATATCGGGTCTGCGCTCAAGTTCTACCGCCTCGATAACTTTGCCTACCCGACGACCGAACAAGGCCTCGATGCGCTGGTAACCAAACCCAGCGATCCAAACATCAAGAACTGGAAGAGCGGCGGTTATCTGGACAGACTGCCAAAAGATCCCTGGGGCAATCCTTATCTGTACCTGAATCCGGGCAACAACGGTGAGATTGATATCTACACTTTGGGGCGCGATGGTCGTCCGGGCGGCGAAGGCATGGACGCTGACATAGGCAACTGGGATCCAGAGTAGTCATGATCATTGGCTGGCGCAGCTACTAGACAGACACCGAATGCGAACTTTTCGATTCGACAGAGGCTTTACACTGATCGAAATTCTGGTCGTGATTGTCATCGTTGGAACCGTTCTTTCCATTGCGATGCTGTCCTTCGGTGTGCTCGGCAATGACCGCGATCTGCGGACCGAAGCGCTTCGATTTGTCGCCCTTATGGAAGTTGCCCAGTACGATGCGTACATGCAGGGCCGGGAGTTTGGCATCGAGTTGATGACGGCCGGATATCGATTCGTCGAATACGATGCGCTGGCAGGGAGATGGGCAGACGTGCCGGGTGACGAGATTCTGCGGCTGCGAAGCTTGCCCGAACAGGTTGAGTTCGAATTGTATCTTGAGGATAAACGCATTCTTTTGAGTGACGACCCCGCGACTTTTGATGATCCTGACGAGAAACCGAACCGTTCGGCGACAGACGCCTATACGCCGCATTTACTGATCTACTCCAGTGGCGATGAAACCCCGTTTGAATTGCATGTTTGGCGCCAATTGGACGATTCACGAGTGGTCATTCGCGGGGATGCCCTCGGTTTGGTCGAGATCGTGAATCCGGATGAGGGCTAGCGAGTGATGCGCAGAGCCAGCCAGGGTTTCACGCTTATCGAAGTGATGGTTGCCCTCACTATCGTCGCATTGTCATTGACGGCCGTCACGGCAAGCCTGAGCCAAATGATTGATGCGGCCGAAGCGATGCGCAACCGGACCTATGCCAGCTGGATAGCGCAGAACCGAATAACCGAGCTCAGGCTTGCTTTTACGACGCCCGATGTTGGCGTTAGCAATGGCGAAGTGGAATACGCGAATACAGACTGGTCATGGCGCGCAGCTGTTTCAGAAACGGGTGTTGAAGATCTGTACCGGATAGATGTCTCGGTCTCACTGGCGGGCTATGACAACGTTATTCGAACCGTAACCGGATTTGTTGGTCCTCCGGGCGCCGCGGGTGAAGCCAACCGAGTCTGGATGCGTTCATCAGGTCCCGGCGGCGGGCCCAACCCGTCCGCCCCCCCCGAGGAACCCGAGGAACCCGAGACGACCTCATGAGAACTCGTCTTGCAAAGGGATTTACCTTGATCGAGGTTCTCGTGGCCATGGCGGTGTTCGGCGTTCTGACGATTCTCGCCTATATGTCATTGGGGCAGACGCTTCTCAGCGCTGAGATGCTGACGGAACGGATGGATCGACTGCAGTCCATCCAACGTACGATGCGCTATCTGAGTAACGACCTCGGTACTGCATCTCCACGACCGGTGCGCAGTGAGCTGGGCGATTCTTATCTTCCCGCCGTAATGGTATCGGCTAGCAACGATTTCGCTCTCGCCGTTACGCACGGTGGGTGGGGTAACCCGGCGGGATTGCCGAGGAGCACTCAGCAGCGCAGCATCTATTTGCTGGAAGACGGCAAGTTGTTTCGGATTTACTACAACGTGCTCGATTCCACCTACTCTAATAATGCTATTTCGACCGAGATTCTTGACGGTGTCGAAAGCCTCGAATTCCTGCTTATTCAGGATAATGGCGAAGTCACCAATCAATGGCCTCCGCTGAACGCGCAAGGTGGCAGCGCCGATCGCCTGCGGCCTCGTGCGGTCGAGATCATCCTCACCCTGGAAGGTGAAGGACAGATTCGACGCATCGTGGAGGTGGCATCGTGAAGGGCCGCAGACGCGCCAGAGGCGTTGCCTTGATCACTGCGATGCTGATCACAGCGATTACTGGTTCACTGGCTGCAGGGCTCGCTTGGGACAACGCACTGGATGTGCGTCGCACCATGGTTCTGCTGTTCCATGAACAAGGCTTCCAGGTTGCTCTCGGTGCCGAAAGCTGGATTCGCAACATTCTTCGCGACGACGGTATTGACAGCCCAACGGATCACCTCGGCGAGCTATGGGCCAGCGACCTGCCGGGCCTGCCGGTGGACAACGATTCCGTGCAGGGAGCAGTGGTCGGAAATATAGAAGATCTTCAAGGGCGTTTTAACGTCAACAATCTTATCGATGCAAACGGTGAGGTCGACCCCGACGTACTCGAACAATTTCAGCGCCTGCTGGTGATTCTGGAAATCGACCCACGATTTGCGGGCCTCGCGGCAGACTGGATTGATGCGGATCAGGACGCGGGATTCCCTGACGGTGCGGAAGACTCTATTTATACGGGCCTCATACCCCCGTATCGCGCGCTTAATCGATCGCTGACAAACGTCACTGAATTGGCGGCTCTTGAGGGTATGGATCCGGCCAGCATGAAGGTACTTCTACCTCACGTTACGGCGCTGCCCCGCGGCACCCAGATCAACGTCAACACTGCCACACCCGTCGTTTTACAGTCGCTGGACGCGAATCTTGACGTGAGTGCCATTGAGGGGTTGTTGTCTCAGCGTGAAGAAGCCGGCTTCGCCGACTACGCACAGACCTTCTCAACTCTGGTCACGAATCCGGCCATGTTCGCCCAAATCACCGAAACCAGCAGTTATTTTCAATTGAAGGCTGTCGTTCAGATTGATACCGTTCGTGTCACCTATTACAGCGTGTTGTCCCGAAGTCCGAACGGCGGCCCTGTAACAACCATATTACGCAGTCTGGGAACTATCTGAGCATGTCAGAATATGTCGTCATACGGCTTGCAGCCGAAGACCAAGCCGTCCAGTGGATACTGGCCGATAGCAATGGAACGAGGCTCAGTAATGTCAGCACCGGCGAGCTCTCGCAGGCGGCGATGGAAGTTGGCAACCGCTCAGTCATCGTACTCGTTCCTTCAATCGATCTGTTGACAACAACGGTTCTCATACCCGGTCGATCCAATTCGAAAATCAAAGCAGCGTTACCGTTCGCTCTTGAAGAGAACCTCGCAGAAGATGTTGAGAACCTGCATTTTGCCGTTGGTGAGCGCCAGCCAAATGGCCGCTTGCCGGTCAGCGTCGTCGCCAATGAAAAAATGGACGGCTGGATCAAACGACTGAGCGACGCAGACATCGAGCCCAGCATCATCGCGCCGGATAACCACGGTCTGGCAAAGATTCCCGGTACATTATCTGTCCTGGTGAATGACGATATTGTCATGTTTAACGATGGCGCTGACATCGATTTCGTCATGCAGGACATTAAGCCCAGCGATGCTTTGGTGTTTGCTGGCCAGCTGGGGGAGACGCAAAAGGACGACGAGGAAAAGTCTGGCCATTTGATCGTCTTCTGCACGGCAGAACGCGAAGAAAGTCTTTCGCACGACTGGATCGCGCTGCGGCAGGAGTTACACAGTGTTGATGTCAATATTCTGCCGGACGGCGTCTTGCCCAAACTGGCTGTCACTGTAGCGGCAGGTCACGGAATTAATCTGCTGCAAGGACGGTACGGCAAAAAAACAGAATACAGCGCGCTTTTCAGACCCTGGAAAACGGCGGCCATGTTGTTATTGGGGCTGGCTGTTCTCGCTGTGGCAACGAAAGGTGTCGACTACTATCGACTGGTTCAGGACGAAGCGTCACTTCGTGCGCAGTTTAATGCCGAATACCGTCAAATTCGTCCGGACGACACGCGTGAAATCCTCGACCCGGTGGCAACGGTCGTATCTTTGCGGCGCAACATTGGCGGCTCAGTGGCACCGCAGGTGTTCCTGCCGAGCCTGCGTGAACTGGGGGCTGCGATCGCAGCAAACTCCACGGCAGAAATTGAAACGATTAGCTATCGGGCCGGTGTTATCGACTTACGCCTCACCGCACCCGACGTTGCCACGCTCGACAAGATTCAGAAAGCCGTCAGCGCATCCGGGCGCTTCCAGGCTTCTATTCAATCGACGGACCAGATCGCCGACAAGATCAACGGCCGAATTCAAATTCGGGAGTCGGGATCATGAAAGACTGGTTTAACTCCCTTGAGCCTCGCGAGAGACTGTTCGTGGCTGTCGGTGGCATCGTTGTTACGATCGCGCTTGTTTATGGGCTGGCTTGGGCACCACTGGAAAAGAAGCACGCGGCGTTAATAACGGACGTTGAGAGTTGGCAGCAATCGCTGGCGGAATTAAGACCATTGCGAGTGACAACATCCGACGATAAGCAAAATCGTCCCGGCCCGATTCTCGGCAGTCAGCAGTCACCGATCATCATCGTCGATCAAACGCTGCGAAGCCGCGGTTTGGAGAGGTACCGGCAGCGCAGTCAACCGACGACCAGCAACGGAATTCGAGTGGAGTTCGAAAACGTTGCCTTTGACGAACTGGTGTTGTGGCTCGGCGATCTGAGTGATCAGTATGGTATGCATGTTCAGGCCGGCAGCTTCGGGAAGACTTCCCAGGTCGGACCCGGCCGAATTAACGCCACCCTGACACTGGAGCGCGCTCTTTGATTCACTCAAAACGCGGCCTCGTACTGGTTGGAGTTATCACACTGGTCGTTGGTTTGGTCAGTCTGTTTCCGGCGCGAGTGGCCGTTCAATGGTTTGCCCCGACTGAAATTGCTATCAGTGGCGTTCAGGGAACCGCATGGTCTGGCAGTGCCAGTGAGGTTTCTGTTGCCGGACTTTATCTTCAAGAGCTTGAATGGAGCATTAAGCCGCTTCGGCTACTTACCGGCGCGCTTTCCTACACGGTCAGCGCTAAGCCGGTTTCAGGTTTCATCGACTCGGACGTCGCCGTCGGAGTTGGTGGTAGAGTGACATTGACTGACTTGAATGCCGCCCTGCCGCTGGCGTTGTTTGGGGACATCAGCGGCATACCCGGGCTTCAAGGGAACGGCAGCTTTCAATTTGCAAGATTGGAAATTGTCGACGGACTTGCGGTTGTGGCAAGCGGCGTAATGCAGGTTGGCGATCTGGTCGTGCCGATAGTTGGTCGCGACTCACTCGGTGGCTACCAGGCTGAATTCTTCACCCAAAATAACGGCATTTCGGCAAGTATCGAGGACACCGATGGTGTGCTCGATTTAGCTGGCAGCCTGCAAATCAAATCCGATCGATCCTTCGAGTTCATTGCCCAGGTTGTCGTAAAACCGGAAACACCGGAAAGCGTGCGCCGGCAACTGCGATTTCTGCCCCCAGCCAATGATCGAGGACAACAGGAACTGCGCCTCGCCGGTATCCTTTAGGCCGGGACCTCTACGAATGTCGTGAGCAGTGGGAAGTACAAGGCACATCTGACCTCTTCTCCTGCCCATTCACGGTAGATGGATGCATAGCGAGCAAGTTGCGACTGATAGCGATCCGCTTCTGCCTGCAGGAATCCGTCCAGGTTGCCTCCCTCATGCGAACTGGTTTTGTAATCAATTATCCAATGTGTTCCGTCTGCGTCGATACGCACCCGGTCCAATACGACGGAAATTAGTTCACCATCCGACACACCGGTTAGCGCCAGTTCAGTGTAGCCCAGCCCTTGCAAGATCCAGCGCCCTTTTTCATCGTTCAACATGGCACTGACTGCGTCGGATACGCGTTCCCGAATGGGCGCTGCGGCGGTGCTTTCAATTCCTGTTTCGCTCAACCATCTTGTGGTGATCTCACGCAGCGCCAATTGTTCTGTGCCGCGCCCACTGGCGAACTCATCAGCAATCAGCTGCAGCCATCGATGCACCAGTGTTCCGGCAATACGAGCATCGGTTCCCACCCAGTAGAACTCAACTTCGTTGCTCTCGACGGGCTGCTCGCCAGGCATTGACTCTCCAGGCAGCAAATCAGCATCAGGCAATGTCCAATCTGAGGACAAACGGCGCAATGGCGGATTCACCCAAATCGCCGCAGTCTCATTACGCGGCGAAACCTGCTGGGCGGCAAACTGCCTTTCGAACTCAGGTTCTACCGCTGGCCAAAGAAGATGCAGCAGACTGCCGTTCCTTGCGGGCTTGTAACTGTCACCGTTCGGGGCAACCTGTGTATGCCCCATTAGATGCAGTGACTTCTTGGCTCGCGTACAGGCGACATAGAGCAGCCGTGCCTGCTCCTGACGACCCTTGTCAGCTTCGGTCATCTCGATATAGCGGTGCACTGGATCATTCTCCAGAACGGATCGAGGGCCCACAGGGCTGATGACTTTTCTCTCAGTTCCGTGTTCTACCGGTAAGTCGAACCAGGACATGACACGTCGGTCACCATGACCGGGCTGACGACCCAGGCCGAAAAGCAGAACATGATCAAACTGCAATCCCTTGGCTCGATGCATGGTCATGATTTGCAATCGGGCATTCTCGTTACTCGACACCCGTTCCAGATCCAGCGTCGACTCCAATTCACCAACATCGACCAGTGTACCCGCGTGTTCCAGTTTCTGGAGTACATCAAAATATCGATACACGTTGTCGATCGCATAATCATCGTCGAGGATGCCAGGGCCACCCAGAGCGAACCATGCTCGCTCAACCAGGTCCCGCAGACTCTGCGACAAGCGCGGTGCTATAAGCGATGCCAGGGTTCCACGCACCTTTTCGATGGCGGTACGACCGTCTGCAGAGATCGATAGCAGACGCTCTTCGTCCTGCAGCAACTCCCACACGGTGCGACCGTTATCATTCCTGACCAGCGCGTGCAGGTCCGACCATTGCAGTCCGATCCACGGGGCTCGCAACAGTCCAAGCCAGGCGATGCGGTCACCCTGATGGGCGGCTGCCCGGGTCAGCGCCAGCACCTCTATGACTTCTGGCAAATCAGTCAGGCGATCAATCTCAACTGCACGGTAGGGTATTTTTGCTTTTCGAAGGTACGCGAGCAGTTGCGGTAACTGGGTTCGCCCACGCACCAGCACGGCCATTTCATCGTTGGGGTTCGCTCGCAGTGTATCGCCGATCAATCGGCATCCTGCCAGCGCTTCCGTTTCAGTATCTGCACCAAAGACAGCATGTGTGACGCACGTTCCCTGCCCTTGAAGATGCTCCACCGGCACCGCGTCGGAGTATGAAACGGCACCGCGCAGCGGGTCGTCTCGCGGTGCAAATATGGTGGGGAAAACGGTGTTAAACCAGTCAACCAGCCACGCGCCTGAGCGGAAGTTACGCCGCAGCAAAAGTGGTTCCGGTCGAATATGACCGATGCCAAACTCCCTTGCGAGCAGGAACTGGCCGACCTCTGCGTTTCGGAATCGGTAAATGGACTGCATTGGATCACCCACGCAGTAGAGGCTCCGCCCATCCCCCGGTTCCCACCCACCGGTCAGCGTTTCCAACATCCGATACTGCGCCGCTGACGTGTCCTGCATTTCATCAACCAGCAGGTGCTTAACCTGATAGTCCAGCAGCAATGCAATATCACCTGGATTTTCTGCGGTGCCCAGCGCTGCGGAAGCCGTCAAAGCAACATTAATGTGATCGGAAATAGCCCGCTCGCCAAACAGTCGCTGCAGTTCAATCACGGCAAGCGGCAGTAAACGAAACAACGCCAGCAACACTCGCCATTGCTCGTCGGTGTACTGGACCGGCGGCAAATCGACCACACGAAACAGAACTGTGGCGAGATCGTCGTCGTCTGACACATCTTCCAGCAGGCCGTGCATCGCATCCTTCCTGGCCTTGTCGCCGGGTGGAAAGCCCTGTCGTTTGTCCACCTTCTTGCGGAACTGCCCTTTTTGCGTCAAAAGGAGGTCCGCAATGCCTTGCCATAGCCCGGTTTCACCTGCTTTAGGTGCTGGCAGCCCGACAATGCCGGCAAGCCGTGCAATCGGGCCCTCTGTTGACCCATCGGCGATCAGGTTTGTGGCGGCATAGTCGGCCAATTCGCAAAGATCTTCATGGCCCACCGCTCGCAGTGCATGGGCCGCTCTATGAAGATGCTGCTCAACCGAGTACTCAAGACTCTCTTCAAACTTGGCACGCAAATCAATGGCATCAGCATCCGAAAGCCGGCCTGCGCCAACAAACGGCAACCACTGATCGCGCGTGCTGAGCATTTGAGACAGATAGGAGGCATACAACCAGGTGTTGTTATCGACATGCAGCAACACTTCCTTGGTCGCTTGCTGCAACTCGCCTGATTCTGCCAGCCAGTCGAGGGTTGCAAGCGCTGCGGCCCGGTAGACCGACTGCAATTCCGCGCCGACGACGATCCGTGCTCCGGTTCCGGGCGAGGTCAGAGGCTGTGATCGCGCGATCGAGGCGTTCAGCGCGTCCAAAGTTAAAATACGCATACGCCGCGGATTGCCGATCAGATTCCAACCCAGCGACTCGCTTCTTTCCAGCGCACGTCCAGCAAGCTCATAGGTCCTGCGTTCGTGATCCTCATCCGGTTCGTCTGCGCTCAGTCTGCGCCGCAACGATTCCAGCACACGAATCTGCATTTCGGCGGCTGCCTTGCGTGTGAACGTGATCGCGACAACCTCCTCCGGGTTCTCGACGACAGACAGCAGATTGAGATAGCGCTGAATAAGCAGTTCAGTTTTTCCGGAGCCCGCCGGAGCCTGAACGATGAATGAGCGGCTAACGTCCAGCGCCTCAGTGCGCGCTTCAATATCTGCCTTCAGCAGTTGCTCATCCGTCGTCATGGAGCAACTCCGTATAGCGACTCATGAGATTCAGCGGCCGCGCAGTCAGCAGGCCCTGCTCGATATTGATACGCACATCACCACCGGCCATTTCCTCACAAGCTGTATAAATTTGACCCTTGATACGCTGCAGCAAATCCGGCCACTCGCTTGCATCGGTATATCCGACACCCACACCATCAAAAACGATCTCTCGGGAATCTACGTTCACCAGAGCCAGCGCTGAAACCGGCGCGTCCGTTGCGCAGGCATAGACAAATAGCTGGATTTCCTGTGCCTCGCTATTTCTGTTGACCAACTGTTTTCTTGAACCGGTTTTGTAATCGAGTATCGCGATACCTTTATCGCTCAACGTGTCCACACGATCGAATCGCAGCGGTAGTCGAATATGTCCCGCCACAAATTCAAACATGCCTTCGACGCCAGCCACCTGGAATTCCCCCCGGTCTCCATCAATAGCGACGAATTGCCGCAACAATTCAGAGACACGTGCTTTCTCAAGCACCAGCAATTGCTGCAGTACGGAATCTGAATTACGTTCGTGTCGGGTGAATGCCGCTGTCACGCTGGCGTCTATACGATCTGTGAGTTCTTGACCTTTCCAGCTGCGAATCGTCTCGCTTGATGGTAAGTCAACGTAGAGTCTGTAAAGCGCATCATGAATCAGATTGCCACGCATCATCGCGGGTATACCGACGGCTTGCGGATAGATTGGCCTTGCGCCCATTCGTCCATGCGCGAACGCCGTGAAGGGATCGCTTAACTGACGTTGGATTGTGCCGGCACCCCCGGAGATCTTTTCTCCGGCGGTAACCGCAGGTATCCGGTCTTCTGCGATCACCAGCGCTACACGCTTACTAAGACTCCCGGCGTGCCAGCCTGGAACCGATGTTGACGATTGCAGGTCCGGACTCAGGGCCGTTAACAAGTCGCTGACTGTCTGCTCTTCATCTTCTACAGCGAGCGCGTGGCTGCACACGACATCGCCTCCGGCAGCGAGCAGACGCGTTAGCATTTGATTTGCGTAAAACAGGGTATCCGCAGGGGTTGCATCCGGCATCCCGTGTTTTTCCTGCAAGCGTCGGGACACCAGAGGGGATGGAGATCCCGCGGATGGCCAATGCGCGGTGGTTAGCCCTGAGATCCACAATGCGTCAAACCGAATTCCCGGCGCCTCAAGTGGACCAATAAGATGGATGCAAGCATTGCTTGCCTCTGGCTGAAACACGACCTCGCCTGCCATCATGTCGAGCCTGGCGATTGCCGCTCCTGCATTCATGCTTGAACTGACCAGCGCAAGACGAGCGAACTCGTTCAGCAATTCTCGCCAACGATTGATCAACTGAAAGTCGCTGCTCGCCAATGACTCCTGGGCTGCCCACATGCAGCCCTGCAAAATCTCATCTACGAGTAATACCCACTCGGCAGGCGATGCGGTTTTTGGCAGTTCCCGGCGGCGTTTGCTGAAGGCCGCAAGCTGCGCCAGCCACTGGCCTACCGCTTCATCATCGTCCTTGCCACGCAGCTCCGCTGTAATCATTGAAGGCGACCACTTTCGGTCCGGTAGTTGCCGCAAGCGAAGTTCCAGTCGACTCCGTCCGGCTACCGCTGCGCTCCCCAACAACGGAGATCGAAGCAGCAGGCCAACATCCGTTGACGGCAAATCGTCGACCAACCAGCGCAACAACAACAGAGCAATCGAAATCGCCGGGTACTCAGACAGTCGTTTACCGTAAGAAACGTTGACGGCGTCGTAAAGAGAATGGTGTCCATGTTGCCAACCGGGCGTTGCCCCTTCCCTGACCTGTCGTGCGATTACCTCTGCATTTTTATCCAGGCCATTTGCAATGATTGCTATGTGCGCGTCAGGGCTCTTTTCGACCTGCTCTCGAGCCCATGCGCCGGCAGAACGATACTCGGCTGTATCACTCTCGTAGCTTCTTAATGCAAAGTAAGGAATTGAGTCATCAACCGGTGCAAACTCCGCTGCAACACCCGCAGCAACCAGCGCGTCCATTATCGCCACGACGATCGGACGCTGTCGCTCAAATCCAGCGAATGTGACAGGACCCGAGAGACGAATCTTGCCATCCAGGAGAAGTTGCAGCACAAGGTTCGCAAGTCCTGCATCGTCAACCCAGCCCTCTCTGTCCAGGATGCTCAGATATCGACCGGCAACGGATGCGAATATTTTCTGATCTTCGCTCTGCGCGGCACGAGCCACCTCGCCGATCGAGACCTGCCAGTCGGCCAGTTTTTGCTGCGTGTCCCTCGACATTCTAACGAGGCTGGAAATACCGGACCCGGATTCAGGAACTTCTTTTTGCAGGCACCGCTCCCAGAGGATCTGGCTTTGATGTGCGTTGATTCGTGCAGGGAGGACTTTCTGCTCCAGCGCCTTGTTCGACAGCGACAACATCCAGTCCTGCCACGTCAAGACTTCCGGGCTACGCCATGCGCGCCTGCCTGCACGGACTTGTGCAACTGAAAATGACTCGCGCAATACGCGGGCGAGTCGACGATTCGCCGTTACAACAGTACCGTCGTTTGCAAGAGAATCGAGTAGCCAGTCATACATCGGTCAGGTGTATTGCGCCAAACATGACTCAATACGATCAAACACGATGTCCAGCGTATTCGTATCGGGAAGTGTTGTAATTCGAAAATGGTCCGTATACGGCGTATTGAAGCTACTGCCTGGCGCGACCAGGACATGATGATTTTCCAGTAAATCCAGGGCAAACGCCTGATCGTCAAGTTTGCCGGCAAAGCGTTCATCAATGCGCAGAAATGCGTACATCGCTCCCATCGGTCGCTGCAGGTGCAGGTAGTTGCTCGTCGCAACACGGTCGATTACAACCTGCCTCGATTGATACAGCCGTCCGCCCGGTGCCACCAGTTGTTCGATACTCTGGAACCCGCCCAGAGCGGTTTGTACGGCCCATTGGCC
>JAACFM010000080.1 GCA_009937445.1 Gammaproteobacteria bacterium | reverse complement strand
TTTCTATAAGTGGGCCTTTAGCTCAGTTGGTAGAGCAGGAGACTCTTAATCTCTTGGTCCGGGGTTCGAGCCCCCGAGGGCCCACCACTTTCCTCATTTCACTCGACTCAAAAAAAGGACGCCCACAACTCAATGTGGATGCCCTTCGTATCATCTCCTGTTTGACCAATCAGGCCGACCCAGATAATTATGTAGCCAGTTGCAACCTGGCCGGGCTTAATCTGGCGGCTAGTCGTCCGTGGACCTCTCTGCCGCTTGGTAGCCTTTTAGCAAATACAGGGGCCGCCCTTTTGTCTCATCGAACATTCGCCCCAGGTACTCACCGATAATGCCCAGTGCGATCAACTGGATGCCTCCAAGGAACAGTACCGCCACCATCAAGGAGGGGTAGCCGGCGACAGGGTTATCAAAGAGGAGAGTCTGGATGATTAGAAACAGGCCGAACAGGAAAGCACCAAACGCCGTCGCCACGCCCACGTAGGTCGCCACTTTCAGGGGCATGATGCTAAATGACGTAATGCCTTCGATAGCAAAACTCCACAAGCTGCGAAAATTCCACTTGGTTTTACCGTCGTGGCGGGCATGACGCTCATACGGGATCGCTTTCTGTGGATAACCGATCCATGCAAACAGACCCTTCATGAACCGGTGCTGCTCGCGCAGTCCTGCCAAGGCATCCACTGCGCGGCGACTAAGAAGTCGAAAATCACCGGCGTCAGCCGGGATCTTGACCCGGCTTAGTTTGCCGATGGTGCGGTAGTAGAGGTAAGCAGTCACTTTTTTCAATGCGGACTCGCCGGCACGGGATGTACGTTTGGCATAGACTACGTCGTAACCATCCTGCCAGTGCCGGATCATTTCAGGGATCAACTCCGGTGGATCTTGCAGGTCGGCATCAATGACCACCACGGCATCGCCTCGGGCATGGTCCATGCCCGCAGTCATCGCGATTTCCTTGCCGAAATTGCGGCTCAGATCCACGATGGCAATCCTTGGGTCCGTTGACTTTAGTTGCTGGAGTATTTCCAGCGTCCCGTCAGTGCTGCCATCATTCACGAAAATAAGCTCTGCATTCCCATCTATATTGGCCGTTACATCTGCAATACGCTGATGACACTCCTTGAGAACTTCTTCCTCGTTATAGGCTGGCACGACAATCGACAGGCTAAACCCCGATCGATTTCCGACCACATTTCCAGTCACTTCATTCACCTTGTGTATCCTCGCGCCCGCTAACCCCGAACGCCCAGTACTTACTTAACAGGAATGTCATCAAGGGCACAATGGTAATAACCGCCAGCAACGCGTACCCATACCAGTGCCCGCCTATGTTTACCACGACATAAGTGATCATCACATTAAGCGCCAGCCCCGTTAGCGCCACAACAGCGTACCGCGGCAATATCACCCGGTGCATTCCCGACGACGCAAAAGTCCAGTGAAAGTTGAGACCATAGGACACTACCAGGGCTGCGCAGAAAGATAATGTGGTGGCAATTACGGGCGCGATTGAGAATAGCTCTACCGCAGCTGTAAACAGAGTCGCATGCGTTGCCGTAGCGATCGCGCCGCTCACGCCGAAACGCAGCAGACCTGTCATGGTTTCCGTGCCACTGCGATCAAAGAAACGCCAAACGGCACGGGCACCTTGCCCAGCCAGTGACGCTCACTGGCGAACAGGGATTTGAGAAACCAATTTATGGGGGCGGGAGGAAGCTCCAATTCACGTCCGACGGCTGATCGCTCTTTGGTGAGAGGCTTTAGCTTGCGCAGTAGTCGAACGGCGGCAACAAAGGGAAACAACCAGCTGTTGTAATAGCTCAGCCACTGCAATTGCATCCCCGCATTTTGCAGTTGCGACCTGAGTTCCGCAGCACGATAGCGCCTCTTGTGATGGTGCTCTATATCATGCTCGCCCCAGAGGAATTTGTAGGCGGGCACTGTAAGTACCAAATAACCTCCGGGACGGATCAACTGACCAAGTGCAACCAGGCTGGCATGGTCATCGTCAATGTGCTCCAACACATCCAATAATGTCACCAGATGGAACTGGTCCTTCTCAAACGGCAGTTCATCAGGCAAACCTGCCTGAATAATTTCTGCTACCTGCCTCTTTCTGGCGATCTCGGCTGCCTGGGGATCATACTCGGCACCTGTAACCTGCCCAAACTGCTGCAGCATAGGGAGATTGCCGCCTGTTCCACAGCCAGCGTCCAAAATCCTCGTACCTGGTTTGAGTCTGAGTCGACCTATTACAGCTTCGACGATCCTGCGGCGGCCAAGGAACCACCAATGTTTGTCCTCAAGCTCGCGCATTTGACTGAATAATGCTTCATGCATAATGCTAATCCAGCTGTTGTTTGTCTCGCCACATCATCGGCCCGTCTCCAAAAGAACCGCAGTTAACTTGTTGCGATGGATTGAACTGTCCCGGGTATTCCGGAAATTCTTTTGTGTGAGTCATACCGTCTTTGGCTGACCCTACAGTTGCTCATAGTATGCCCTCTCAAGCTCGGCCGGGGGGATGTTTCCGATCGGTTCCGGTAAGCGTTTGTTGCTGCACCAGTCCACCCATTCCAGCGTTGCATATTCCACTTCGTCAATGTTTTTCCAGGGTCGTCTTGCCCGGATTGCTTCTGCCTGGCACAGCCCGATGATGCTCTCGGTCAAAGCCTTATCGTGGGAGTCGCCCACGCTAACCACAGACGACTCGATGTTGGCCTCTGGGGAATTCGTTTACTTCTGTTGAATGCTCTATCCTCTCAAAGAATAGAGCCTCCGGGAAACCCGAGGCAGTTCAAACTGTAGGGGGTTAGTTTATGCGTCAAGGCAGAAAAGCACGTCACGCATCACCGCCCAGGCAATCGGCGGTGCAGGCCGGGTTCACGGGTGGCCGCTACAAGCCACTGACCGAAGCAGAGATTCAGCGTGTACACCACGTGGTTCTCGACGTACTCGAAACTATCGGTGTGGCTGACCCGATTCCTGAGGTCCTGGAGAAAGCACTTGAGAGCGGCTGCTGGCTGGATGACGATAACCGGCTGCATTTTCCGCGTTCGCTTGTCGAAGAGGTCATTGCCGCGGCACCCGGCAAGCAGATGTTTCACGGCCTTGATCCGAAACATGATCTCGATCTTCGGGATGAACGTGTCCATACCTACGGCGGCGGTGAGGCGGTCACGGTACTCGACGTCGGTGCATCTAACTTTCGCCCGTCGACGCTTCTTGATGTTTACGATGCCGCCCGTCTCGTCGACAAGCTTGATAACATCCATGCGTTTTCGCGCCTCGTCGTCGCGACCGAAATGCAGGGTCGCCTTGCGACCGATCTGAACACGGCCTATGCCAGTGTCGCGGGAACGGCAAAACACAGCGCCCTGACATTCGGTGCCGCAAAATGCATCGAGCCGACGCTCGAGATGTTGTACATGATCGCGGGCGGCGAGAAAAAATTTCGTGAGCGCCCGTTCGTGCACGGTGGCGGAATCCCGGTGATATCGCCGTTGCGTTTCGACGCGAATAACAGCGAGGTGTGTCTCGAGTCAGTCAAGATCGGCTCACCCGTCTGGGTCGTCGTTGCTCCACAGGCCGGCGCAACGGCACCGGCCGCTCTGGCCGGAACCCTTGTGCAGGTAATGGCAGAGGCGCTGGCGAGTATGCTCGTGATTAACCTTGTACATCCGAAGTATCCGGTTATCGTCGGGCCGTGGCCATTTGTGTCCGACCTCAGAACCGGCAGCTTTACCGGCGGTGGCGGCGAAGAGGCCGTTGTCAGCGCGGCGGCAGCACAAATGACGAATTTCTACGGACTCGTCAGCTCCGTTTCGGCTGGTATGAGTGACGCGAAGACACCCGATAATCAGGCGGGCTATGAAAAGGGAATCTCCGTCGCTCTTGCAGCGTTGGCCGGATGTAACAACGTTTCGGAATCGGCGGGGATGGTTGGCAGCCTCATGGGTCTCTCCTACGAGGCGTTAGTCATCGACAATGACATGTTGGGTACGGTGCTGCGCACCGTTCGTGGTATCGAAATTAACGATGAAACGCTTTCCCTCGACGTTATCGCTAATGCGGTTGGCGGAGACGGGCACTTTTTGCGTGAGGAACAGACGATAAAGATGATGCGCACGGAATATGAATATCCTTCACTGGCCGACCGTCTGACACCGAATCAGTGGGTCGACGGCGGCTCCATGGATATCAGGGCGCTGGCCGGTGAACGTGTGCAAGAAATTCTCTCCACGCATTATCCCGAAAACATCCATCCGGATATTGACGCAAAAATACGCGAGCGCTTCGATATCAAGCTGCAAAAATCCGTTATGGGGGCCGCTGGCGGTCGTTGGTAAGTACTTGTCTATTCGAGAAAAAACGGGCACATTATGAAATTCTGTACCATAATATGAAATCGCGTCTTTCAGGGGAGTCGCGCGATCCGCTAAAGTCCCGCATCAACTAAATATGCTTGCGGATTAGTAGTCAACGTATATCGATCCCGAAGCAGACAAGCGTATTCGTGATCAATTTCCTATTCGGCTGTAGCCGGATTATATGAGGCCCGGAAACGGGTGGTGGTAGGTTTTTCCTTAACTTTGTAGCGGAATCAATCTTATGTCGCAGGATCAAAACGATAACGAAGAAATTGTATTGTCGGATTTGTCAGACTCTGAGCTTGTTGAGCAAATGTTCGACGATCTCTATGACGGTCTGGCTGACGAAATCGCCGAAGGTACCCAGATACTTCTGGATCGTGGTTGGGATGCCAAAAAGGTTCTCGATGAGGCACTGGTTGGCGGTATGAATATTGTGGGTATCGATTTTCGTGACGGCATCCTGTTCGTCCCGGAAGTCTTGCTCGCCGCGAACTCAATGAAAGCCGGCATGGCGCTGCTGCAGCCGATTCTTACCGCGACCGGAGCGGAGCCCGTTGGCAAAATGGTTATCGGAACGGTCAAAGGCGACATTCACGATATCGGCAAGAACCTCGTCGGCATGATGATGGAAGGAGCTGGTTTCGAAGTCATCGACCTTGGGATCAATACCGATGTCGATACTTACCTCGCAGCCCTCAAGGAACATCGTCCCAATATCCTCGGAATGTCAGCATTGCTCACGACGACGATGCCGTACATGAAAGTGGTTGTGGACGCGCTTGTGGAAGAGGGCATTCGCGATGACTACATCGTTCTGGTCGGTGGTGCGCCACTGAACGAGGAGTTCGGCCAGGCTGTCGGTGCTGATGCTTATTGTCGTGATGCGGCGACCGCTGTGGAAATGGCGAAAGATCTCGTCAAGCAACAACGCGCTTCCTGATTGTCGACTTGCCGCGCTCAGTATTTTGCCAATGAATGAAACGGTACTGATTATTGCGTGCGGCGCGTTGGCGAAAGAAATCGTCGAGATCAAAAAGCTCAACAGTTGGGCGCACATCAAGATCCAGTGTTTACCGGCTGACTTGCACAATCGGCCAGAGAAGATACCAGCAGCCGTTAAGGCTGAGATTCAAAAATACGAATCGGACTTCGAGAATATTTTTGTGGCTTACGCTGATTGCGGTACGGGTGGACGACTGGATGCGGTACTTGAGGAATACGATATTGAGCGACTGCCCGGGGCACACTGTTACGAGTTTTTTTCCGGATCGAAAGCGTTTACCGCACTAGCCGACGATGAGCCCGGTACCTATTACCTGACGGACTTTCTGGCGCGGCATTTTGACCGTCTGGTGAAGAAAGGTCTCGGCCTCGATAAGCACCCGCAACTGATGTCAGCGTATTTTGGGAATTACAAACGACTCGTATTTCTATCGCAGTCTGAGTCGTCGAAACTAAAGGCCATGGCAGAAGATCATGCCAATTATTTGGGGCTGGAGTTCGTGCACAAACACACAGGACTCGACTCCATCGAGAAGAACTTACAGGAGCAAGTCGTCCAATGGCGAAATTGATATGCATCTACTGGCGCGACATTCCGGCGCAAGTGGTCGGTCGGGCAGGCCGCAAGAATGGCTTTAAGAAAGAGCTTCATCCCCGTTTCGCGACAGCTATCGATCGCGCCGCGATGCGCGCCGGTCGTGGTTCGAGCGATGCTTACCTTGAAGACTGGCGGAGAGTTGCGGAAGAAGCGGACGGTGATCTGGAGGCACTGGTTAATGAGCGCGTTGCAGAACTGGAAAGCCAGTTCGATGACGAATACCTCGAGACCGTAGTGAAGGCTGGCGGGTCCATTGAGGAAGCCAAGAAAAAAATCGAAGCGCAACAAGCGAAGGAATAAAGAGACATGACAAACACAGTAATCAGTTCGAAATCGAAAGAAGTCATCATCGGTTTCGAGCAGCCGTTCGCGGTGATCGGGGAACGCATTAATCCGACGGGTCGCAAGTTGCTTGCCGAGGAAATGAAAAACGGCGACTACAGTCGTGTCGAGGCCGATGCGCTCGCACAGGTTGCAGCAGGCGCGCATATCCTCGATGTGAATGCCGGCATCCCGTTGGCCGACGAACCCGCGATATTGGCGGAAAGTATCAGGCTCGTGCAGTCGATCACCGACGTGCCGCTGTGCATCGATTCGTCGATTATCGCCGCGCTGGAGGCGGGACTGAACGCGTATGAAGGTAAAGCGTTGCTCAACTCCGTGACCGGAGAAGAAGAGCGGCTCGAAGCAGTGCTGCCGCTGGTGAAGAAACACGGCTGCGCCGTGATCGCCATTTCAAATGACGACAGCGGTATCTCCGAAGACATCAACGTACGTTTCAATGTCGCGAAGAAAATTGTAGAACGGGCCCAGGATTACGGCATACCGGTCAGCGATATCGTCGTCGATCCACTGGTCATGCCGATTGGGGCCATTAATACAGCCGGGCGGCAGGTAATGGAACTCGTGCAGCGTTTACGCAATGAACTCAAGGTCAACACCACTTGCGGTGCATCGAACTTGAGCTTCGGTCTGCCAAACAGAAACGGTCTGAACACAGCTTTTATCGCTATGGCGATCGCGAGCGGAATGACGTCGGCGATCACTAACCCTCTGCACTCGGAGATCATCCAATCCGTGCGCGGCGCAGATGTGGTCATGGGTCATGACCCCGAGTGCTCCAACTGGATTGCGGTCAACCGGGATCCGAATGCTGACAGCCGAGAACGACGCGGCCGACGCGGTGGCCGAAACCGCGGGCGTGGTTGACGCAACTCAATGACTGATAACGCCAGGAAAGATGCTTTGGTCGTGTTCATGCCGTCAGGCAAGCGTGGCCGGTTCCCATTGTCGACGCCTGTTCTGGACGCGGCGCGAAGCCTGGGCGTGGATATCGACTCGGTTTGCGGTGGTCGTGCTATCTGTGGGCGATGCCAGGTCGAGGTCGCTGATGGCGAATTCGCAAAGCACGGAATTTCGTCGAGCAGTAGCAGCGTTACAGCAGCCGGTGAAACAGAGCAGGGATTCGTCAGCCGGCGTACCCGGCGGGGCCTGGACGAAGGACGTCGATTAAGTTGTCAGGCGTTATTGCAAGGCGATGTCGTCATAGACGTTCCGGCCAGCTCACAGGTTCATCACCAGGTTGTGCGCAAGCCACACGAAGCCCATGACATATCGATCGATCCCGTCGTTCATGCGTATTTCGTCGAAGTTAGCGAACCGGATATGCACGAAGCGATGGGTGACCTGGAACGACTGCAGCGCGCGTTACAGGAACAGTGGCAAATCACTGATGTGAGTTGTGTTCTACCCGTCGCCCAATCGTTGCAGTCGGCGTTGAAAAAGGACAATCGACAGGTGACTGTCGCGGTCCGCAACAACGAAGAAATCGTCGCTATCTGGCCGGGACTGAAAGCAAGACTCTATGGTATTTCGGTTGACGTTGGATCGACAACCGTTGCGGCACATTTATGTGATCTGACCACCGGCGAGGTTCTGGCGAGCGCCGGCTTGATGAATCCGCAAATCCGTTTTGGCGAAGACCTGATGAGTCGTGTCTCGTACATCATGATGAATGAGGGTGGCGAAGCCAACCTGATTAGGACTGTGCGCAAAGCGCTCAACGAACTGGTTGACCAGGTGACTGCCGAGGCGAAGATTGAGCCAGCCGATGTTTTGGAAATGACGGTCGTCGGCAACCCCATCATGCAACACCTCGTGCTTGGGCTAAATCCGGTCGAGCTTGGAACCGCACCGTTTGCGCTGGCGACGGACAGCAGTGTCGACGTGCTGGCATCCAGTATAGATATCGGCATTAATCCGGGTGGTCATGTCTACGCGCTACCGTGCATAGCAGGACACGTTGGTGCTGATGCGGCCGGCGTATTGCTGGCAGAAGCGCCCTATGAACGCGATGAGGTTTCCCTGATTGTTGACGTCGGCACCAACGCTGAATTGCTGCTCGGAAACAAGCAGCGAATGCTGGCAGCGTCCAGCCCGACCGGTCCAGCCTTCGAAGGGGCGCAAATAAGTTCGGGGCAACGTGCCGCGCCGGGTGCTATCGAGCGCGTGCGTATAGACAAAGAAACTCTGGAGCCGAAATTCAAAGTCATTGGCTGCGATCTTTGGTCAAACGATCCGGACTTCGTGGAGCAGACGAAGAAGAGCGGGGTCACCGGTATTTGTGGTTCCGGGATCATCGAAGTCGTTGCGGAGATGTTTCTGGCCGGGGTTCTTTCGGCAGACGGGAAAATCAAGCAGCACGAGTCGATCACATCGACGCGCGTGGTTGCAGACGATCGAACGTTCGCATTCGTGGTGCATGCAGGTGAGCAGGATATTCGAGTGACGCAAAACGACGTCCGGGCGATCCAGCTTGCGAAAGCCGCGCTGCATGCCGGAGCGCTGTTGCTGATGGAGCACTTCGGTGTCGAAAAGGTAGACCGGATACGACTGGCCGGTGCTTTCGGCGCGCACATCGACGTCAAGTACGCGATGATTTTGGGTCTGATCCCCGAATGCGATCTGGCGCAGGTTTCGTCTGCCGGGAATGCGGCAGGTACCGGCGCACGCATCACCTTGCTCGACAAGCAGTCTCGCAAACTGGTTGAAGACCAGGTTCGGAAGGTGGAGAAAATCGAAACTGCGGTCGAAGCAAGATTTCAGGAACACTTTGTTTCCTCCATGTCGATTCCCAACGGCGGCGATTCGACGTCTGATAACCAACGCAAGCGCCGCGGCCGGCGCAGGGTGCGAAGTTAGCCATGAAAAGAACGATCACAGAAGAGCAGAAAAAGGCCCTTGCCCACACGGTTCACGAGGCCTACATGGAGATATTTCCGACTGACACAGTTGAAGAGCGGTTGGAGGTTCTGCAGCCGGGTTCCTATGTGGCTGTCACCTGTTCGCCGTCGAAAGGCGTAGATGAAACTCTCGATATGTCGGAAAGGCTGGCCAGTCGAGGCTTTAAGGTTGTTCCACATATCGCCGCCAAAATGGTCAGGGACAAGGCACATCTCGGTGAAATTATCGGGCGACTGAACGACACCCCGATCGTCAGCATATTCGTTCCCGGTGGGGATGCGAGCAAACCTGCGGGCGTCTATACAAAGGCGCTGGAGTTGCTGAGGGATATGGCCGAGTTCGAGCATAGATTCACCGAAATCGGCATAGCGGGTCACCCTGAGGGACATCCCGCCGTGAGCAATGATGTGCTGATGGATGAGCTCAAAAAGAAACAGGAATTCTCAAATTACATCGTTACTCAAATGTGTTTCGACGCCGATATTATTGGCAACTGGGTTCGGGATTTACGCGACAACGGCGTCACGTTGCCCATCTGGTTGGGTCTGCCAAGCGTTTCGAACCGGGCTTCTCTGATGACGACGTCTCTCAGGATCGGTGTCGGAAATTCACTTCGTTACCTGAAGAACCACGGCAGTATCGCCGCGAAACTTTTGATGAAAAAAGAGTACCGACCTGATGACCTGCTGTTCGATCTGGCGCCGTATCTGGCCGATCCGGAGCTCAATATAGAAGGCCATCACATCTACTGCTTTAATCAGGTGGCAAAAGCTGAAGACTGGCGCCACGAGTTTTTGGCCGAGCTTCAATAGGCGAGGAAGGGTGGCGCGGCGAAGACATCGGGAGAAACGTGTAGCGAATGTGATCGAGCAGTTGCCGTGGCGGGACGTTGTTAATCCCTACGGGCCAACCTCGGTACTCAACGATGAACAAATTGAGCGCATCATCGACAGCGCGCTGACTGTGCTCGAATCGCAGGGAATGCGTTTTCTTGAAGACAGTAGCCGCCAGCACCTCAAAGCGGCGGGCGCCGACGTTGACGAAAGCGCCAAAATGGTGCGTTTTGATCGAGAGCTGGTAAAGGAAAAGCTGTCTCTGGCTCCTGAGAAATTTGGACTTCGCGCACGTAACCCCGATCACAATTTGACGGTCGGCGGCGAGCACATCATTTTCTCGTCGGTCGGTGGGCCGGCTTTTTGCAGCGATCTCGATAAAGGGCGTCGACCAGGTACATACGCCGAGATGTGTGACTACATGCGCCTGGTGCAGAGCCTCAATATCGTGCATCAGGAAGGCGGTGGTGCTTTTGAAGCAATGGACTTGCCGGGCGAATCGCGCCATCTGGATTTGTACCTCGCCCAGATACGCCTAACCGACAAGAACTGCCAGTCATATGCACTGGGCGGCGAACGCAGCAAAGACTCGATCGAGATGGCCTGTATTGCTTTGCAGACGGATCGAGCCGGATTGATGAAAGAACCGGCACTGCTCGGCATCATCAATACCAATTCACCGATGCAGCTCGACAAGCCGATGACGGAGGCCGTCCAGGTGCTGGCAGGTGCAGGTCAGGTGTGCTGCATTACGCCGTTCACGTTGGCAGGTTCGATGAGTCCGGCGACACTCGCTGGCACTCTGGTGCAACAAACCGCCGAAGTACTGGCGGTTACGACCTACGCACAACTGGTGCAACCCGGCGCACCGGTGATGTACGGCAGTTTTGCATCCAACGTGGATATGCGCAGTGGCTCACCGGCGCTCGGTACACCGGAATACGCGAAAGCGGCACAGGCGAGCGGTCAGATCGCGCGTCGACTGGGATTGCCGTATCGCTCCAGCAACACGACCGTTTCCAATTGCATCGATGGGCAAGCCGTCTTTGAAAGTGAAATGTCGTTGTGGGGCTCGATCATGGGCGGCGCTAACCTGGTCAACCATGCAGCCGGCTGGCTCGAAGGTGGCCTTACGGCATCGTTCGAGAAGCTGATTCTCGATGCCGAGATGTTGCAGATGATGGCCGAGTATCTGCGACCGATCGAGGTGAATGATGACGAACTCGCACTTGACGCGATTGCGGAAGTCGGTCCGGGCGGTCATCACTTTGGAACATCTCATACGCTGGCGCGTTACGAGTCAGCGTTTTATTCGCCGCTCATGTCGAACCGGCAAAACTTCGAATCCTGGCAGGAAGCCGGAAGCATTGACGCCGGTATGCGTGCCAATGCGATCTGGAAACAGCTGCTGGATGAATACACACAACCTGAACTTGATCCGGCGATCGATGAAGCTCTGGTGGACTACGTAAACCGGCGCAAGCTGGCAATCGAGTCGAATCAAAATACTCACGGATAAAAATTATGCGACCACAACTTAACGTCCTCGCGGACGAGATGATCACGAATATCCTGAATGAGGCCAAGCGCATCATGTCGGAAACCGGCATGGAGATTCGTGGTGCCACCATGAAGAAGCGATTACTGGATGCGGGTCTTAAAACCGATGCAACCGGCAAGCGCATTCTGTTCACGCCGGATGTCGTTGACGCCGCGATCGCAAGCGCGCCAAAGTCCTTCACCTTATTCAACCGTGACGGCGATCCCTACACGGAGATTGGTGGCAATAACGTTCACTTCGTACCCGGATCGAGCGGTCTTAAGATTCTGGATCATCGAACCGGGGAAACACGCCTCAGCAACTCGATAGACTTTATCGAGTACGCAAGACTTTGCGACGGTCTGGAGCACATCGCGTATCTTGCGACGGCTTTCTCAACCAACAAAGATATCGAGTCACAGGTTTCTGACGCGTGGCGCCTGTACATGACGTTGACGACATCGAAGAAGCCCGTCGTGTCTGGTGCCTTCAGTGAAGAAGGCGTGCCGCGAATGGCAGCGATGCTGGAACTGTTCCGTCATGACCGCGCGGATCTGATCAAAAAACCGATGTCGATCTTCACGATCACTGCGACCGGAAACTTTCGATACGGCGAGGACTCGTGTCAAAACCTGCTCGACTGCGCCGAGTCGGGCATCCCGGTGGAAATCGTCCCGGTGACGCTCATGGGCTTAATCGCTCCCGTGACCCTGGTCGGGGCACTCGTGTTCCACTGTGTCGATGTATTGACGGGCATAACGATGGCCCAGATTGTGCGACCGGGAACGCCAGTACTGTTTGGCGGAGCACCCGCGACCTTCCACATGAAGGCGGCAAGCTCGCCCATGGCGGCGATTGAAGCGCAGCACCTGAACGTCGCCTATGTGCAGATCGCGAAGTCGCTCGGTTTACCAACACAGGCCTATATGGCGCTGAGTGATAGCAAGTTGCTGGATGCACAGGCAGGCGGCGAGACGTTCAGTAGCGCATTGCTCGCGGCGATCGCCGGCGTCAATTCGGTGTCTGGGCCCGGTATGCTCGACTTCGTGCTGACCTTCAGTTTGCCAAAGCTTGTATTCGACAATGAAGTCTGTGGCCAGGCCCTGCATTTCTGCCGGGAGATCGAACCGTTGGGAGATCTGCCAACTCAGGATTTGGTTGACCAGCTCATGCGCGAAGATCACCTGATCACGTCCCCTCACACACTGGAGCACTGGCCAAACGAGTTGTATCTGACGGAGCCGGTGATTGATCGATTGAACCGCGAGACCTGGGAAGAGGGTGGCTCGATGGAACTCTATGATCGAACCTGCATGGAAGTTGAAACACGGCTAGCCAAATACGAGCCATTCGAAACCGATCCGGCTATCGATACCGCCATGCGTGAGATGATCAAGGAAGGCTTCGTCGAACAGACCGAGCTACCGGAGTTACCGCCAGCGGCCGAGAAACCAGCACCCGCGGTTATTGCTGGTCGCCGAGGACGAGCTGGACGACGTCGACGCTAGTTCGGTAATTTTTCGGTGGGAGTTCTTAGGCCGGCGTTGTCTGCGGATAGGCGGCGGCGCCAATCCGTCTTCCAATTCAGGGTGCCAGCCGCTCAATAGCCCATGTTCCGTCGTCCTGAATCGAATACTGAAACCGATCATGCAGCCGATTCCGACGTCCCTGCCAAAATTCAATCTGCTCCGGCACAACCCGGTATCCACCCCAGAATGAAGGCAGCGGGATTTCCTTGTTGCTGAATTTTGTTTTCATTTCCTGAAATTTGTTTTCCAGCAGCGAGCGCGATGTGATCACACTGCTTTGCGCGGACACCCAGGCACCGATCTGGCTGCCGCGAGGGCGGGCCATAAAGTACTTGAGCGTTTCCTTGGTCGGAATGCGTTCGGCCTTGCCACGTATCTTTACTTGCCTCGCCGCGTCAGCCCAGAAAAACAGCATGGCCACATTCGGATTGCCCTCGATATGAGCGGCTTTTTTGCTCTCATAGTTTGTGAAAAAGACGAAGCCTTTCTCATCGAAGTACTTCAGCAGCACGGTGCGACTTGACGGCCGGTGCTGACTGTCGACGGTCGAGATTGATACTGCGTTTGGGTCCATCGGGACCGTCTCGCAGGCGTAGCGAAACCAGTCTTCGAACTGCACGATCGGGTCGTCGGCCAGGTCCTCGCGATCGAGTACGAAGCCGGTTGCCGAGCGACGCAGGTTCGAAACGTTCATGCCGTGGTGTTCCGGAATCTTGTTGTTGTCATCACTCATGCGGCAATACTAAGCATCAATTGGCCAATAGCCAATGGGAATCGGCCGCGATCGTTGTATTATTGGACGACAGACAGGCAGCGCTCGGAGACCATTTATGTCCAGCCTTAACGAATTTACCCGCAAGAAAACCGCTCACTTATGGCCTATCACGCTGTTGCGCGTGTACACCGGTGTCTTTTTCGCCTATTACGGGTTCGGCAAGATCAAGCGCGGCGGTTTTGCGGACGGAGTGGAAGGTTTTGTCACGGGCAGGCTGGAGAGCAGCTACGGGTTTATCCGACCGTTTCTGGAGTCGGTCGTACTACCGAACAAGGAACTTTTCGCTGTTTTGGTCTCCTGGGGAGAATTGTTGATCGGTCTGGGACTGATCGTCGGCCTCGCTACCCGCTACGCCTCGATCGCCGGTGCTGTGATGCTCGCCGCATTCTGGTTCACAAAGGGCCAGGGCTTCCTTGATGCACAGAACCATGACGCTATCTGGTTCGTCATATTCGTCGTTTTGGCGGCGGTCCACGCCGGACGTGCGCACAGCCTGGATGCGAAGCTCGCGGACCGCTTCCGCTTCCTGGCGTGATGCGCGTCGTGTAGGAGCGGCCCCAGGCCGCGAAAAGTCGCACTCTAGGGAGTGCTCCTACAGGGATTCCATTCGCCAACATAGTCACTGTATAATGTCCGGCTGGATGGGTAGTGCGTGTGTCAAATCGCACCGGATTTGCGAGAGTGGCGGAATTGGTAGACGCGCTGGCTTTAGGTGCCAGTGGGGTAACCCGTGAGAGTTCGAGTCTCTCCTTTCGCACCA
>JAACFM010000163.1 GCA_009937445.1 Gammaproteobacteria bacterium | reverse complement strand
GTGTAACGCCTATACCTGCTCGACTTCCGAAAGATCGAATTCATCGTTACAGACTCAGTGTGACAGTGAGTGGGTTGTGGTCGGATGATGTGACCACACTCGAGTCGCTGCTGGTCGGAAACAAGCCGCGAACGTAAATGTGATCCAGCGGCGAACCGAAAAAACGTGTTCGATTATCATCGCTAAACTCAATGGCTACGAGCTTGAGCTCCTCAGCCATGGCAGCAATCGTTTGCGTGCGACCAGCGCGCCAGGTATTCAGGTCCCCGGACAATATGATCGGCCCCTGGTGACCTTCCAGCACGTCAACAATCTGCGCGAACTGGCGCTTGTACGACCCGAGGCCCAGCGAGAAATTAACGGCGTGGACGTTAACGACCAGCAGGGTCTGGTCGTGGTCCTGCAACGCAAACTGGGTAATGCTCGTCGCTTTTGGTGTCCTCAATAACGGCTCTATATTGACGAAACTGCAACGCGCAAGCGGTTGGCTGCTGGACAGCGTCAGAACACCGCTGATCGAATCGTCAGTCCGATATCCGGGAGCGAAGGACCAGTGCGGTGCCGCTGGCAAATCACCAACCGTGTCCACGCGCAGAGAGGCCTCCTGGATAAGGATCAGGTCACGTCCATCGGTGAGACGACTGTAATCAGCTCGCCAGTTCGGAATGCTCTTCTTCTGCATGTTCCAGCTAACGACCCGAATTTCGTCGCCGTTCAGGCCGAGACGAGTAGCTGATGCGGCCGGCGCAGCGTCGAACAACACGCGACACGACTCGAGCCTGCGCCCCGGGATCAGTCCGAACCGCCGTACACGACGTCATTAGCGCTGCGGCTGTCAGTAACAGCAGGCATCTGGTGCGCGTTGCGCCATATATGCGTTTCTTGGTCATGTTCCGCCTTTGGGTATCAGGAAAGCCTGAATCAGGGGTAAGAAGACTGTCAATGTGCCCTGTAAGTTCCCCCACTCTAGGGGACTGGCCATCGAGCCGCTATGCATATTGCCTCATTTATTGGTGAATTGATGTCAAAAATCAGGGCTACCTTTGAAGGGTGTCGCCTGCCTTCATTTCCCGTAATCTGCACAGCATGGAACGACACCTATGAAAACCTGGATCAAAAATCCGCTCGCCGTCTGGACCGGAACCGGCGCCGATGCTGCAAACGGCATTGTTATCGATGGCAACAGAATCTCAGAACTGGTCGCAGCGGGAAGCGCACCGTCCGAGCCCGTGGACAAGGAATTTGATGCAAGTCACCTCGTCATCATTCCGGGGCTGGTCAATTGTCATCATCACTTTTACCAAACACTAACGCGCGCCTTCCCTGGCGCACTGAATAAAGAGCTGTTTGACTGGCTTATTTCGCTGTATCCGGTGTGGGCCGGGCTGGCAGAGGAAAGCATCGCGCTATCGACCGAACTGGCGCTCGCGGAATTAATGTTATCCGGTTGCAGTACCGCTTCGGATCATCATTACTTGTTCACCAACAAGATTCCTCACGCTATCGATATCCAGGTCGAAGCGGTCAAAAAAATGGGCGCACGCGCTGTTCTGACACGTGGCTCGATGAGTTTGAGCGAGAAAGATGGCGGCCTGCCGCCGGACCATGTTGTGCAGGATGAAGACATCATTCTTGCCGAGAGCGAACGCTTGATTCAAACGCATCACGACGCCGATCCAGGTGCCTTTGTTCAGATCGCACTCGCGCCCTGCTCCCCTTTTTCTGTGACCCAGGAATTAATGCAAAACAGCGCGGTTCTCGCCAGAAAGCATGGCGTCCTGCTACATACGCACCTTGGCGAAACCGAAGACGAGAACGACTACTGCGTCGAGAAGTTTGGCAAGCGCCCGCTGGATCTCCTTGACGATATTGGCTGGTTAGCCGATGACGTCTGGCTGGCTCATGGCGTTCGCTTTAATGATACGGAAGTTGAACGGCTCGGAAAGGCGGGTACCGGAATTTCGCATTGCCCAAGCTCGAACATGTTACTGGCCTCAGGCATCTGTCGTGCGAAAGAGCTCGAAGCGGCTGGCGCATCTGTTGGCTTGGGGGTCGACGGATCTGCGTCCAACGACAGCTCGAACATGATCCAGGAAGTACGCCAGGCATTTTTGCTACAACGCATTCGCTACGGTTCGGCCGGCATCTCTCATGAAGATGCGTTGCGCTGGGGAACTAGTGGCGGCGCACAGGTTCTACATCGACCCGACCTCGGCACACTGGAACCTGGAAAAGCGGCCGACATGGCTATGTTTGACCTGGACGAATTACGCTTCTCCGGCAGCGGCGATCCAGTTGCAGCACTGGTGTTGTGTGGGGCACATAAGGTGCGGCACATGATGATCGGTGGTGAATTTCGCGTCAGTAATGGAGAATTGGTCGGGGTGGATGTGCCACGACTGCGAGCGCGTCATCAGGAACTTGCGAATCAACTGGCGGAGCGCGCATAGCAATGAAAAAGGTCGTATTCGACACCGACATTGGCATCGATGATGCGATGGCGCTGCTGTTTCTGCATTATTCGCCAGACGTTGAGTTGCAAGCGATCGTTAGTGGCTTCGGCAACGCAGACATCGCAACTACAACCAGAAATGCGCTCTACATGAAAGAGTACTTCGGGATCGACGCACCCGTTTATTGTGGTGCCGCAGAACCCGTTGGCAAACGACTCGGCAGCGGATACCCGGATTTTGTACACGGCCATAACGGACTTGGCGACATCGAGATCGACGAACCCACGATGGAGACTGAAACTCTGTCTGGCGCCGAGGCCATTGTCGAAATCGTGAAGAACAATCCGCATGAGATCAGCATTGTGGCGGTTGGACGCTTGACCAATCTCGCGTTGGCGCTTGATTTATGTCCGGAGTTACCCGGCATGGTTAAGGAGGTTGTGGTCATGGGCGGCACCTTCGGGCACAACGGCCATAGCGGCAATGTTTCACCGGTAGCTGAAGCAAATATTGCCGGGGATCCACAGGCAGCGGACAAGGTGTTCACGAGCAATTGGCCGGTGGCCATCGTCGGTATCGACGTCACGCATGAAACGATCGCACGAGATGAGTTTTTTGAGTTACTCAAGAAAACTGCGGGCAAGGCTGGCGATTTCATTTATCGCAGCAGCCGTTTCTACCTCGACTTTCACGAACAGGTAACCGGCGGTAACGAATGCCCGGTACACGACTCAAGCGCCGTCGCTTATCTCCTCGATCCGAGTTTGTATGAAACAAAAACCGCGGCGGTACGCGTGGTTACTGACGGCATCGCTATTGGACAGACGATTGCCGCCGACCCGAATGCCGACTTCGAATCAAATGCGTGGAAAGACCAACCGACGTGTCAGATTTGTATCGGTGTCGACTCAGAAAAGGTGCTTGCGCTGTACGCGAAAACCCTGGCCTTAGCGGTTCAATAGGCTGAGTCGTTCTTCGAGATAGCTGGCCGAGGTATAGCGGTCTGAGAGGATGACCTCGGGACGCGGCGTCAGAAAAAATGGAATGGAGATACGTGACACGTTCGCGAATGTATCGTCACCAGCCGGGTTAATGACACGATGTGTTGTCGATGGATAGAAGCCCGCCGTCATTTCCTTCAACATGTCGCCGCTGTTCACGACCAGTTCGCCACGTACGCTTGCGACATCAACCCAATCTCCCTGCTTGTCCTTGACCTGCAATCCGGGTTGCTCCGCAACGGGCAATATCGTCATGACGTTGATATCTTCGTGCGCCGCCGCGCGCTCAGCGTTCGGCTCTTCGCTGCCCGTCAACGGTGGATAATGCAGCAACCGCAACAGGCTCGTCTGGCTACATAACATTTCAGTTAGCGGCTCTGATATTTCCGCCATCACCTCACTCGGCGCATAGCTTTGCAACCAGCCCACGAGTTGCTTGCCGAGGTCGAACGCTGCGTCGCGGTACGCGAAAATCTCGCGCTCGAGAGCTGGCGGCACGCGACAGCCTGGAACCACATGAAAATATTCCTTTAGGTCCTTAACCGAATGACCGACTGCCGTCTCCGAGACTTCGGTGGGGTGATAGCCCTGCTGTGTGCCATCGCGGTTTTCGGGATCAAACAGAAAATCCTGTTTTTCATCACTCTTAAAGAACTCACCCCAGCCACTATAAATACGCTCCAATAGCTGTCCGGATATCGGATGATTCTTCAACACGGCGAAACCGGTTTCGTGCAACGAGCGAACGAACTCCTGCCCGGCATCGGGACTCTGATAATCGACCGTTCTAATGCTCATGATGCAATTTTTTCCGATATAGATAATTCGCAGCAAGCAATAATACCGTTAGCGTCATGTAACAAGCTGTTCCAAACTTCAGAATGAAATGCGTATCGGTCGCCGCGACGATGTTACTTGTCACCCACGGCCCGCATGCGGTTCCCAAAGTCGCACCCAAGATCAATGTAGAAACGAGCCTGGCCGTCGGCCGGCGCACCATCTCAGTCGCGAACGACAGGGTGATCTTGAGGAGCCCCAGGTTTGCGAACCCCCAACAGGTGGCCAGGACAATCAGTACGTTGATGTCTTTTACGATCCACAGCGGTATTGAGAACAGAGTTGTGGTTATCCCGGCGGTAATCACAAGTCGCGAAACGCCTACTCTCAA
>JAACFM010000162.1 GCA_009937445.1 Gammaproteobacteria bacterium | reverse complement strand
CCTGGCTGTCCGCCAACGGCAGAAGCGCTGATCTACGGGCTTATCCAGTTGCAGAACAAGATTCGACGTACGAGCACGATAGCCAGATAAGAAAAGATAATGAGTGAACGCTACGAGACATTGGCTGCTCGAATTTACGAGCGCTTTGGCGAACAAATGCGCCAGGTACCGTCGAACTGTGGTGAGCTGACCTATGAGCTCGACAAGGACGACCTGGTCTCAATTGCTACGGCCCTGCGAAATGAGGCGGACTTCGGTTTTGAGATGCTCATGGATGTATGTGGTGTCGATTACCTGAATTACGGCAGTGACGAGTGGACGACGAACGAAGCGACGGATAGCGGCTTCAGCCGTGGAGTGGAGCGCGAGCCCGTTATTCTCGACGAGGCCGACGAATTCGATGCCAAGCGCTTTGCGGTCGTCTATCACCTGCTATCGCTACAACACAACTTCAGGCTGCGGCTGCGTGTCTTCACAGGCACGGACAACCCGCCGATCGTCCACTCGGTTGTTGATATCTGGAATGGCGCCAACTGGTTCGAGCGTGAAGTGTTTGACCTATATGGCATCCTGTTTGAAGGACATCCCGACTTACGCCGCATCCTGACCGACTATGGATTCATCGGCCATCCATTCCGCAAGGATTTCCCGTTGGTGGGCAACGTTGAAGTTAGCTACGACGCCGACGAGGGACGTGTTGTCTATAAACCGGTCAGCATCGAGCAGCGTACGCTGGTGCCTCGAGTTATTCGTGACGACAATCGTTACGAGGCCGACCTAAAGGATGCCAACGATGGCTGAGATTCAGAGCTACACGATGAACTTCGGTCCGCAGCATCCCGCGGCGCATGGCGTGCTGCGCCTGGTGCTCGAAATCGAAGGCGAGACCATACAGAAGGCGGACCCGCACGTCGGACTGTTGCATCGCGCGACGGAGAAACTCGCCGAATCGAAACCGTTCAACCAGAGTATCGGCTACATGGATCGTCTCGATTACGTGTCGATGATGTGCAATGAACACGCATACGTTATGGCGATCGAGAAGTTGCTCGGTGTCCAGGTGCCGGAAAGAGCGCAGTACATCCGCGTCATGTTCGATGAAATCACGCGCATCCTTAATCACCTGATGTGGCTTGGTGCGCACGGTCTCGATATCGGTGCAATGACAATGTTCCTGTATTGCTTCCGCGAGCGTGAAGACCTGATGGACACGTACGAAGCGGTCTCGGGTACGCGCATGCATGCAACCTATTATCGTCCTGGCGGCGTGTATCGTGATCTGCCGGACAGCATGCCCAAGTACCAGGAGTCGAAGTTCCGCAGCAAGAAGGAACTCGACCGCATGAACTCGATTCGTGAAGGTTCGCTGCTCGATTTTGTCGATGCGTTCTGCGATCGCTTCCCCGGTTGTGTTGACGAGTACGAAACGCTGCTGACCGATAACCGTATCTGGAAACAACGCACAGTGAATATCGGTGTGGTTTCGCCAGAGCGGGCGATGCAGCTGGGCTTCTCAGGACCAATGCTGCGTGGTTCGGGGGTCGAGTGGGACTTGCGTAAGAAGCAGCCCTACGATGTCTACGACCGCTTGGATTTCGATATTCCTGTTGGTGTTAACGGCGACTGCTATGACCGTTACCTGGTGCGTGTCGAGGAGATGCGGCAGTCCAATCGCATCATCAAGCAGTGCATTGCCTGGCTACGCGACAACCCGGGCCCGGTTATAGCCGAAGACCACAAGGTTACGCCGCCCCGGCGCGTCGAGATGAAAGACGATATGGAATCGCTCATTCATCACTTCAAGTTATTCACAGAGGGCTACTGCGTTCCGCAGGGCGAGGCGTACGCGGCCGTCGAACACCCCAAAGGCGAGTTCGGTATCTATATCGTTTCTGACGGTGCCAACAAACCATACCGTGTGAAGATTCGCGCGCCGGGCTTCGCGCACCTCTCGGCGATGTCGGAGATGGTGGAAGGACACATGCTTGCTGATGTGGTTGCGGTCATCGGTACGCAGGACATCGTATTCGGTGAGGTGGACCGATGAGCTACGCACTATCCGCTCACGTCAGGGACAAGATCGACGACTGGAAGACGCGGTTTCCGGCTGATCGCCAGCGCTCGGCAGTCATTCGCGCTTTGCATCTCGTCCAGCACGAGAACAAAGGCTTCGTGACGGCGGAACAGATGAACGCGGTCGCCGACTACCTGAGCCTGCCGACGATCCAGGTGTATGAAGTAGCCACCTTCTACTCGATGTTCCAAACACAACCTGTCGGCCGGAACGAGGTTTCGATCTGTACGAACGTCGCATGCATGCTGCGTGGTGCTGACGAACTCGTAGAGCATGTCGAATCAAAACTCGGCATCAAGCTTGGTGAGAGCACGGAAGACGGCCGCATATTCCTCAAGCGCGAGGAAGAATGCATTGCCGCCTGTTGCGGTGCGCCGGCGATGCAGGTGAATCACAAGTACTTCGAAAACCTCAGCGCTGACATGGTCGATGACATTCTGGACGGGCTCGAATAATGACAGTCGAACAGAATCTCGTGTGCTTCAACACTTTCGGCTCCGATGAGTCGTGGACGATGGCCACGTACGAAAAGCACGATGGCTACAAGGCCTGGCGCAGAATTATTGCTGGCGAATTGTCGCCCGAAGAGGTGATTGAGGAAGTCAAAGCGTCGGGCCTGCGTGGTCGCGGCGGCGCCGGGTTCCCGACAGGCCTCAAGTGGAGCTTCATGCCGAAGAACTACGACGGGCAGAAGTACCTCGTCGTGAATTCTGATGAATCCGAGCCGGGCACTTGCCACGATCGTGAAATTCTTCGTTACAACCCGCATTCCCTGGTCGAAGGCATGGCAATCGCTGCCTACGCCATGGGCGCGACAGTAGCCTATAACTATATGCGTGGGGAATTCATGGATGAGCCGTTCCCGCGTTTTGAAGCGGCAGTCAAGGAAGCCTACGACGCGGGCTTGCTTGGCAAGAACGTGCAGGGCAGCGGCATCGATATCGATATCCATGGTTTCATCGGCGCGGGTGCGTACATCTGTGGTGAAGAGACGGCGTTGATCGAGTCGCTCGAGGGCAAACAGGGACGGCCCCGCTTCAAGCCGCCGTTCCCGGCCAACTTCGGCCTGTACGGCAAGCCGACGACGATCAACAACACACAGAGTATTGCCAGCGTTCCGTCGATTATTCACCAGGGCGCGGCATGGTTTGCGGCGCTCGGTCCTGAAGGATCTGGCGGAACCGCCCAGTTTTCGGTATCGGGTCATGTAGAAAAGCCAGGTAACTATGAGTTGCCGATGGGCATACCTTTCAAAACCTTGCTCGAAGAAATCTGTGGTGGTGTCTGGAAGGGCCGCAAGCTGAAGGCTGTCATTCCAGGCGGTTCATCCTGCAAGGTCATGCCAGCTGACGTCATCATGGGTTGCACGATGGATTACAACTCGCTGCAACAGGCGGGTTCGTCATTTGGCACCGGCGCGGTCATGGTCATGGATGAGACAACCTGCATGGTCCGGGTGTTGCGCCGTATTTCACGCTTTTACATGGCGGAGTCTTGTGGACAGTGCACGCCGTGCCGCGAGGGTACGGGCTGGTTGTACCGCATGCTTACACGGATCATCGACGGCAAGGGCGAGGAAGCGGATCTCGAAAAGCTGGTAGATGTTGCCAACAAAATCGAAGGTCATACGATTTGCGCGCTCGGCGATGCAGCGGCGTGGCCCGTACAGAGTTTCCTGAATCATTTTTACGACGAATTTGAATACATGGTTCGCAACAACGGACGCAGCATTGTTGACAGTGCTTCGGATGCGGCGGCGTAACGGCTATGAGTGACGACATTGTAAATATTGAAG
>JAACFM010000079.1 GCA_009937445.1 Gammaproteobacteria bacterium | reverse complement strand
CGCGTCCCGGTAGCTTCGCGACCGGTCGAACAGAGCTCTCATCCTCCATAGGGCAGGACCAAATAAAAAAAAGAGGCCGCAAGGGCCTCTTTTTCTTATTTGGTACTCCCTAGGGGATTCGAACCCCTGTTACCGCCGTGAGAGGGCAGCGTCCTGAACCACTAGACGAAGGGAGCGGAGTTGGCCGTCCTTTAGGACGGGGCGCCATTATACGGCTGGGCCCGCATTCCTCAAGTCGAAATCCATTTTTTTTACAATACCCTGCTCATCGGCAGGGCTGTTATCATACGGCGCATTCTTTAAGCCAAGCGATAGTCATTTGAAAAATAGCCCGAACCCCGGGTCCGGAGCGCTGAAGGTCATCCCCCGCGCCGCCCATAACGTCTCACGGGACGAAATATCCAATGCTGCTCTCAAGGTACTGTATCGCCTGCACAAGGCCGGTTATCAGGCTTTTTTAGTCGGTGGTGGCGTTCGCGATGCCATGCTGGAGTTACACCCTAAAGATTTCGATATCGCTACCAACGCGACGCCTGAAGAGGTGCGCTCGCTGTTTAGTAATTGTCGCCTGATCGGTCGGCGATTCCGTCTGGCCCATGTTCGATTTGGTCGGGAGATTATTGAAGTCGCGACGTTCAGGGCCGCGGCGAATCACAAAGACGATGATTCCTCTCATGATACGGAAGGCCGCATTCTGCGCGATAACGTCTACGGATCCGTCGAAGCAGATGTCTGGCGGCGCGATTTCACATGCAATGCGCTGTACTACAACATTGCTGATTTCAGTATCTGGGATTACACCGGCGGATTCGAGGACGTCAAACGCAAACGACTGGTGTTAATTGGCGATCCAGCGCAACGATTGCGCGAAGATCCTGTTCGTATGCTGCGGGCAGTCCGGTTTGCCGGCAAGCTGGGATTTACGATCGACGAAAGTGTTGTTGAGGCCATGCGTGGACATACCGGTCTGCTCACGAACGTGCCGGCTGCGCGACTGTTCGACGAATTTTTGAAGTTGTTCCAGGCGGGTTTCGCGGAGCGTACCTTCAATCTGCTGCGAGAACACAAGCTGTTTGGTGAGCTATTCCCTGCGACCGAAGAAGAATTGGCGAAGGACGATAGTTACCTGGCATTTACACATGCTGCATTGAAGAACTCGGACAAACGAGTTGCTGAAGGTAAGTCTGTGACACCCATGTTCCTTCTCGGTGTGTTTCTGTGGGCACCGATCAAAAAACTGGCGGCTATTCGGCGCTCCGAAGAAAAGATGTCCGAATCACAGGCGCTGGGTCTGGCGGCTTATGAAATTGTGTCACAGCAACAGCAACGAATATCTATCCCAAAACGATTCACGGTACCAATGCGGGAAATGCTTTCACTGCAGCCTCGCTTTGAATTTGTTCGCGGTAAACGAGCCATGAATTTGCTGGAGCATCGTCGTTTTCGTGCTGCTTACGATTTCATGTTGTTGCAGTCAGAAATTGGAGAAGTGGATGAATCGCTTGCGAAATTCTGGACGGACGTACAGACGCAGTCGGCGGAAGAGCGTGCGGTGAGTTTTCAGATGGAAAAGACGCCGGGCAGCAACCGCGGGACGCGGAGACGACGTCGCCGCAAGCCTGCCCAGGACTCCTGAGCGGTCAATGACGCTCGATGAGCAGCGAAAATAAAAAACACTGGTATCCCGCTTATGTCGGTTTGGGCAGTAATCTGCACGACCCGGCCCATCAGGTTGAGACTGCTTTCGAGTTGTTGGGCGAGATTCGCGCGACCCACCTTATAAGTCGATCCTCTTTGTATGGCTCGGCCCCGTTCGGCGGTGTGCAGCAACCGGACTTCATCAATGCCGTTGCCTCGTTGTTGACGCAGCTTTCAGCGCAGGAATTGTTGCGCGAATTGCAGCGAATTGAGGGCGAACGCGGCCGTGAGCGCGGGGAAGTTCGATGGGGACCCCGTGTACTGGATCTGGACCTCCTGGTTTATTCGAATCAGAAAATCGATGAGCCAGAGCTTTGCGTTCCACATCCGGGCATCGGCGAGCGAAATTTTGTATTGTTACCGCTCGGAGAAATCGCACCGGAACTCGATATCCCCGGCTTGGGCCGGATCGCCAGTCTGGATGCCGATTCGATCGAACCAAAGATTTCACGCATTGGATAAAGGAAGCCAGTGAGCGTCAGTCATATTACGAAACCCGGCAGTGCCTCCCGATACATTGCGATCGAAGGACCCATTGGCGTGGGTAAAACGGCCTTGGCGCGTCGGCTGTCCGACAGTTTATCGGCCGATCTTGTGCTTGAGGAGATAGAAGAAAATCCATTCCTGGAGCGGTTTTATCGTGATGGACGGTCGGCTGCGCTGCCTGCACAGATGTTTTTCCTGTTCGCCCGGGCACGTCAAATTGAACAAATGCGACAATCTGATCTGTTTTCAAATGTGCGGATTTCCGATTACCTGTTTACCCGCGACCGCTTGTTCGCCGAACTCAATCTGGACAGGGAGGAGCTAAAGCTCTACGAACAGATCGCGGATAATCTTGCAGTTGAAGCGCCGGTCCCGGACCTTGTCATCTACCTGCAAGCATCCGTCGATTCGATTCTGCAGCGTTTGGCTCGCCGAAACTCGCCCTGCGATCGATTCGTTGAACGGTCGTATCTTGAGCGTCTGACAGACGCCTATTCGCGGTTCTTTCACAATTATGATGATGGACCTTTGCTGATTGTGAACGCATCACAGATTGACCCGGTCAGTAATGAGGCGGATTACGAACAGCTTTTTCAACAAATTGAACGGACCACTGGCGGTCGGCACTTCTTCAATCCTGTTACTGCTGCGCTGGCCTGATATCCTCCCGAACCATGTATACACAACTTGAACAACGCGGTATGCCGGAACCGCCGGTCAATATATCCACGCTGCAGAAGATGAAGCAGAGGGGCGAACCGATCGCCTGCCTGACCGCTTATGATGCAAGCTACGCGGTACTGGTGGATGCGGCTGGAGCCGATCTGGTGCTGGTCGGCGACTCGCTTGGGATGGTCATCCAGGGGCACGATACGACCGTTCCGGTCACCGTAGATGACATTATCTATCACTGCCGGACTGTTGCTCGAGGTGTGCGACGCGCGTTTCTCGTAGCGGACATGCCGTTCATGAGCTACACCGAGCCGGGTATGGCACTCGACAACGCGGTTCGTCTTATGCAGGAGGGTGGCGCGATGATGGTCAAGCTGGAGGGCGGCGATGATCAGGTTGAAATCGTTGCGCATCTTGCCAGGCACGATATTCCGGTCTGCGCACATCTCGGTTTGAAGCCACAGTCTGTTCACAAGATCGGCGGCTTCAAAGTGCAGGGCAGGGAACCGGACAAAGCGAAGGCAATGCTGCAGTCTGCGCAACGTTTGCAGGACGCGGGAGCGGATATCGTTTTGCTCGAGTGCGTGCCGAACGAGGCGGGCAAGATGATTACAGAAGCTCTGCAGGTTCCCGTCATTGGCATTGGCGCAGGACCGTATGTGGATGGTCAGATTCTGGTGTTGTACGACATCCTCGATATAACTCAGGGGCGCACGCCAAAATTTGTAAGAAACTTTCAGGCGGGTTGCGACTCGCCTCTTCTCGCAGTGCAATCCTATGTCCGGGCAGTCAAGGAAGGTGATTACCCTGCGCCAGAACACTGCTTTTCCTGAGCTCATCAGGAGCGGACCAACATCATGTTAGTTGTTCATACGAAAAAGGAGCTTGATGAGCACCTTGCCGAATGGCGTCGGAATGACGATCACATTGCTTTGGTCCCGACGATGGGGAATCTCCACGCAGGCCATGTTTCGCTGGTGCAGCTTGCCCGCGAACACGCCGAGCGTGTGGTCGTTAGTATTTTCGTGAATCCAGCCCAATTTGGCGAGAATGAAGACTTCGACCAGTATCCGCGCACATTGGAGCGCGATACACGACGGCTGAAAAAAGCAGCTGCCGACCTGATTTTCGCGCCGGATGTTGCGACGATGTATCCCTTCGGACTGCAAGACGCGACCACCGTTTCGGTGCCGAGGATAACGGAGAACTTTTGTGGTGCGAGCCGGCCCGGTCATTTCGATGGGGTTACCGGTGTGGTTATCAGGCTGTTCGCGATGGTGCAGCCAGATGTGGCGGTATTCGGGCAGAAGGATTATCAGCAGCAGTTGGTGATTCGGCACATGTCTCTTGATTTGAACTTGCCTGTATCGATCATCACCGGGAGCACAGTTCGTGAAGATGATGGTCTTGCCATGAGCTCGCGAAACCAATACTTGAGTGACGCTGAACGTTCGAAAGCACCGCTACTGTATGAGGTTTTGTCCGCGGTCGGTACCGATTTGCAGAACGGCCGTCGTGATTTCGAAGGCCTTGAGGCGGAATCAATATCCAAATTAATGGACGCGGGATTTGGCGTCGATTATTTTTCGATTCGACGTGCGCAAAATCTGGAGCTCCCTGATCGTGACTGTGATGAACTCGTCGTTCTGGCGGCAGTAGATCTTGGTGGCGCACGTTTGATCGACAATACGGTTATTACGATTTAGTCGAAAACGATATTACGGCCTGCGTGCTTGGCCCGATAGAGTGCGGCATCTGCATCCCGAATCAGAGCGTCCAGAGTTCCTGGCGTGGTGAGCTCCGCAACGCCCATTGAAATCGTAACCGGTATCTGGATCAGCGAATCGCTGCCATCACCGGTGCTTCCACTAACCGCGACACGGATCCGTTCAGCGATAACGAATGTCTGGTATTTAGTTGCTCCGGGGAGCAGTACTGCGAATTCGTCCCCGCCGTAGCGGACCAGCAGATCACGAGGACGGAACTGCGTGCGCAGAATTTTTGAGACGGCGGACAGTGCCCGATCTCCTGCGACGTGGCCGAACATGTCGTTAAACTGCTTAAAGTTATCGACATCGATCATCATCATCGAAACCGGTATATTTTTCTCAATGCAGCGGTCGATTGCAGCGGGAAACGTTTCCTCCAGCGCGTGTCGATTGGCAAGGCCAGTCAGGGCGTCGGTGGTGGCGTGCCGCTCGAACTTCTTGAGCTCGCCAAAACTGTCCGCAATGACGCGGTTGTGGCTGCGTACGCGTTCTGACAAAACAACCAGCAGGTTCTTGGCGAATTCATGCGATGCGTCTACCATTTCCCAAAGTACAGACTGGTGAATCAACAGCAGGTGCGATTTTTCCGCACTGATAACGAAGGCAGATGGATCGCGGTCTTCGATGATCGACATTTCCCCGACGCAGGCACCGACGTTCATCGTCGCCAATGCCGGTGTTTCCGGTGAGCCCACGTGAATATTCAGGCTTCCTGACAAGACAATGAAAACATGTTCGTTTTTCGCGCCAGGTGACAGCAGTAATTCACCTTCTGCGACGTCGCGACGATCGCAGCGTTGCAACAATTCATGCACGTCATCTGGCAGCACGCCTCGGAACAGCTCAAGGCTGTCAAGCAGCGAACGTTTATAATCTGAATTGGTGGCCAACGATAATGACAAATGTGTCTCCCTTGGGTATCAAAGCATTGTCACGGCTTTGCGCCCCGTTGAGAATCGACCAGCACACAGAATTGCGTAGTCAAGAGTGTGACGCAGGTCACGATTAGATTAGCTCGCCGTTAGTTCGGCCCGCGATTCTTCGAACTCGGCCCTGTCCTCATCCGAGGGCTCTGGATACTTCAATCCTATGCCTTCAAGTGCGCCAATAATGATCTCGGCAACCCGGGCCTGCATGTATCGTTTGTCGTCAGCAGGGATAGCGTACCAGGGCGCCCACGGACGCGAGGTAGCATTCAGTGCGTTCTGATAAGCGAGCATGTAGTCATCCCAGTGTCGTCTTTCAACTACGTCACCGGGCTCAAACTTCCAGTTTTTCGCGGGGTCATCCAGACGCGCCAGGAAGCGCTTTTTCTGTTCATCCTTGGATACATTCAGCCAAAATTTAAGAATGACGGTGCCGTTGCGGGCCAGGTGTTCTTCCTGTTGTCGAATCGAGGTCAAGCGCTCGTCCCAGATGGTTTCGAGATTAATCTCGTCGGGTAATTTTTGATAGGTCAGAATTTTCGGGTGCACTCGCACGACGAGAACTTCTTCATAGTGGCTGCGATTGAAAATGCCGATACGCCCCCGCTCAGGCAAGCGGCAAGTCGTGCGCCACAGAAAATCATGGTCCAGCTCAAGACTGGAAGGTTTCTTGAAACTGAAAACCTGGCAACCGGAAGGGTCGATGCCCTGCATGACAGAGCGAATCGTACTGTCCTTGCCCGCGGCATCCATTGCCTGGAAGACAAGCAAAACTGAATGACGATCACCGGCAGCCAGAACACGTTGCAGCTTATTGAGGCTTTCGGTCGCAGACCGGCGATGCTTGCCTTTGTGTCGGTGCCCGTCCGTCTTCGGTTTCGTACTCGACGCGGAAATATCGAAACTCCCGTCGTATGCAACCAGATAGGGCGACTCGGGTGCCTTAAACATCATCTGTCTCCATCATTGCTCAGTTCGTTGGTGTTGCTGCAAGGCCCACTCTACATGCTCGACGACTAATGGCGACTGATCCTGCAAGCGCGCCGTGAGTGCGTCGATGACCGCGGGTGTCGTTGTCGCATTACCCAGAGCAACCGCAATATTGCGCAACCAGCGTTGGAAACCGATGCGTCGAATAGCGCTTCCTGCGGTTTTTTCCAGCCAGGTTTCCTCGTTCCACATGAACAAGTCGGTCAATTGTGCTGTCGCGAGACCGTGACGTGGCGCAAAGTCATCTTCAGCCGTCGGTTCGGCAAACTTGTTCCAGGGGCAAAACAGCTGGCAGTCATCGCAACCGTAAATTCTGTTCCCTATGGCCTTTCGAAACTCAAGCGGAATCGCCTGCTTGTTTTCGATCGTCAGATAAGAAATACAGCGACGGGCGTCAAGTGAGTAGGGGGCGACGATGGCTTTGGTCGGGCAGACATCGATGCAGGCAGAGCACGTTCCACAGTGGGATATTTCGGGCGGATCGACAGGCAAAGGCAGGTCCGTATAAAGTTCTCCCAGAAAGAACCAGGAGCCGGATTCACGATCGATAACGTTCGTGTGTTTACCCACCCAGCCGACTCCGGCTTTTTCTGCCAGTGCCTTTTCCAGAACCGGGGCGCTGTCAACGAAAACGCGATAGCCAAATTCCCCTATTCTGTCCTGAATGCGCCTTGCCAGAGCCCGCAATCGGCCGCGCAGGACTTTGTGATAATCGCGACCGAGGGCGTATCGCGAAATGTAGGCGCTTGTGCCGTCATCCAGAAGTTGTTTTGCTGTCTCTTGATCCTGTGGGAGGTAATCCATGCGCACGGATATGACCCGCACCGTACCAGCAACCAGCTCTGCGGGACGACTGCGTTTGCTGCCATGGCGCTCCATGTATTCCATCGAGCCGTGGAATTTCGCCCCCAACCATTCATTAAGACGGGCTTCCGCCTGCTGCAGATCAATGTCTGCGATACCCGTGTGTTGAAAACCCAGTTCATCGCACCACGCAATGATGTCGCGCTTGAGCGCCGTCATGTCGGTATTGCCGTATGTGTTCGCGGGTTTCGTCAATTTTTTATCCTTCTGCCAACACAGTATAATCGCCATGATGCAATCCTTACCCGTAAACATATACTCCGTCGCTGCAGTCCGCGAGATTGACCGTATTGCTATTGAGGATAAGGGCATCCCCGGTTATACGCTCATGAAAAGGGCGGGCGCCGCCGCTGTCAGTGCGGCACGATCGCACTACCCGTATGCAGAGCGATGGCAGGTGATTTGCGGGGCTGGCAATAATGGCGGGGACGGATATGTTGTTGCCAGACTTGCGGCCCAGAATGGAGTCGTTGTTTCGGTGTTAACTCTGGTTGACCCGGAATTGCTACAAGGCGATGCGGCGACCGCGTATACCGATTTTGCGGCAGAAGGTGGCGTTGTCATGCCCTGGGCCGGTGAGCTGGACGCCGAGGCTGATCTTCTCGTTGACGCGATTCTTGGCAGCGGACTGGAACGAGACGTTGCCGGGGTCTTTGCCGACGCCGTGTCAGCGATCAATGCGCACCCGGCGAAGGTGCATGCAATGGATATTGCGACGGGCATCAACGGGGATACGGGTGCCGTTATGGGCGTTGCGGTTATCGCAAGTCTGACAACTACGTTTGTTGGATTGAAATCCGGGCTGTTTCTGGGTGCCGGGCCAGATTATTGCGGTGAAATCACGTTTTCTGATCTCGAAATCGACCCTGCGTGCAGAGCTTCTGTCCCGGCAATTTACCGCCGGCCGGACGACGACCTGTTGGCTGGCGCGTTGCCAGCCCGTCCACGTGGCGCGCACAAGGGCGATTTTGGTCATGTAGTGGTTGTTGGCGGCGGGCCGGGGATGTCGGGAGCCGCGCGCCTCTGCGGAGAAGCGGCCCTCAGGGCCGGCGCTGGACGCGTCAGCGTTGCCACGCACCCGGACCATGCGGCGCTTGTTTCAGCAGCTCGGCCGGAACTCATGTCGCACGGCGTTGCCGGGGCTGCCGATCTGAAAACACTGCTCGGAAAAGCCGATGTCGTTGCCTTCGGGCCCGGTTTGGGGCAATCGGACTGGGCGCGAGAAGTGTTTACGGTGGTTGCAGAGGCCGGGCAAGCGACAGTATGGGATGCGGATGGCCTGAATTGGCTGGCGACAGCGCCGGATGCTCGGGACAACCGGGTCATTACGCCACATCCCGGCGAGGCAGCGACGCTGCTGGAGACCGATACCGCAAGCATCCAGTTGGATCGGCCGGCAGCTTTGTGCGCTCTGGCGGATAAATACGGTGGAATTGTCGTACTGAAAGGAGCAGGGACCCTGATCTCGGACAAGCAAGGTGCCTCTGGTAAGCCGTTCGTATGCACGTCAGGAAATCCGGGCATGGCGGCCCCCGGAATGGGCGATGTATTGACCGGCATTATCGCAGCCCTGGTGGCTCAGGGCCTGTCTCTGTCGGTCGCTGCTGCAGCGGGCGTTGAACTCCATGCTCGGGCTGGCGACCTTGTTGCCGCATCCAATGGCCAGCGAGGGATGCTGGCATCTGATCTTATTGATGCGCTACCGCGCGTGGTCAACCCGTGAAACGACAGCTTCCCGACGAACAGGCCACCAACGCACTGGCAGAAGAAGTATTCGCTGCATTGTCTGGCTCGCTGCAAGGCTGGACGGTGCTGCTGAAAGGGGAATTGGGCGCTGGCAAATCCACATTTGCCCGGGCGTTTATTAAGGCGGCAGGGCATCAGGGGGCTGTGCCTAGCCCAACCTATACTTTGGTCGAACCGTATGATCTTCCGGCGGGGCATATATATCATATTGATTTATATAGGGTTTCAGATGAAGCTGAGCTCCGCTACCTGGGTTGGAACGAGCTTGACGACGGATTTCGACTGGTGGAATGGCCTGAACGGGCACCGGGTCTGGCTGACGAAGCCGACCTGCTGCTGGAGCTGAAATACGCCGGCGATTCTCGGCTCGCGAGCCTCGACGCGCTGAGTGCGCGCGGCGCTGCATTGATTCAGAAGATTAACTAAACTCGCTATCTACATAATTTTGCAGCGAAAACTCTTGGTTTTTGCGGTCAAATTCGTATACTCATCCGACATAATCCACTGACTCGCGACTGATGTCCTGATGATTCGTGCCCGACTAACACTGGTTCCACTCATTTTGCTGCTCAGCACCGCCGCAAACGCCGGGTCGACGGTGGAAAATGTCCGAATTTGGTCGGAAAACGACAAGACTCGAGTGGTCCTGGATCTCAGCCGCTCGGTTGACCACAACATCTTCACGTTGCGCGGCCCCGATCGTCTGGTTATCGATCTTAAGGACAGTCGCCTGGCGGAATCACTGCAGCAACTGCCCAAAGGCGTCGGCACGGTTCGCTCGATCAGGAGCGCGGTGCGCTCCAATGGCCAGCTGCGTGTGGTTCTGGACCTTAACCAGAGCGTGCGCTCGCGTAGCTTTACAGCCGGTCCGAATAGCCAATACGGCGACCGACTGGTCATCGATCTGAGCCGAGCTGGCAGTCTGCAGCCGGTAAAACGTGCGTCAGAAGAGTATCGGCCTGGCCGGGATATCGTTGTTGCGATCGACGCCGGGCACGGCGGCCGTGATCCCGGTGCACTGGGTCGCCGTTCGAAAGAAAAAGATCTCGTGTTGTCGATCAGCAAGGAACTCGCCCGTCGCATAAACGCCGAACCCGGGATGAGTGCCGTGCTTATCCGCAAAGAAGACGTATTCGTAGAGCATCGTGATCGCATCGCGATAGCTCGGAAGAACAAAGCCGATCTGTTCATCTCCATACATGCGGACGCCTTTAATGACTCAAGAGCGAATGGTGCATCTGTCTTCGCATTGAATTTGAAAGGTGCGAGCGATGAAGCCGCTATGCAACTGCAGCGACGGGACAAGGCGCCTGTTAGTGTCGGTGGCGTGTCTTTGCACGATAAGGATGAGGTATTGGCATCCGTATTGTTCGACCTGTCGCAGAACGCGTCATTGAGCGCCAGTCTGGACGTGGGCGCGAAAGTCAGCAGGGAGATGAGCAAAGTCGCGAAGATGCACAGCAAAGAGGTCAAGCAAAAATCGTTGATCGTTTTGAAGGCGGCCGATATGCCGTCCATTCTCGTGGAGACGGGGTTCATCTCGAATTCTGCTGAGGAAAAGAAGCTGCGTGATGCGAAACATCAGGCGCGATTGGCAAGTGCTGTTCTGGCTGGCGTTCGCAGCTACTTCTACACCAATCCGCCGCCTGATACGCAGATCGCAATGGATTTGCGCCGTGAGCCGTCGAATCAGGTCCGCCACGTTATCTCCAGCGGTGACACGATTTCTCAAATTGCCCAGCGATACAACGTCAGCCCGGCCGCTATACGTCGTGCGAACAAGCTCTCGACAGATAATATCCGTATCGGCCAGACGCTAAACATTCCTGTTTTTACCGGCGGCTAGATTACTTAACAAGACATTTGCCCGTGGATTTGGAAAAATGGCGGATTGCCATTGCTTTGTTAGATTCGCATGCCCATTCAGCAGCTCCCAGATCATCTGATTAATCAAATTGCCGCCGGCGAGGTCGTTGAGCGGCCGGCTTCTGTCATCAAGGAGTTGGTCGAAAACAGTCTCGACGCGGGCGCGCAATCCATTCAGATTGACGTCATAGCCGGTGGCCAGAAGTTGATGCGTATCCGGGACGATGGCAAGGGCATCGATAAGGACGAGATCGAACTGGCGCTGTCGCGCCACGCGACCAGCAAGATATCGAGTCTGGATGACCTTGAAGCCGTCGCCTCGCTGGGTTTTCGCGGTGAGGCGTTGCCGAGTATTGCGTCGGTTGCGAGATTGACGCTGTGCTCCAGGACGCCGCATGGCGACAGTGCATGGCAGGTGGAGGCAGATGGGGGAGACCTGACGGCGCCGAAGCCAGCAGCTCACCCTCAGGGGACAACGGTCGAAATACACGATCTGTTCTACAACACGCCGGCGCGGCGCCGGTTTCTGCGCACCGAGAGGACCGAGTTCAGCCACGTCGAAAAATGGGTGCGGCGACTGGCATTGTCCCGTCCGGAGATCAGTTTTACGCTCACACACAATCAGCGCACAGTGATGCAGGCGCCCGCTGCCAGAACTGCAGAGGCTCAAAGGCAGCGGATAGCAAAGATTTGTGGCGATTCGTTTGCGGACCAGTGCGTTTATATTGAGCGCGAAACCGACGGCATCGCTTTGTCGGGCTGGATTGGTTTGCCAACCTTCAATCGAAGCCAACCGGACATGCAGTATTGGTTCGTCAACGGACGCAGCGTTGCGGATAAGACGCTTGCACACGCCGTGCGCCACGCTTATCGCGACGTTTTGTTTCACGGTCGATATCCGGCTTACGTGCTGAATCTGACGATGGATCCGGCAGGCGTCGATGCCAACGCACATCCGGCGAAGCATGAGGTTCGTTTTCGTGATGGCCGTCGACTTCACGGCGTCGTGTCGCAGTCTGTCGATATTGCTCTGCAAGACACGAGACCGGGTGGACACAACGTCACGCCAATCCCAATGACGCGTGAATCGGTTTTCAACCAGGGGTCGATGTCACTGCAGTCCCGCCCGTCACAATCGGGTGTTCGTGAGACGCTTGCCGCTTATCAGTCAATGGCTGACGCGCCGCCGCTGACAGATATGTCGGCAGAAGCAGGCGATGTACCGCCGCTCGGGTTTGCAGTAGCTCAGCTCGCTGGTGTGTACATTCTCGCAGAGAATACCGATGGGCTGGTCATAGTGGATATGCATGCGGCACATGAGCGCATCACCTACGAGAAGCTCAAAAAGGGCTACGATGACCGCAATCTCGTTTGCCAGCCACTGCTGGTGCCAGAGACAATTTCCGTCGCAGAAAGTGAGGCAAATCTGATCGAGGAGTCGGGCGGGGTCCTGGCCGGCCTCGGGCTGGTTGTCGACCGTGCCGGGCCAACCAGTGTCACGGTGCGTGAAGTGCCGTCTTTGCTGAAGAACTCGGACATCGAATCGTTACTCCGTGATGTGCTCTCTGATTTGTCGGAGGCAGGGCAAAGTAATCGTATCGAAGACGCCGGTGATGATTATCTGGCGACGATGGCATGTCATCACTCAGTCAGAGCGAACCGTTTGCTGTCGCTCGCTGAAATGAATGCGTTGCTGCGCCAAATGGAAGAGACAGAGCGGGCCGACCAATGCAATCACGGCCGACCAACCTGGACCACCGTCACGATGTCAGAGCTGGACCGTCTTTTCCTGCGCGGTCGTTGAAGTCGTTCTATGACGAATAAAGCCGTTCTCCTGATGGGGCCGACCGCGTCCGGCAAGACGGATGTTGCCATCAGTCTTTGCAAGCGATTTCCCTGCGACATCATTAGCGTCGATTCGGCGCTGGTGTATCGCGGTATGGATATCGGAACGGCAAAGCCGGATGCGCACACTCTGCAGCGCACACCGCATCAGCTTGTTGATATTCGTGATCCTGAGGAAAGCTACTCTGCCGGTGACTTCGTTCGCGATGCGCGATTGGCCATTGGAATCAGTCTTGCAAAGGGTCGGATTCCCCTGCTTGCCGGCGGCACGATGATGTACTTTCGAGCGCTTACCCAAGGTATTGCTGATTTACCGGCTGCCGACGCGGTGATTCGTCAGCAGATCGACTCTGAAGCAAGCCGCAAAGGCTGGCCGGCGATGCATGCTGAGCTGGAAACAATTGATGCGGTAGTTGCCGCACGATTGAGCCCCAATGACAGCCAGCGAATTCAACGGGCGCTTGAGGTGTTTCGCCTCAGCGGCAAGCCGCTCGGTGACTGGCAGCGCGAAGCAGTGGCCAGCACGGGCGACGTCGAGTTCATCAAAATCGCTTTGCAGATCGAACCTCGGAAGCTGTTGCATGACCGGATTGAGCAACGGCTTGAGCAAATGATCGCAAGCGGGTTTGAAGAAGAAATGCAGATACTCAGGGCTCGGCCGGGGTTGACCAAGGACAGTACTGCCATGCGTTCTGTCGGCTACCGGCAGTTCTGGGCCTGTCTCGATGGGGAATATTCGGCCACAGAGGCCAGAGATCGGACGCTATTCGCGACTCGTCAGCTGGCGAAGCGTCAGCTGACCTGGCTCCGATCTGAAAATGATGTGTTTTCGGTGGATCCGCTTGAAGCTGGCGTTAAAGACACTATATCGACCTATCTGATCAATAATCAGTGCTGAATTGCACCCCGGTGCATGATATTCATGTGGTAGAATTTTTAAACGCTTAGGCTGAGATTCGCAATGGGCATCCGGCGCCACCGGAATGCGGAAATCAATAACAAGAACAAAAAATAAGGAGACCCAATCATGGCTAAAGGGCAGTCATTGCAGGATCCATTCCTGAATATACTTCGGAAAGAAAAAGTTCCGGTTTCTATTTACCTCGTTAACGGCATCAAGCTGCAAGGTCAGGTTGATTCGTTTGACCAGTTCGTGGTTTTACTCAAGAACAGTGTGAACCAGATGGTCTATAAACATGCGATCTCGACGGTCGTGCCGTCGCGCAATGTTCGTCTTCCCATGCCGGACGACGAAGCTGGAGACGATGACGAGTAAATTCACCGTAATGCTACCTCCCCAGGAGGTGGTGTTTGTTTGAACGGCCGCAAAGTGGCGAACGCGCAGTTCTTATCCATGCGAGTCCCCACGGGTTAACTGAAGAGTCCGAGCGCGAAGAGTTTGCCGAACTGGCAGTCTCGGCGGGCGCTACTGTGGTGGCTGAGTTAGTCGCCTCGCGAAAACGTCCTGATCCGCGTTTTTTTATTGGCAAGGGCAAGGTGGCCGAGCTCAGAACACTGATTGAGGAGAATGACGCCGAACTGGTCATCTCCTGCGCATCGTTGAGTCCAAGCCAGGAACGCAATCTCGAAAGCGAGCTTAAATGCCGCGTCCTGGATCGTGCCGGGCTGATTCTCGACATTTTTGCCCAGCGAGCGAGGAGTTTTGAGGGCAAGCTGCAGGTAGAACTTGCGCAGCTGCGGCATTTGTCGACGCGGTTGGTTCGCGGGTGGACTCACCTTGAGCGCCAGAAAGGCGGTATCGGTCTTCGCGGTCCAGGTGAAACCCAGCTCGAAACCGACAGACGACTGATCGGCGCGCGAATTCGACAATTGAATGAGCGTCTCAAGACGGTCGACACACGGCGTTCAATGAATCGCCGCAATCGACTGCGTGCTGAGATTCCAACTGTAGCGCTGGTGGGTTATACGAATGCGGGCAAATCGACTTTGTTTAATGCGCTCACTGACGCCGGTGTGTATGTGAAGGATCAGTTGTTCGCGA
>JAACFM010000161.1 GCA_009937445.1 Gammaproteobacteria bacterium | reverse complement strand
GTGGCGGGCGATTATATAACATCAGCCAGCAATAAACTCCATTGCCCGGTAGACTCCGAGCGGATGATGAGAATCCAGAAAGAACACAGCCTGGGAAAAGAAGAAGCCCGCAAGCGAGTCGCGGATGTTGCGGATGAGCTCTGCAATCAATACGGGCTTAGCTCGTCATGGGCTGGCGACGACCTGAAATTCACTGGCAGTGGCGTAAACGGTTGTATCGCGGTCGGCGAACACCGCATCGATGTTGAAGTGCAGCTGGGCTTTCCACTCTCAATGATGTCGAGCACCATCCGCAACTCAATAGAAGGCGCTTTGACCTCGCATCTACTTGAGTAGCTCGTGATCCTTTGGAAGTTGGTGCGTTACCCACATGGCGAGACGATGTTTGATGCTGGGCAATGAAATCTGTGCGTTCGGAATCGGACTGATCGCCTTATCGTGAACCAATAGTCGATAGGCATACTGGACTTTCAGATCATGAGAGTCGGTCGCTTCGAACTCGACAACGCCTCGCTTGACGGCATCGTCCAGAACCATTTCGAGTGCCACCTTCAGTAGCGCTTTTTCGTTTTTGAGTTTCTTCGCCATCCTGGTGCCGAGTCTACTACGCTGGCTCGGGCGCTGCGACGGCCGCGGGTGCCGGCGACTCGCCGCGGGCGATAATTTGCCCCAGCAATCTAAATCCATGCCAGAGAATGATCCAGATTCCGATCATCATCGTCACACCGCTTAAGGTGAACACAAGCAGGAACGGACGAATATTCGTCATCATTTCCTGAAACGAATTGCCGTCGTACAGGCCTTTGCCAACACCGGCCAAAACCAACGCGGTGAAGAAAACAGCCAACGAAATATTGGTCGTCCAGTAGCCGATGCGCAGCTGCGATGAACAACCTGCGTGAGCCGCTTCGGGCAGCTCCTCACGGATAACGTAGAAGATAGAGGCGAGCAGGATCATCGTGTTGATACCGATCGTGCTGCCCATCGCATGCGCGACCGTTATGTGGGTGCCGTGAGTGAAGAGATTGAAGAACGGCACGGAAATGATCAGTGCCAGTCCAAGATTGACGAAGACCCAGATGTCGGCCGCAATTAGAAAGCGGTAAGCATTGCAGTGACGGCCTTTCTGCCAGTCTTCGAGTGATGCGCGCCAGTCCCAGATGATCTTCCCGAAGATATACAACTCGGTCATGCTCACGGCGTAGGCCAGGGTGCGAATCCAGGTGTCGGACGGCACCAGGTAGGTGTGGTGCGCCCAACCGAACATCAGGTTGAAAAGGCCAAGGAAATACAGGCCGAAAGCCATCTTTGAGCGCGCGTATTTCTCGCAGCCACTGATGCGCGCCGCAAGATAGAGGGCGGTGCCGTATACCAGCATATTCCACGACCCCGTTAACGCGCCGTAGGATTTCCACTGCACCATGATTTCGCGCACCATGTTGTCCCGGAAGTAGGGGATCAGATAGAGGTGCGATTCGGCATACGTTATGAAGAAGAACACGATGCCCGTGCCCCACATCCAGTAATAGACGGGCCAGGGTTTCCTGTACTGGCGTGCGGTCTTGAAATAGTTAACGCCGAACAGGGTCCACATGACAAAGATCGGCAGGCTGAGTATGGGTGGGAATTCAAAATACTCGCGGCCGCCGAAATTTCCGGACAGGTAACAGGCAATGATGGCGATACCCGTGACCAGAAAAATCCAGAAGTGTGCCTTGGCTAATTTTGTTGAGAAGAGTGGCAGGTTGCATTGACGAGGCAGGTAGAAATAAATACCGCCAATAGCGACCAGGAAAATCCAGGAGACGACCATGGATACATGCATCGGTCGGGTCTTTGTGAACAGGAGTTCCTGCAGGAACTCCGGGAACAGGAACTGAAAACCACCAATGACGCCAAACAGCATGCCGATGCCCAGAGCAAGCATGCCCAGGCGCATAAACCGCAGGCCCGTGAAGTGACTTGTGTTGGTCGTCATCGCGGGTCATCCTCTTGTGCGACGTCGCCGGTCCAGAGGACGTCATAATTCTCGGGTGGGTAGGTTCCGGTCTGGTCAACAAATCCGAGATAGGTCACGAGGGCGGAAACTTCTTCCTCGTTGAGGCCGAAGTTCGGCATTCGAACGGTGCCCGCGGTGATGAACGCACGGGAGTAGGCTTCGCCGCGATTGGAGATCACATTTGTGAGGTCCGGGCCCATGTAGCCGCCAAGGCCATAGAACTGATGGCACGCGGTGCAGTTGTATTGCTGATAGAGCATCTGCCCATGACGGGCTTCTTCGCCCATTGGTTCACCCTGACCGGCAGCGGTGCCGCTGGTGTAGACCGTGGCTGAGTAGATGACGAAGGCAACGCAGAGCGTGCCGAAAATGCTGCGGTTATTGATTGTGCCGTCCCCCCAAGAATGGCGAGCTCCGTGCAGAGCTGGACTTCCAGTCTAATTGGAGCGTTGTTGAAAAGTATTCTCAATATTCGTCAATAGTGAGAAATATTCGAAGTTTGTTCTGCAAAAGGTAATAATTACCGAACAAAAGGAGAGTGAAATGGACAGAAAGGACAAATTAATACTGGCAGCGCTGCAGGACGATGCGACCCAGACGGTGGGTGAGTTGGCGGAGAAGGTCAGTTTGTCGAAGTCGGCCTGCTGGCGCCGGATTCAAATTCTCGAAGAGGCGGGCATCATCGGAGCCCGGGTAACGCTATTGAAGCAGGAGAAACTTGGCCTTGATCTGACCGTGTACTCGGCGATTCGAACGCACGAGCACACGGCAGACTGGTTTAGTGGTTTCTACAAGATGGTCTCGTCGATGCCGAATGTCATGGAAGTCCACAGGCTAAGCGGCGATATCGACTATCTGATGCGCTCGGTCGTTCCCGACATGCGAAGCTACGATGAAATGTACAAAGAGATGATCGCAAGCGTCGATCTCTATGACGTTAGTTCAAGTTTTAGCATGGAGAAAATCAAGTACACGACCGCACTGCCGCTGGATCACCTTTGAACCATTTCCTTTTCGGTTTGCAGGCCAAACGCCTTCTTCATAACGATGGCAGCCGGGCAGAAACCGGTGAACGATTGTTGAAACAGGTTGACGCCAACGAACACCGTGAGCCAAACCCAGTTCGGGTGCACGAAGTATGTCAGCATGAGCGACAGCAGAACCATAAAACCGGCGAATGCCTCGACGGCGTGTTCCAGGGACATCTTCTTCATTTGTAAACTCCTTAATAATTAAAGCGGGCGCGCAGGTAGAAATTGCTGGCGTCTTCAAGTTGCGCGAAAAATGTGTGCTTGCTGTCGCCGCCAAAAATGCTGGCGCCGGCTGTTACAGACCACTGGTCGCTGTGGCGATAGTTGTAAACAGGCCGCAGGTAAGCGTCGTTGTCGCTGGGCGAGTAAAACGTAAACAAGGACCAGATGTGTTTGTCCCGACCGCTGCGGTAGGTCAGGCGGTTGGTCAGCAGGTGGCGATGCTCGTCTGGCTCAAACTCCGGGAAGGGCGAGCTTGCAACAAGTGCACTATGGTTCAGCGTCGTCTCCAGGTAATACTGCAGACCGACGGTGAAATTCGGTTTGGCCTCCCATTCGTAACCGGCGAGTACTCGCACCTGACTATTCGGCAGGAATGGATTGTCCCCGTTGCGATCATCGCTGGAGATGTAATAAGACACTTCTGCGTTAAAGAGGCCGGGGCCCAGGGGTTGACGCAGGCTCGCACCCAATGAGGTCAATGCTGCGAACGTTGGTTGCAGCGATTCGGTCAGCGCGTTCGGTTGTTTGAAAAAACCGCGATACGCGTACAGGGCATATTCGCGTCCCTCTACGTTGCGAAAAAGGCGCAGAGCGAATTCGCCGTTGGATAGCGAATGACCCGGCTCGATGGCAGACAGTGGCGGCGTCGGCGCAACGT
>JAACFM010000160.1 GCA_009937445.1 Gammaproteobacteria bacterium | reverse complement strand
CGTGCAGCAATTTAATGACCTTCTCTGCGGGACCTTTGCTTAAGGAGTAGTGGATTGTCTGCGACTCACGGCGAGTTTCCACCAGACCCTGACTCCTCAATCTGGCGAGCTGCTGCGACAGGGCCGACTGGCTCAACGGAATCGCCTCGTTCAGGGTCCCGACTGACTGCTCGCCTTCGGCAAGCAGGCACAAGATCATCAGGCGACTCTCATTGCCCAGCGCATTCATCAGGCGAGCCGCATCGGCCGCGTGTTCGCGCATTTTTGTGCTTGATTCAGTCATATCCGGTTTCTCGCTTCTGACAATGACACCAATATAGATCAAGATAGATTAGAAGTCTATAATTTAGTCTTTACTAATGTAGTGTTTAGTTATATATTGCGCACACACCAGATTTCCGAGGAACCCCCACGATGAAAAATGCAGTCATTCGACTGGCAACCGGCCGGCCCAGACTGGTCTACGCCATCGTCCTGATACCGATCCCGAGAACATGCTGTCGGCCGATCAGGCAGACCGTGTATTCCACAACGCTGTTGAGGACCGCTTCACGCTGCATGACGCGATCGTTGTTGGCATCGTCAACGACAGCCATCCTGATGGCATCTATAACGCACAATCGCTGGCCGCACTGCACAGCCTCAGTGCCTCTATTCTCGAGCTTGAAGGCGTCGTTTCACCAGACCTCATGTCGCTGGCCGTTACCGATAATATCGGCCAGGAAGGACCTGGCACGATTCGCTTCGAGTGGATGATGCACGATGCGCCAACAACTGAGCAGCAGGCCGCGGACATAAAAGACAAGGTTTCGAGACTGCCGTTATTGACGGACACACTCGTATCCGGCGACGGCAAGGCAGCCGCAATCTACGTTCCCATCACCAGCAAAGACTTGAGCTATCCTCTCTCGCAAGAGATCACTGCTCTCACCAAAACACTCGACTCGACCGATGAGTTTCATATCACCGGGCTGCCGGTTGCTGAAGACACGTTTGGTCACGACATGTTTGTACAGATGGGGATCTCTGCGCCGTTAGCCGGCGTGATGATCTTTTTGCTCATGCTGTATTTTTTCCGCAGCGCACCGTTGGTCGTCGCGCCCATGCTGGTCGCGATGGCGACCGTCATCGTCAGTATGGGACTGATGATCGGACTTGGCTTCACCGTGCACATCATGAGCTCGATGATTCCGATCTTCCTGATGCCGATCGCCGTCGTTGACTCCGTACACATCATGTCGGAGTTCGCCGATAACTACCGCGAAGGTGCGGACGCGAAGGCTGTCATCTCGCGGGTCGTTGATCATCTGTTTACACCCATGCTGTTTACGTCACTCACGTCCGCTGTCGGTTTTCTATCGCTGCTGCTGACGCCCATTCCGCCAGTGCAGATTTTCGGCATCTTCGTCGCCTTCGGCATCCTGCTCGCTTTTGTGCTGACCATCATCCTGATACCGGCCTATGTCGTTCGCATGAGTCCGGCCGCGCTCCAGAGGCTCGCCTCACGATCCAAAACGCCGCATACCGATACCGCACTCGCTCGTGCACTGCGGGTCACCGGTCGATTCTCCATGCGGCGCGGAAAAATGCTGACCGGCGTCGCAGCCATTCTGGTTGCTATCAGTATCGCGGGTATTGCGCGCATTGAAATAAACGACAATCCGGTTCGCTGGTTCAAAGCGAATCATCCTATTCGTGTCGCCGACAAAGTACTCAACGAACACTTTGCCGGTACCTACGATGCCTTCGTCGTACTGAGCTACGACGGTGAAAATGCCAGGCTCGAGTACGCAGAAGCAGCCAATGCACTTCTTGACGGTGCCGATGATCAGGTTGCGGCCGATCTTCGCGAGTTAATAGAAGCAGGCGATGTCGATTCCTACTACGACGAGATAATCGCCACGGCAGACGACGCGCTGTTCGACGCCAGTGACGACGCAAGCCTCGACATTCTCGAGCAACTGATGACGCTTTCCGAAGAAGCACAGAGCGCATCCAGGTATTTCCAGCGCCCTGATATTTTGCACGAGATAACGGCTATCCAGCAGGTACTTACGGGTTCCGGTTATGTTGGCAAAACGAATGCTCTGCCGGACGTCGTCAAGGTCGTCAATCGCGAGCTTCGCGACGGCAAGGACAGCAATTACAAGATACCGCGAACGGTGCCGGCAGTCGCGCAGACGCTGCTGCAGTACCAGTCATCGCATCGACCACAGGACTTGTGGCATATGGTCACACCGGACTTTAGCTCCACGGCCATCTGGCTACAGCTCAAGAGCGGTGACAATCAGGACATGACTCAGGTTATCGCCGTGCTCGATAACTACCTGGCCAATCACTCGCTTCCTGAGGGTGTCGAGCTCCGCTGGGCCGGCAAGACCTACATCAACGTCGTCTGGCAGGACGCGATGGTTAACGGCATGTTGAAAAGTCTGATGGGTGCCTTCGTGGTTGTATTCGCGATGATGGCTCTGCTGTTTCGCAGCCTGCGCCTTGGACTGCTCGCGATGGTTCCGCTGTCGCTTACGATTCTCGGCGTCTACGGCATCATCGGCTGGATAGGTAAAGACTATGACATGCCCATCGCCGTGCTCTCCTCGTTGACGCTGGGACTATCGGTCGATTTCGCGATTCACTTTATTGAACGCACCCGCGCGTTACTTCGAGGCAGTGGGTCATTTGCTGTCGCCTCGGAACAGATCTTTGAGGAACCGGCGCGAGCTATTGCACGCAATGCGATCGTCATCGCGATCGGGTTCACGCCGCTGTTCTTCGCGCCGCTTGTACCCTACATCACCGTCGGTGCATTCATGGCAGCGATCATGACCTTATCTGGACTATCAACTCTTGTACTGCTCCCCGCCCTGATGTCCTGGGCCGGGCCATGGCTATTTAACGACCGGAGGTTTCAAAATGCTTAAGAGTCTACTGTTTATGCTGGCAGCCTCCGGGCTTGCGTTGGCCGCGCAGGCGAGTCCGTTAGAGAACGCCGATGAGATAGTCGAACGAGCAAATCTCGCGTCCTATTACGCGGGTGCAGACGGCCGCTCAGAGGTTCGTATGATCATCAGCGACGCACAGGGTCGAAAACAGCGCCGTCAGTTCACAGTACTGCGCCGCGATGTTGAGGACGCTGGCGATCAGCAGTTTTTGGTGGTCTTTAGTCAGCCTTCCGATGTTCGCAACACCGTCTTTCTCGTCGACAAGCACATCGACCGGGATGATGATCGCTGGTTGTATTTGCCGGGACTGGACCTGGTAAAGCGAATCTCGGCTGGCGACAAGCGCACCAGTTTTGTCGGCGCTCACTACTTCTATGAAGATGTATCGGGGCGCAGGCCATCGGATGACACTCACGAACTGGTCGAAACCACCGACGAATACTACGTACTCAAGCATGTACCAAAGGACGGCCAGAGTGTCGAATTTGCGTCGTACGTAACCTGGATAGACCGCGCCACGTTTCTGCCGATGAAGATCGAATATGAAAACGCCAGCGGCACGTTGTATCGCCGCGTCGAAGTACTGACGGTCGAGGTATTCGACGGTCACCCGACGGTGACTGCGAGTCGCGTATCAGACCTGTTGGGAAATGGCGCCACGGACATGCAGTTCCGCCACATCAAGTACGACGCTGGAATCCCGGAGACGGTTTTTACTGAGCGCTCACTGCGTAATCCGCCGCGCGAATGGCTGCAACGTCCGACGGACTAGGCCCGGTACTCCGCATGAAGATCTTGCTACCCATCCTGCTGTTACTGCCCTGTGCCCTGCTCGCGCAAGACGATATGTGGGATGATGAAGACTGGGGCGATGAGGAACAAACAACGACGTGGAGCGGCTTCGTCGAAGCGGGGCTTGGCACCCGCCTGGAGAGCGACCCGCTCCTGACGAACAGCAACACGCTTGAGGAACTGCGCTGGCGCGTTGAGTCAGAGTGGAACCCTGGAAAGCTAACGCTGGCGCTGAAAGCCGATGCGGGCTACGACGGAATCAGCAGCAGCCTTGAAGCGGATATTCGGGACCTGACGGCAGCCTTCACCCTGGGTCAAAACCTGGACATCAAGGTCGGACGCCAGGTGCAGACCTGGGGCACGGGCGACCTGGTGTTTCTCAATGACCTGTTCCCCAAAGATTTCGTCTCATTCTTCGCTGGACGTGACGACGAATACCTCAAGGCTCCCGGCAATTCGATTCGACTGACGCGATTCTCTACAGCGGTCAATATCGACTTTGTCTGGTCGCCCAGGTTCGATCCGGACATTTACCTCACGGGCGAGCGGTTTTCGTTTTTCTCTCCGCTGGCCGGTGGCAACGTTGCGCCGACGCCGCCACTGTCTGCCATCGAGCCGGGTCATTCGCTATCCAACGGCGAATTCGCTCTGCGCCTTTTTCGCAACGTAGAGGG
>JAACFM010000014.1 GCA_009937445.1 Gammaproteobacteria bacterium | reverse complement strand
TGTTTTCGAGCGCATCGATCACATCGTCTTTTTCAAATGCTGATTCGACCGGCAGTTGTGATGGTTCGAGTTTTTGCGTTTCTGCCAGACCCGGATCCATCGCGAGATCGTTTGGGTCATTAGCTGATTTGTCCGTCGTGCCATCGCGACCAAAACGCTGGTACTCGGCAATCTGGCGTTCGTAGGCTTTGACAAATTCTTCGCCGAACATCTGCGGGAAGCGCCCGCCGCCTTTTTCGGTGATGATCGGGTAAAAATCGCAGTAGAGCTGCCAGTACTTCATTTTGTTCATGAAGCTGAACGGTTTCTTGCCCGTTGTTTGATCGAACCCGTCCTGCAATTCATCGGGGTCAAAACGATCAGCGAATTCGATGAATGCGCTGTTCATGGCATCGAGGAATGCATTCTGGTGGTGAATCAGGTCGCTACAGACTTCGCGAATCGCATCCTGGGCGCCGAGATACTCGCCTTCGCCGCCAAGCAGAAGTTGTTTCAGCAGATCATTGGTGTTTTCCGAGAACTTCATCGGATTGTTGTGACGGGGCAGCACCATCGTCTGATCAAGGCGGAAGGTGTTCTTCAAATTTGCCCGGCTCGAAAGGAGGTTAGTCGTCCCTTTGACGAACTCGCGTAATACCTGTCCCGCGGTGAGCATCATTTCCGGCCGGTTGACCGACGGGTGTAACTCAACCCGGTTAACGCCCAGACCGTCGAGGAAAGAATCAAACAAGTCTTCTGCCGTGACGCCGACCGTTGCGTCGGTCGAGTTCGAACCGACATCTTTGAGCGGCAGGTCCATGTCCGGCTCAGGCTCAGGCTCTGGCTCTGGTTCAGGTTCTTCCGGGGCACCGCCGAACAACGCGGACTGAAAGGCCTCGTCACCGGTGATTTCTTCTTCGTCGAGCAACTTCATGCCCGTGCGCAGAACGTCCTCATCGACGAATTGTTCGATATTGTCGGGTGCGACAGAGGGCTCAGCGTCCATTGGCATGATCAGGCTTTCACCTGAATCAACGCTTACTTCGAACCTGAAGTCGCCCATCCTGAGATGGTCACCATTAAAAAGTCGGCGAGGATTGCCTTTGCCAATGGGTTCCATTTCGTCATTAACGTAGACGCCGTTGCTGCTGGTGTCGGCCAGGTAGTAAATGCCACCTTTGAAATCGATGACGGCGTGACGCGCGGATATGAAACGATCGGGGTCCGGGAGGATCCAGTCGTTCTGCAGCGCGCGCCCGATCGTGCCACCACTTTCGTGATATTCACGTACAGCGTCATCTCCAACGTATTCGGCGTGTTCACTGACGATCTTGAGCTCGAGCGGCATTTCTGATTCCGATCTGTTTAGTTCAGTGAATTTTGCAATGAAACAAGGAGATAGGCTGCCGAGTAGTTCACATAATAGGGCGGTAAAACGCCGTCATTATGTGAAAAGAGGACCAAATGCGGTCATATTGGAATCTTCGAGCAAAATTGCGCTCTTTGCCGTTGTTTTGGGTAAACTACGCGCCCCTGCGGCAATGGCATTGGTAATGAGTAAGAAAAAACTTTTTAAAGTCGTTTTCATGAGTCAGGGACAGGTCTATGAGATCTACGCTCGCAGCGTTGGTCACGGCGAAATGTTCGGTTTCGTTGAAGTCGAAGAACTGGTGTTTGGTGAGCGCACGACGCTGGTCGTCGATCCTTCCGAAGAAAAGATCAAGTCCGAATTTGAAAACGTGAAACGGACCTACCTGCCAATGCACGCCATCATTCGAATCGATGAGGTGGACAAGCAGGGTGTGAGCAAGATCAGCAAGCTGGAGGGAGGCAATGTCGCGCAGTTTCCAATGCCGGTGTATACGCCGGGGGACAAGGGCTAGTATCATCCCGGTTTCGCTCCTGACACCCACTGATCATGCTTGAACTTCCCGGGCAGCCCGCCCTCTCGGATTTCCGTGTTGCCAAACTAACGCGCGCCCTGCAACAGGCTGACAATCGCGTTGCATCACTGCAGGCTCGCTTCGTCTACTTTGTTTCAAGCAACAGGGATCTGTCTGCAGAAGAGCGGTCCCGGTTGGATGCCTTGCTGCTGTCCGGTGAGCAGCCAGTCAAACTGAAAAAAGGTGCCAGATGCTTTTTTGTGGTTCCCAGACCCGGCACGATTTCGCCCTGGTCGTCGAAAGCAACCGACATCGCCAAAGCCTGCGATATTGAGGCTGTAGATCGCATTGAGAGAGGCATCTGCTACGCCTTGAATTTCTCGGGCAAGGTTGATGATCAGGCGCACAAGGCGCTGTTACCGCTGTTGTTTGATCGCATGACCGAGGCGGTGTTTGGTGACGCCAGTCAGGTCGAAGCCTTGTTTGCTGCGCACGCAGCAGCCCCCGTCGTTATTGTGCCACTCGCCGAGCATGGGCGTGACGCGCTGGTCACCGCAAATTCAGAACTGGGTCTGGCGCTGGTTGATGACGAGATCGACTATCTGGTCAAGAGTTACGGGGATCTTGATCGCGATCCGACGGATGCCGAGTTGATGATGTTTGCGCAGGCAAACTCGGAGCATTGCCGCCACAAGATATTCAACGCGAGCTGGGTCATTGACGGGGAGCGGCAGGAAAAACGCCTGTTCGGCATGATCAAGTCGACGACGAAACAGACGCCGGGTGGCGTCATTTCGGCCTACAGCGATAACGCCGCCGTCATCGAAGGCTGGGACGGCGCCAGACTGATGCCGGCGTCAGGCGATAGAGAGTTCACTTACGTCGAAGAGCCTATTCACATTCTGATGAAGGTCGAGACGCACAATCATCCAACAGCAATCTCTCCATTCCCGGGCGCGGCGACGGGTTCGGGCGGTGAAATTCGGGACGAAGGTGCCACCGGTCTTGGCGCCAAACCAAAAGCCGGCTTGTCGGGATTTACGGTGTCCCATCTTCGAATCCCCGGGTATTCGCAACCCTGGGAAGATGACTTCCCGCATCCTGATCGCATGGCGACGCCGCTGGAAATCATGACCGATGGTCCCATTGGTGGCGCAGCTTTCAATAACGAATTTGGACGGCCGAATCTTGCAGGCTATTTCCGCACCTATGAAAGTCACCTGCCAGGCCTTGCCGACAACGAAATCCGCGGCTATCACAAGCCCATTATGATCGCTGGCGGTGTCGGCAATGTTCGCGCCGAACACGCAGAGAAAATTGACGTGCCGGTCGGCGCAAGAATCGTCGTTATAGGCGGCCCCGCCATGTTGATTGGTCTGGGCGGCGGCGCAGCGTCATCGCTGGCAAGCGGAACCTCAAGCGAGGACCTCGATTTCGCTTCGGTACAGCGAGGTAACCCCGAGATAGAACGCCGCGCTCAGGAAGTGATTGATCGGTGTTGGGCAATGGGCAAAGACAGTCCGATCCTGTTGATTCACGATGTCGGTGCCGGCGGCTTATCCAATGCCGTGCCTGAGGCGGTTGATCACAGCAAGCACGGTGCCGAGATCGAATTGCGGGAAGTTGCCAATGCCGAGCCCGGAATGTCGCCGATGGGAATCTGGTGCAATGAGGCGCAAGAACGCTATGTGTTGCTTGTCAGTGATGAGCGTATTGATGAGTTTCAGGCTTTATGTGACCGGGAACGTTGCCCTGCCTCAGTGATTGGCACGTTAACCGACGACGGCAATCTCGTCGTTAACGATCGCGATTTTGGTAATCGCGTCGTGGACATGCCGATGGAGATGTTGCTCGGCAATCCCCCGAAGATGGAGCGAGACGTTGCTCGTCGGCCTTTGCCCGATGACGAACTCAATCTTGACGGAATTGAATTACTTGAAGCTGCGCTGCGCGTGCTGCGTTTTCCCGCAGTCGCCGATAAGTCTTTCTTGATTCACATCGGTGACCGCACGGTCGGTGGCTTGAGCGTTCGTGATCAGCTAATCGGGCCGTGGCAAGTACCGGTGAGCGACGTTGCCATCACTGCGTCTGGATTCCACAGCACGACGGGTGAAGCGATGGCGATGGGCGAGAGGACACCGCTTGCAGCGACTAATGCACCTGCGTCCGGCCGCATGGCGGTTGCCGAGTCGATTACGAATATTGCCGCGGCACCAATTGAAAACCTGAGCAAGGTGCGCCTTTCTGCGAACTGGATGGCCGCCGCAGGCCATCCGGGTGAAGATGCGAATTTGTTTGATACGGTCAAAGCTGTAGGCGACGAGTTATGCCGAGAAATTGGTGTCGCCATCCCGGTTGGCAAGGATTCCATGTCGCTGCAAACGCGTTGGGAAGATGACGATGGTGAGTACCAGGTCGTCGCACCGGTATCGCTGATCGTTACCGCATTCGCACCGGTGACAGACGTGACGAAGCATCTGACACCGCAACTCCAAAATACAGAGGATTCGAGTTACCTGTTGCAAATCGATTTGGGCAACGGCGCGAATCGTATGGGCGGCTCCTGCCTGATGCAGTCGTATCGACGCACCGGCGGTCGCACACCGGATCTCGATGATTCGAAGCGACTCACGGGCTTCTTCGCGGCGATTCAGGAGATGAACGCGCGCGGCATGCTGCTTGCCTACCACGACCGCAGCGATGGCGGTTTGTTCGCGACGGTTGCCGAAATGATTTTTGCCAGCCGGATTGGCGTGTCCTTGTCTTTGAGTGGGTCGCGTATTGATCTGATTCGGCAGTTGTTCAACGAAGAACTGGGCGCGGTGGTGCAGGTTGAGAAGAGCAAGCTGACCCAGGTACAGATGGTTCTGGATCGCTTCGATATTACGGCGACGGCGATCGGTAAAGTGGGTGGTGAAGCGAAGCTGACTGTTCACAACAATGATGGCGTTGTTCTGGAAATGAATCGCGTCACTATGCAGCGCGAGTGGTCGGAGATGGGCTACCGAATTCAGGCCCTGCGTGACAATCCGGCGACCGCAAAAGAGGAGTTCGACCGGATTCTCGACAATGATGATCCCGGTCTCAATGTCAGCCTGAGTTTTGATCCAAAGGATGACATCACACGCGCTGTCAGGGGCGATGGTAAGCCTCGAGTGGCGATTCTTCGTGAACAGGGAGTAAACAGTCAGTACGAGATGGCCGCCGCGTTCATGCGGGCTGGATTTTCTGCTGTCGATGTACACATGAGTGATCTGCTGAGCGGGCGCGATACCCTGGACAATTATCAGGGTCTGGTTGCTTGTGGCGGGTTTTCGTTCGGCGATGTACTGGGGGCCGGTGGCGGCTGGGCGAAGTCCATTCTGTATCACGCTCGTACTCGCGATCAGTTCGCGGCATTTTTCGAGCGTGGTGATTCTTTCGCTTTGGGCGTTTGCAATGGTTGCCAGATGATGTCGCATCTCAAGGACCTGATCCCTGGCGCCGAAAACTGGCCGCGTTTTCTACGCAACAAGTCGGAGCAGTTCGAAGCACGTCTCAGTCTGGTCGAGGTTGTGGAAAGTCCGTCGCTGTTTCTTCAGGATATGGCGGGATCGCGTGTGCCGATCGCAACGTCACATGGAGAGGGCAGAGCCGTGTTTGCCGATGATTCGGCGCGCTACTCATCGTCTTACACCGTGGCATTACGGTACATTGATAACTACGGCAATGTTGCCGATGACTATCCCGCGAATCCGAACGGGTCTGCTGACGGAATTTGTGGGCTTAGTAACGAGGATGGTCGCGTCACAATCATGATGCCGCATCCGGAAAGGGTGGCGTTGACACGCCAGAACTCATGGCACCCCGATGACTGGGGAGAAGACGGTCCCTGGATGCGGATGTTCCGCAATGCGAGAACCGTAATAGGGTAGGGGTATGCTTCGCCAATGAATGAGAAACGCGATAACTGGCTACATCCGATATTTCGGGAACACCCGGCGTTATTGGTGTCGGCCTTCTATGTGGCCGCATCGACCATCGGCATATTCTATTCCTGGGCGTATCTGCACCGTTTCGGCATCAACATATTCAATTACGCCCAACTGAGTGATTTCCTGCTTGCATCTCTTAAAGAGCCCTTCACCTGGGTACTCGTCGCTCTTGCAGCGGCACTCGTTTATCTCGACAACTCATCGAGCAAGCGTGTCGAAAAAAGAAAGCCCGGCAAATTATTTCGCTGGTATGGGTCGCCACGATATCGGTTCATTAACAACTTCGCGGCGATTCTGATGGTGCTGATTTTCATATTCGCATACGCCAGCAGGCAGGCTAACGAAACGCAAGCGGGCGAGGGCAAGCTGGTCGACGTGGCTTTCGATGAGGGCGGCGCGGTTAAGACTTCGACCTTACTGGGCACAACGGGGCAATTCGTATTTCTTTACGATGTCAATAGCGGACGTGTGGACATCCATCCGATCGAAGGTATTCACTCTATTTCGTTTCAAGCAGACTGAAGATTGCTTTTTTCTTCTGATACGAAGAATTGCCTGACCTTAATCGCGCGTGTCAGTTTGCCGGGGCGAACAAAACATTGATAGAACAGGTCCTTAAGGACTTCGAGCAGAATGCCCGCCTGTGCGTGATTCAGTAACGGCAGCTCCTCTTGTTCTCCCGAATCGAACAGCACTGTTTTGATAGGAGCAAATGTTTCGTCATCAATTCCGGCGATTTCCTGAGCGACCAATACTTCTTCAAATGCGCGCAGCTTGCCGCCCTCGCCAAGTGCGTCGAACGAACTCTTCGCAGCGCGGCGACACATCGACGCAAACGCATTGAAACTATTATTCGAGTAACACGTCAGGGCTTCTCTGAACATGATTTCAGTGTGCTTCGGTAAATATGAAAAGGCGAAGCGTTCTTTGGGTCTTTCAAGCTCGACAAAATTTCTCTGTAGTTCGACACGATTGTTATCGTATTCGCGCACAGTGAATCGTAGAAAAACAGGCGCGTGACAGGCGTCGCACTGATACACGAGCCCCACGTGTTTTGGTTTATCGCGAAGCAGTACTGCCGCATCCGGTACGGACTGCGGACTCATGTGGGCGTACACACCACAGTACGGGCACTCGAGATCTATGCGTTCCTCGAGCTCACTTTCTATTCCCCGATCTTTGTCTAATACAATCGCCATTTCGCCCTGAATCTATCGTTACGCTGTGCCGCTCTTCGGCGACGCTTTATTTAACCTAATCAGTGACTTTCAGTATGCACCAAGAACCTCGATTCGCTAGCCAAGCTTTACATAATACAGAAAATCTTATTGGCCCCATTGCCCTACAGCCTCACGGGCCTGTTCATTGACCGGCCGCGCTATCAGGGCCGTTCGCGTGAGCGTCACTTCAAATCGCGCACCATCCGCCATGGGCAAAAACGTCGCCGTCCCATAGTACGCGTCAACGCCTGGCATCAGTACGGGAAACTTCCTGGCGACACGCCAAACGTCGAGCGGTAATTCTTCAGACAGGGCGTGCACGGTTCGTTTCTCGGACATCTCGTCGCCGATGTCGGAGTAGCGGCCACTCAACCGGTCGAGCTGGTAGATGGGATCGAGTCCCAGCAATGTTGCCGGTGGCTTCCAGTTAACGACGCGTGCGTCCATTTGCCACTCGTCGCCGCGCAACTCCAGCAAGCGATCGGCTTCGCCCTCTATCATTAGTCTCGCTGTGTATTCACCCGGCGAGGATTGTGAGAATTCAATTCGACTAACCAGCTGTTCATCGATCAGGCGTCCGTAACCGTAATAGCTGAACGCCAGCAGAATGCTGGCACTGCCCATGGCGCCCGATACGACGCCACCGGCAAGCGAGCGTGTTGCTCTGACGGGGCGTCGTCGCCGCGCGTGGCGCAGCATTGAAAACAGGAAATACAAAGCGATGGCTACGGTGACCGTACTGATTGTCAGCAACAGATTCATCGTTTGTTCTCCGCGTCGCGTTACCCGTCCAGTCTTTTATACTTGATTCGGTGCGGATTTGTCGCTTCAGAGCCAAGCCGGCGTTTGCGATCTTCTTCATAGTCCGCGTAGTTACCGGCGAACCAAACGACTTCGCTATTGCCCTCGAACGCCAGGATGTGAGTTGCGATGCGATCCAGGAACCAGCGGTCATGCGAAATGACGATAGCTGATCCGGGGAACTCAAGCAGCGCTTCTTCGAGTGCGCGCAAGGTCTCGACGTCGAGATCATTGGTTGGCTCATCAAGCAGCAACAGGTTGCCGCCGGCGCGCAGCATTTTTGCCAGATGCACACGATTGCGTTCGCCGCCGGATAGCAGGCCGATTTTCTTTTGCTGATCCTGGCCACGGAAATTGAAACGCCCAACGTAGGCACGTGAAGACGTTTCATAGTTGCCAACCTTGATCAGATCGAGTCCGTCGGAGATCTCTTCCCAAACCGTCTTGTCGTCATTCAGACTGTCGCGCGACTGGTCGACGCTCGCGAGCTTCACGGTATCCCCGAGACGCAGTGTTCCGGAATCCGCTGTCTCTTCTCCCGTGATCATGCGGAACATCGTCGTTTTACCCGCACCGTTCGGACCGATCACACCAACGATGCCGCCTTGAGGCAGCTGGAAGCTCAGTCCGTCTATCAGGAGCTTCTCGCCGAAGCCTTTCTTCAGGTTCTCAACTTCGAGCACAACGTCACCGAGTCGCGGGCCGGGGGGAATATAGATTTCATTGGTTTCATTGCGTGCCTGATACGACGGCGACGAAATTTCCTCAAACTGTCGCAGGCGGGCTTTCGATTTGGCCTGCCGTCCTTGCGGATTGCTGCGCACCCATTCCAGTTCGTGCTGCATGGCTTTCTGCCGGGCTTTCTCGCCGGCTTCTTCAGTCTTGAGGCGGGCTTCTTTCTGTTCCAGCCACGAGGAGTAGTTGCCTTCCCACGGAATGCCGTGGCCGCGATCAAGTTCGAGAATCCAGCCAGCGACATTGTCGAGGAAGTAGCGATCATGTGTTACCGCGATGACGGTGCTTTGGTATTCGTCGAGGAAGCGTTCCAGCCAGGCAACGGACTCGGCATCCAGATGGTTGGTCGGTTCATCAAGAAGCAGCATATCAGGCTGCGATAACAGCAATCTGCACAGAGCGACCCGGCGCCGCTCGCCACCAGAGAGAAGCGTGACATCCGCGTCCCATGGCGGCAGTCGCAACGCGTCGGCTGCGATCTCCAGTTTGCGGTCGACTTCCCAGCCACCGGCCGCATCGATTTCATTTTGCAGATTGCCTTGCTCTTCCAGCAGCGAGTTCATCTCGTCGTCGCTCATCGGCTCCGCGAATTTCTCGCTGATCTCATTGAAACGATTCAGAAGGTCGATGGTTTCACCGAGGCCCTCCTCGACGTTGCCGCGCACATCCTTGGCTGGGTCGAGATTCGGTTCCTGCGGCAGGTAACCGATTTTGATTCCCGGTTGCGGCCGGGCTTCGCCGTCAATTTCGGTATCGAGGCCGGCCATGATGCGCATGAGCGTGGACTTACCCGATCCATTGATACCGAGGACACCAATTTTGGCGCCGGGGTAAAAGGACAGGGAAATGTCGCGAATGAGGTACTGTTTCGGGGGTACCACCTTCGCAACGCGATTCATCGTGTATATGTACTGAGCCATGTTTCGACCAATGATTAAAGAGCGGGCATTATCCGGTATGCTGCAACGCATTAAAACAGCCATAAGGCATTCATGAGCAATACTGTGCTTGTTTACAGGGGGGAGGAGATCGCGGCTTACGGTTTCGGCGACTCCCATCCGTTTGGCACTGACCGTCACGACGTGTTTCATTCTGAACTCGACAAAGCCGGACTCGAAGACTTCATCGATTACGGTCACCCGCGTCCCGCGCTGGTCGATGAGTTGGCGCTCTTTCATACTCCGGACTACATCGACAAGGTGTCGCGCATGTCGGTAGCCGGAAAGGGTTGGCTGGATGATGGCGATACGCCGGCCGTCCCGGGTATCTACGATGCCGCCGCCGCCGTGGTCGGTGCGGTCTTGTGCGCTGTGGATGAAGTGATGCACGGCAACTACAAGCGCGCTTTCATCCCCATCGCCGGGCTACACCATGCGGCGCGCGATCGTGCCGCCGGATTCTGTGTTTTCAATGATTGCGGTATTGCGGCCGAATATTTGCGCAAACAGTTCGGGATCAAACGAATAGCCTATGTGGATATTGACGCTCACCACGGGGACGGCATGTTCTACGCCTTTGAGGAAGATCCGGACCTGATATTCGCCGATATTCATGAGGATGGTCGCCACCTGTACCCGGGAACCGGCGCGGCAGAAGAAACCGGCAAGGGCAGGGCGCGCGGTAGCAAACTCAATATTCCGCTGGCGCCTGGCTCTGATGACGCCGAATTCCATCGCGCATGGCAGCGAGTGGAGGATTATCTCGAGGCGGCCAGACCGGAATTTATTCTGCTGCAATGCGGAGCCGATAGCCTCGAGGGTGATCCAATTACGCACCTCTGCTGGACCGAAGAAGCGCACGCGGCTGCGGCTGCCAGTCTCTGTCGCCTGGCCGACAAGTACTGCGAGGGCCGCATCATTGCTACCGGTGGTGGCGGTTACAATCGCCGCAATGTCGCACGGGCCTGGACGCGCGTTGTGCAGTCGTTTGTAGAGACACATTAGTAGTATATCGGAGTGCCATCTCAGGCTCTGAACAGGTAATATCCCCGACTTTCGCCCGACCCTCACTGATCACGCCCCGCGGAGTACTCATGTTCGACTCAAAGACGATCGAAGATTTTGATCCTGAAGTGGCCAAAGCCATTGCCCAGGAAAGCCAGCGCCAGGAAGAGCACATCGAATTGATTGCGTCCGAGAACTACACGAGTCCTCGAGTTATGGCAGCGCAGGGCTCAAAGTTGACCAACAAGTACGCCGAAGGGTATCCCGGCAAACGCTACTATGGCGGCTGCGAGTTTGTGGACCATGTTGAAATTCTGGCGATAGAGCGCGCCAAGGAGTTGTTCGGGGCAGACTACGCCAACGTGCAACCGCACTCCGGCTCGCAGGCGAATGCGGCTGTGTATCACGCCCTCGTTGAGCCCGGTGACACGATCCTCGGTATGAGTTTGGACGCGGGTGGGCACCTGACGCACGGATCGCCGGTTAATTTCTCGGGCAAGTTGTTCAATGTTATTGCGTACGGACTGGAAGCGGATACCGGCTTTATCGACTACGAGCAGGTGCAGGCGCTGGCAACTGAGCACCAGCCAAAGATGATTGTGGCCGGTTTCTCGGCTTACTCACAAGTCGTCGATTGGGCACGTTTTCGCGAGATAGCGGACAGTGTTGGCGCGTATCTTTTCGTCGATATGGCACACGTTGCCGGACTCATCGCTACGGGTCATTACCCGAGTCCCATCCGCTACGCAGACGTCTGCACGACCACAACGCATAAGACGCTGCGGGGACCCCGAGGTGGCTTGATTCTGGCGCGTGCCAACGATGAGCTGACGAAGAAATTCAACTCGCTGGTCTTTCCCGGTACTCAGGGCGGCCCATTGATGCACGTCATTGCCGCCAAAGCAGTCGCGCTAAAAGAGGCGCTGGAGCCGGAGTTTGCGACCTATCAAGGCAAGGTCTGCGAAAATGCGAAAGTGATGGCGTCCGTTTTGGCAGAACGTGGCTATCCGATCATCTCCGGTGGTACGGAGAATCACCTGATGCTGGTTAGCCTGATACAGCAAGGCATTACGGGCAAAGCGGCAGACGCCGCCCTCGGCCGCGCCTACATCACAGTGAACAAGAACTCTGTTCCCAATGATCCACAGTCGCCGTTTGTGACCAGCGGTTTGCGGCTCGGAACACCAGCCATAACCACCCGCGGCTTCGGTGTTGACGAAACCCGCCAGCTCACGGGCTGGATAGCGGATATACTGGACGATCTCGAAAATGAGGAGACGATTGAGCGCGTCAGGACTCAGGTACTTGAGCTCTGCGGCCGGTTCCCGGTCTACGCTTAATACAAAAGTCCAATGCACTGTCCGTTCTGCGCCCATGAAGAAACCAAAGTCATTGACTCGCGTCTTGCGGGTGACGGCCGACAGATTCGTCGGCGCCGCCAGTGTCTGGCTTGCAACGAACGCTTCACGACATTCGAGACCGCCGAACTGGTCATGCCGCGACTGATCAAGACCGATAATAGTCGGCAGCCTTTTGACGAGGCGAAACTGAGATACAGCATGGTTCGGGCGCTCGAGAAACGACCGGTACCCAGCGATGAACTGGAACAGTCTATCGGCCGCCTGATTCACAAATTGAGAACCATGGGCGAGCGTGAGGTCCCGTCACGGCTGGTAGGCGAACTGGTGATGGAAGAACTTCACGATCTCGATGAGGTTGCGTACGTGCGGTTTGCCTCTGTTTACCGGCGGTTTCAGGACATCACTGAGTTTGAAGACGAGATCAAACGCTTGCAGAAAATTTCTGAAACGGCGGCGAGTCGTGAACAAATGTCATTGCTGCCCGAATTACTGGGTAAGAAAGACAAGAAATAGCCTATGTCGGAGTACACCACTCAGGATTGCGAGCACATGGCACGCGCGTTGCGCCTTGCGGAACGTGGCCGTTACACGGCTCATCCAAACCCCGTTGTCGGCTGTGTGCTGGTCAGGGACGGGGCAGTCGTCGGCGAAGGCTGGCATGCCAAGACCGGTGAAGCACATGCCGAAGTTAACGCATTGCGGGCCGCTGGCGACGCGGCTCAAGGCTCGGTCGCTTACGTGACTCTGGAGCCCTGTTCACATCAGGGCAGGACACCGCCCTGTGCTGCAACACTGGCGCAAGCGGGTGTCGGCAAGGTCATCGCGGCCATGCAGGATCCGAGCCGTGAGGTTGCAGGACAAGGCTTTAAGATTCTGACTGCTGCGGGTGTCGAGGTTCAGACCGGCCTCATGCAGTCGGCCGCCGCTGCGCTTAATCGTGGTTTTCTCAAGAGAGTGACAGAACAGCGTCCCCTGGTTCGATTGAAACTTGCGGCAAGCATTGACGGAGCAATCGCGATGGCCAGCGGCGATAGCCAATGGATCACGGGCCCCGAAGCGCGTGCCGACGTCCAACGATTACGTGCCCGATCCGGCGCGATCATGACGGGTATCGGTACCGTTCTGTCAGACGACCCGTCGTTGAACGTTCGTGCGACGGACATAGAGACAGGCGGTTTGCAGCCCATTCGGGTTGTCCTCGACAGTCGCCTGCGCATGCCGTTGGCAGCAGGAATGCTTGCGCTACGCGGCACGACGCTGGTCTGCTGCACGGGCGATCCCGATGGGAAAGCACTGCAAGACACCAGTGCCGTCGTCAAATCCTTCCCTGTGGTCGACGGGCGAGTTGACGCTGACGCGGTACTGCGTGAACTAGCGCTGCGTGGTGTAAACGAAGTGCTGGTTGAGGCAGGTGCAGCACTTGCCGGCGATCTGCTGGAGAAAAATCTGGTCGATGAGCTTGTGATTTATCAGGCGCCACATATTATGGGCAGCCAGACGATGAGACTGGTCAATACACCGTCCTGGACCTCACTGACGGATCGACAGGCACTTACGATCACCGACGTCCGCAGAATTGGCCGAGACACTCGAATTACAGCCATACCAACGCAGTCAGACTGATACAGGAATCTATGTTTACCGGGATCATCAAAGCGAAAGGATCGATTGCTGCTATGAGTCGGCAGGGCGGAGATGTGCGCCTGACCGTGCGCTCAGAGGGCCTGCCCTGGAGTGACTATGAGATAGGCGAAAGCATTGCGGTCAATGGTGTCTGTCTGACAGCAGTTGCCTTGCACGAGGACGGGTTTGATACCGATGTGTCCGTCGAGACATTGGATGTGACCGCCTTAGGGCGTCTTGGCTCGGGCTCTGACGTCAATCTTGAACCAGCGATCAGTCTCGGTGAGCGACTTGGCGGGCACCTGGTCAGCGGTCATGTGGATTGTGTAGGGAGTGTGACTGCACAAACCGCTGATGCCCGCTCCGTCCGACTCACTATCGAAATTCCGGCAGAATATGCGCACTATGTCGCGAAGAAAGGGTCGGTTTGCATTGACGGTGTCAGTCTTACCGTCAATGAAGTATCCGGAAACACCTTCGAATTGAATATTATCCCGCACACTGCGGATGTCACTATTATCGGTGACTATGCAGTGGGTACCGCAGTGAACGTTGAAGTTGATCTGCTGGCGCGATATCTCGAACGCCTGATGAGCAAGGATGGCGACAACATTTCTTTAGACTTTCTTAAGGCCAATGGTTATGCCTGAAAACACGACGATACATCCGAGCGCGATTGACAGTGCGTTTGCTGACATTAGCGAGATTATTGCCGATTTGAAAGATGGCAAAATGGTAATCATGGTGGATGATGAGAATCGCGAGAACGAAGGCGACCTGCTCATGGCCGCTGAAAAAGTTCGCCCCGAAGACATCAACTACATGGCTACACATGGCCGCGGACTGGTTTGCCTGACGCTTTCAAGAGAGCGCTGCAAACAATTGCGTTTGCCGTTAATGGTCAGCGATACGGATCAGCACCACGCGACGAATTTCACCATATCGATCGAAGCGGCGGATGGCATCACCACGGGCATTTCAGCGCACGACCGCGCGCGCACCATTCAGGCGGCCGTTGCTCCGGGAGCGCGTCCCGAGCACTTGAGCCAGCCAGGCCATATTTTTCCGGTCATGGCGCAGCCAGGTGGTGTGCTGACTCGTGCCGGTCATACTGAAGCAGGTTGCGACCTCGCACGACTTGCCGGACTGGAGCCGGCGGCCGCTATCGTTGAGATTCTCAAAGCAGACGGCAGTATGGCGCGTCGGCCGGATCTGGAGATTTTCGCAAAAGAACACGGCATCAAAATCGGGACAATCGCGGATCTGATTCGCTACCGTTTGGACACCGAGCAAAATGTTGAGCGCATCGGCAAAGAGGTCGTAGAGACCGAGCACGGCGAGTTCACAATGTATTGCTATGACGATCATGTGAATCGCGCCGTTCACGTCGCGCTCGTCAAAGGTGACTTGAAGAGCGTTGACACGCCATTGGTGCGTGTGCATTTGCAGGACACGCTGGGGGATGTCATCGGCGTACAAAGCAGTTCTCTTGGCTGGCCTCTGAGCAATGCGATACAACGCATCGCCGAGGAAGAGGTTGGTGTGATCGTTCTGCTGCGAGACCAGGAGTCGTCGCGCGATTTCATGGATTCGGTTGAGACGCTGGGTCAGCAGCGTGATGATCTGGAAGGCCGTCGTATGGGTGATGAGGTGTTGCGCACCTACGGTATTGGCGCACAGATACTGCGCGACCTCGGACTCAGCAAAATCCGTGTATTATCAGCGCCTAAACACATGTATGCGATTTCCGGCTTCGACCTCGAGATTACGGAATACGTTTGAGAGTAACGCGACACGATGGACAGGATTAAGCACACAGAAGGCGATGTTATTGTTCGCGACGGCCGTTTCGCGATCGTCACGGCTCGATTCAACGAGTTTATCGTCGAGTCATTGGTCAAGGGATCGCTGCGTTGCCTGCGGCAACACGGTGCGTCCGATGGTGACATTGAGATTTTCCGTGTTCCCGGTGCATTCGAAATGCCGATCGCAGTAGACAAGGTTGCCACAACGCGTCGCTTTGATGGAATTATCGCTCTGGGCGCTGTTATCCGCGGTGGAACACCGCATTTTGAGTACGTTGCTGGCGAGTGCGTCAAGGGCATTGCGGCGGCGTCACAGCGACACGGAATTCCCGTAGGTAACGGTGTGTTGACCGTCGACACGATTGAGCAGGCGATCGAGCGTGCCGGAACAAAAGCCGGGAACAAAGGCGAAGAAGCCACGCTGGCCGTGATAGAAATGGTCAACCTTCTGCGTCGAATAGACTGATGGCTGACAAGAAAGGCAAGGGCAGCGGTGCCCGGACGCGCGCGCGCGAATTGATGGTACAGGCCTTGTATCAGAAACAGATTGCAGGGCATTCGACGTCAGAACTCATTTCCCAGTTTCACGAGCAAGTTGCCTATGAGCGAGTGGATCAGTCGTATTTTGATGAGCAGTTTCCGGCCATTAGTAACTCGCAGGATGCGCTTGAGAAGGTCATTAATGAGTTGATTGACCGGCCGCTGGAGCAGTTGGATCCGGTTGAACTCGCCATCTTGCTGATCGGTGTGTACGAGCTTGAGTCGCGCATCGATATTCCCTATCGGGTCGTCATTAACGAATGCGTCAATCTTGCCAAACGATTCGGTTCGATCGAAGGCCACAAGTACATCAATGCCTGTCTCGATCTGGCCGCCAAGTCTTGCAGAGAAATCGAGATCAAGGCGCAGGGCTAAGGGGAGAGCCGCCTCTGCCATGGACGAATTCGATCTGATTCGCCGTTTTTTCGATCGCCGTCTCGATGCTGCCGGCGTCGCTGTCGGCATTGGTGACGACGGTGCCGTTCTGAATCCGGATGCTGCAAACCAGCAAGTCCAGGTCATAGACACGCTCGTCGAAGGCGTGCATTTTCCAGAGGATACGAATCCGGCCGATATTGCCTATCGGGCTGTCGCTGTGAACCTGTCCGATATTGCGGCGATGGGTGCAAGGCCGCGCTGGATGACATTGGCGCTGACCATGCATGATGCCAGTGAACACTGGGTGGAGGCGTTCGCAAGCGGGTTGTTTGACGCGGCAGATACCTTCGGTGTTGCCCTGGTGGGTGGCGACACCACCCGAGGCGCGACGCTTGTCGTGACGGTGAGTATTACTGGTGAAGTCGAGCGGGGCACCAGCTTGCTGCGGCGCGGAGCCAGACCTGGCGACGCCATCTTTGTGACCGGAACATTGGGCGACGCGGCTGCGGGGCTGAGTCTTTTGCAACGGGGCGAGCCGGATAGCGAGCTGGTTCAGCGCTTCCTGCGGCCCACACCGCGCATCGATATCGGGACAGCGTTGGTCGCCAAGGCGTCAGCGGCAATAGATATTTCCGATGGACTGGTGGGCGACCTCAGTAAATTGCTGACAGCGAGCGGTGTCGGTGGTGAGATTCACCTCGACAAACTGCCCCTGTCGGATGCGCTCAGACAGTGTGCGCCAGCGGCTCAGCAAATCCAGTGGGCCACCTGCGGTGGTGATGACTATGAGCTGTGTTTTACCGCAGACGAGGACGTTGTAACGGATATCGACGGGATCACGAAGATAGGCCGTATCACTGCGGGCAGGGACCTCAAGTGCATGCTGGACGGTGACGTTGTGGAAATAGACGTCAGCGGGTACCGTCACTTCCAATGAATCAAGCTCCCGAAAATCTTGCGCGTACGGTAATGAGTGATCCCGTGCATTTCCTGGCCTTTGGCTTTGGCACCGGCCTGGCACCCTTCGCGCCGGGAACCTTCGGCTCTTTGCCCGGTATCCTGTTGTTCTGGTTGACCATGGATTATGGACTTTATGTTCAATTGGGGGTTGCGGCGGCGATTAGCCTGGCCGGTATCTGGATCTGTGGCGAAAGCGCACGGCGCATTGGCGTTCATGACCACGGCGGTATTGTTTGGGATGAGATCGCAGGTATGTACCTGACGCTAATGGTGGCGCCAATCTCAGTATTTGGCTGGATTTTGGCGTTCGTACTGTTTCGGATCATGGATATTGTAAAACCGTGGCCGATTAGAGACCTGGATCACAGACTGGGCGGAGGACTGGGAATTATGCTTGATGACCTCGCAGCCGCCCTGTATGCCGCGATTTTGTTGCTTTTGTACGGGTGGTTTATGACGTAACCGACTGAGACAACATGGCCAGCAGTATCAGCAGTGTCAAACGCCCGAATGACGTACCCGATAAGATCGGCAAATACGTCATTATCAACAAGATTGGTAAGGGCAGTACCGGTATGGTCTACCTGTCTCATGACCCGTACTACCGTCGTGATGTTGCGATTAAAGTCTACAACACCGAAGAAGACGCTGACGCGGAACGTGCACGCGTTGCCCGCAAAATGTTCTTTAACGAAGCGCACATGGTCGGCATGCTGCAACACCCGAACATCATGCCGATTTATGATGCAGGCGAAGAAGATGGCGCCTACTACGTCGTAACCGAACACGTACAGGGTGCGCGAACACTCGCGGCTTATTGCCGCCCCGATAATCTGTTGCGCGTCGATGATGTGGTGGAAATTATATACAAGTGTGCGAAGGCGCTGCATTACGCACACGGGCGTGGTGTCATTCATCGTGACATCAAACCGTCCAACATCATGCTTACGATCGACAACGACGTTCGCATTATCGATTTCGGGATCGCCATCATCAGTGACTCGGAAGTATCTCGAATCGAAGGTATTGCCGGGTCACCGAGTTATATGTCCCCTGAGCAGGTGCAGTCCGAAGAACTGACACCGCGTTCTGATCTGTACTCGCTGGGCGCCGTCATGTACGAATTGCTGACCGGATTCCGGCCATTTCGAGCTGATAACCTGTCCAAGTTGCTGCACCAGATCGTATACGCAACGCCGCCGCCGATACACACCTATCGTGACGACCTGCCCGAGGAACTTGAGCAAGTGGTCATGACGACGATGCAAAAGGAACCTAACAAGCGTGTGGTGACCGGCAACGTGATGGCGGCTGAATTAACTCGCGTCTATAAAGACCTGCGGCAGAAGTACGACAGCCTGGATAACCAGGAACACTTCGATCTCCTGCGCACGCTGATGTTCTTCCACGACTTTTCACACGCTGAAATCTGGGAGGTCCTCCGGGCATCGGACTGGCACGAGTATCAGGCCGGCGATGACATTGTTCGCGAAGGTGAAGTTGATGATCGTTTCTACATCATCGTTGCCGGATCCGTAGATGTGCAGGCCAATGGCAACAGTGTCGGCAAGCTGTCGAACGGCGAGTGTTTCGGTGAAACGAGCTATGTTCGAGGTGCGCGACGACAGGCGTCCATTCAGGCCGACGGTCAGGTGACGATCTTGCGAGTGAGCTCAACCCTCATGGAGCAGGTCTCGTCGGCTTGCCAGCTACGCTTTAACAAGGTCTTCCTGAGATCATTGATTAATCGTCTACAAGGCATCCGTGGCGCCAACACCTAGGCACGCCAGCCAATTTATCGCTAAACTGGTGCACTGATTTTTCAGGGGTGTCCCATGTCCAAGCGAATCATCGGCCTGCTGGCCATCTTAATTTCCGCCTCCGCATTCGGCAGCGACCTCACGGACGCTGTAAAGAAAGACTACGATGACTATCTGGCGGATCTGTTCGACCATTTCCATCGCAACCCGGAACTCTCGACTGTTGAGCATGAGACGGCTCGCCGCATGGCAATGGAACTCAGCCTGGCCGGATTCGATGTGGCTGAAGGCGTTGGTGGCACGGGCGTTGTCGCGACCCTGAAAAACGGGGATGGACCGCTGGTCATGATGCGCGCCGATATGGACGGCCTCCCGGTCGAAGAAAAGTCCGGTCTTGCGAACGCATCGCGTGCGCAGCAAAAAGACCCGATAACCGGCAACATGGTTTATACAATGCATGCTTGCGGTCACGACGTGCATATCACAAGTCTGGTTGGAACCGCGCGTCATATGGTGGCGCGCAAGGATGAGTGGAACGGTACGTTGATGCTTATCGTCCAGCCTGCCGAAGAGCGTGTTCTGGGCGCGCAGGCGATGCGCGAAGATGATATCTGGGGTCGTTTCGGCAAACCCGATTATGCTTTGGCCTTTCACGTGAATTCACTCGATGTTGCCGGCAAAGTCAATATCACAGAGGGCAGTCCATTTGCCGGTGCTGATACCGTCGATATCATCATTCACGGCGTCGGTGCGCACGGTGCGCACCCCTACGCGGGCAAAGACCCGATCGTGCTGGGAAGCCAGATCGTGCTCGCACTGCAAACGCTGGTATCCAGAGAGCTTCCGCCACGATCGGCCGGTGTGGTCACGGTCGGATCGTTCCATTCCGGAACGAAGCACAACATCATCTCGGATCGCGCGCACTTGCAGCTAACGGTCCGCAACACCAGCCCGGAAACTCGGCAGACCCTGCTGGACGGCATCAAACGTATTGCCGAAAACATGGGTCGCGTTGCGGGTCTTCCGGACGACAAGCTTCCGGAGGTCATCATCTCGAACGAAAGCGTGCCGCCAACAGTCAATAACCGTGATCTGACACTGCGCCTCAAAAAGGCCTGGAATACCGAGATGGGTGAAGAACGAGTGGTGTTCAATCCAACCAAAGGAATGGGAGCGGAAGATTTCCCGTTCTTCACCACCGACCCGGAGATCGTCTCGGTTTACTGGCAAGTGGGCGGCACCGCCCAGGAAGATTTTGATCGACAGGCAGCCGGGGGCGAACCGGTCCCAAGCCACCATTCCCCGCTGTTCAAAGTGCTCCCGGAACCATCAGTCACTGCGGGCGTTGAATCAACCGTCGTGGCCCTGATGGAGCTCATGTCCGAGTAGGAGCGGCCCCAGGCCGCGAAGCGTCAAGCTCGTAATACTGCCTGCGGAAGGCTTTTTGCTTCTTCCCAGGACACAGGCGAAGCAAAAAGCCTTCCGCAGGCAGCATCACCGGATTTCCACGTAGATGTTCGCGGCCTGGGGCCGCTCCTACGGCTCGTCGATCTCGAAGTCGGTGAGATCTTCGCCGCCAGCGCTTTTGAGTAGGATCTGCACCTTTTGCTCGGCGTCTTTCAATGCCGTCTGGCATCCCCGCGTGAGTTTGATGCCCGCCTCGAATTTCTTCATGGCTGTTTCCAGCGGCAGGTCACCCGACTCCAGTTCGTCGACCAGTTCTTCGAGTTCAGCGAGTGATTTTTCGAGGTTTATTTTCTTCGCGGCAGTCATGATTTTGTCCGTTTAGGAGAGCGTCGTTAAAGTACAGATGAGCCAAAGCTTTATCAATATTTTGCAGGTTGACAGGGCAATACTCGCACACTAAGGTTGACGCTTGTTAGAGTCGTTCTAATAAGAATAGTTCTCAATTGAGAGGGTGAGAAATGTCACTAAAAGACAGCAAGACCGAGCAAAACCTGAAAGATGCGTTTGCAGGGGAATCCCAGGCAAACCGGCGTTACCTTTATTTCGCAGCGAAAGCGGATGTTGAAGGCTACAACGACGTAGCAGCCGTATTCCGTTCAACCGCTGAAGGTGAAACCGGACACGCGCATGGCCATCTTGAATATCTTGAGGAAACCGGTGATCCGGCAACCGGTCTGCCGATCGGGCCGACAGCGGCGAATCTTGCGGCTGCCGTTGCGGGTGAAACCCACGAGTACACCGATATGTACCCGGGTATGGCCAAGACAGCGCGTGACGAAGGCTTTGATGAAATTGCCGACTGGTTTGAAACACTGGGTAAAGCTGAACGTTCGCACGCCAATCGATTCCAGAAAGCGCTCGATACGCTCGACGATTAGTTAATTGGCTGGCGAAAGGCGCGAGGGCAGTCTCGAGGCGCCGACCCGGCACTCGCTAGACTGGCAGTCTGAAGAGTTTTACGACGAAGCTCCTCTTTTTGAGGAGCTTGAGCGTGTCTTTGATATCTGCCATGGCTGCCGCCGTTGTTTCAATCTTTGCAATGCGTTTCCGACGCTCTTCGATGCGGTCGACGAGTCGGATACGATGGAAGTCGACGGCGTACCCAAGAAGGTTTACTGGGACGTCGTCGATCATTGCTACCTCTGCGACATGTGCTACATGTCGAAGTGTCCTTATGTGCCGCCGCACGAATGGAACATCGATTTTCCCCATCTGATGCTGCGTGCCAAGGCGGCGCGTTTCAAGAAAGAAGGCGCTTCAGCCAGAGACAAGATCCTGAGCGCGACCGACAGGGTCGGCAAACTCGCGGGCATCCCGGTTGTTGTGAAAGCGGTCAATGCGACCAATCGAAGCAAAACAGGTCGCAAGATTCTCGAAGCCGCATTGGGAGTGCATCACAAGGCACCTATTCCCGAATACCATTCAAATACGGCGCGAAAACGTCTGGCACGACTGAAAAATGCAGAGCCCGTTGATGTAACACCCACGGCGACGACCCAGGGCAAAGTTGTGCTTTACACGACCTGCTATGGCAATCGCAATCATCCGGCGATCGACGAAGATCTGGTCGCTATCTTCGAGCACAACGGCATTGCAATGGCGCTCGCCCAGAAAGAGGTTTGCTGCGGTATGCCCAAGCTCGAACTCGGCGATCTGGAGTCCGTCGCCAAGGCCAAGGAAACGAACATTCCGATTCTTGCGGCAATGGTGGACGCGGGCTGGGACATCGTGACGCCGATCCCGTCTTGCACACTCATGTTCAAACAGGAATTACCGTTGATGTTCCCGGATGATCCGGATGTCGCCAAAGTTCGTGACGCCATGTTTGACCCCTTTGAATATCTGATGTTGCGGCACAAAGAGGGTCAACTGAAGACGGATTTCAAGACGTCGATTGGCAAAGTCACCTATCAAGTGCCGTGCCATTTGCGTGTCCAGAACATCGGACTCAAGACACGAGACATTCTGCAGTTGGTCCCGGATACTACAGTCGAAGTCATCGAGCGATGCTCGGGACATGATGGCACCTACGCCGTGAAGAAGGAATTTCACGAGAATTCGAAAAAAATCGCGCGTCCCGTAGTGAATAAACTCAAGCGTGCCGACGCCGATCACTTTGTCAGTGACTGTCCGATGGCCGCAGAGCAAATCGCTCAGGATGTCGATGAACACAAGGCCAATAATCCGATGAGCCTGCTTCGCAGTGCCTACGGTATCTAATATGCAAAAACTTACACGAGATGATCTATTAAGCCTCGAGCAGTATGCCGAGGAACGCCCGGCGTTTCGCGGTCGAGTCATGGCACACAAGAAGAATCGCCGACTCGGTCTTGGCACCAATGCTTCTTTGTATTTCGAAGACCGCATGACGATGCAATATCAGGTTCAGGAAATGCTGCGTATCGAACGAATTTTCGAGGCCGACGGCATCAACGAAGAACTCGAGGTTTACAATGCCTTGATTCCTGATGGATCCAACTGGAAGGCGACTTTCATGATCGAGTTTCCGGAGGTTGAAGAGCGTCAGGAAATGTTGCAACAACTCCTTGGTATCGAGGACCGTGTCTACGTTCAGGTCGCGGATTTTGACCGTCTGTTTGCAATAGCAGACGAAGATCTGGACAGGGCTGACGAGCATAAAACCTCGGCCGTCCATTTCATGCGATTTGAGTTTCCGCCAGAACAGGCCGATGCGCTCAGATCAGGGGCATCGCTGGTTGCCGGTATCGACCACGAGAACCTGCGTGTCGAAATCAGCCCGGTTGCTGAGAACATTCGGGAGTCATTACTCAACGATCTGAGTTGAGTGGATATTGCGGGTGCACGCACTAGCCATACAGGCTAAACTGCCGCCGGGCATTTTTCTGGTTAGTTCTCAATCAACATGAGCAAACGATACGACGCTGCAGACATCGAAGTCTTAAGCGGGTTGGAGCCTGTGCGGCGCCGGCCGGGCATGTACACAGACACTTCGCGGCCGAATCATTTGGCCCATGAAGTCATCGATAACAGTATCGATGAGGCGCTTGCGGGCCACTGCAAAAAGCTTGAAGTCACGATCTACAAAGACGGCTCCCTTGAAGTTTCGGATGATGGCCGTGGCATGCCGGTGGACAAACATCCGAAGGAAAAGATTCCAGGCGTTGAGCTGATTCTTACGCGCCTGCACGCCGGCGGTAAGTTCAATAACGACAACTACCAGTTCTCGGGCGGTCTGCACGGTGTAGGCGTATCCGTTGTAAACGCATTGTCGAAGAATCTTGAGGTATGGATTCGTCGTGGTGGCAAGGAATACAACATGAGTTTTGCCAGCGGCAAGAAGCGCGGCAAGATGGAAGTTGTTGGCACAGTTGGCAAGGCCAATACCGGAACGACGATTCGATTCTGGCCCGATGAGCAGTATTTTGATTCGGCGAAGTTCTCCGTGAACAAGTTGAAGCACGCGTTGCGGGCAAAAGCCGTGCTCTGTCCCGGGGTGACGGTTCGCCTGAAGGTCGAAAAGCCCGCAGAGAAATTTGAGTGGTGCTATTCCGGTGGCCTCGAGGAGTATTTGCTGGAGGAGATTGGTGGAGGTGAGACCCTGCCTGCCGAGCCTTTCGCGGGCAGTATCAGCGGCAATAACGAATCAATCGACTGGGCTTTGGTCTGGACGACAGATGGCGGCCAGAGCGTCATGGAAAGCTATGTCAATTTGATTCCGACTCCCCAGGGCGGTACCCATGTCAACGGATTACGTACCGGCTTGACGAATTCACTGCGTGAGTTCTGTGAATTCCGCAGCTTGTTGCCGCGTGGCGTTGCTATCGCGCCGGAAGATGTGTGGGATGGACTGAGTTTTGTACTCAGCACCAAACTCGAGGATCCGCAATTCTCGGGTCAGACGAAGGAACGTCTGTCCTCTCGCGAGTCCGCCGCCTTCGTCGCGGGCATCATCAAGGACAACTTCTCTCTTTGGCTTAATCAGCACCCGGAGACGGGCGACCTGATTGCAAATCTTGCTATTGGCAAAGCGCAAAAACGGCTAAAGGCCGCGAAAAAAGTCGTTCGCAAGAGGATCGTGTCGGGACCGGCTCTGCCGGGCAAGCTGGCGGATTGTCGCTCTCAGGAACCGGAGCTCTGTGAATTGTTTCTGGTGGAGGGGGATTCTGCGGGCGGCTCGGCGAAACAGGCGCGCGACCGGAACACGCAGGCGATCATGCCGCTCCGGGGCAAGATCCTGAATACCTGGGAAGTTGAGACAGGAGAAATCCTGGCGTCAGCGGAAGTCCACGACATCTCAGTCGCAATTGGCGTTGATCCTGGAAGTAATGACATCAGTGGTCTGCGCTACCACAAAGTCTGCATCCTGGCTGATGCCGACTCTGACGGCCTGCACATCGCAACCTTGCTGTGTGCATTGTTCCTGAGACATTTCCGCGAGCTCATTCTGGGTGGCCATATTTATGTCGCGATGCCGCCGCTGTACCGCGTGGACGTTGGCAAAGAGGTGTTCTACGCGCTGGATGAGGGCGAACGCAAAGGCATACTTGATCGTATTGAAGCTGAGAAGAAGAAGGGCAAAGTGACCGTGACCCGGTTCAAGGGGCTCGGCGAAATGGACCCGGAACAATTACGTGAGACAACAATGCACCGCGATACACGGCGACTCGTGCAACTGACTATCGGTGCGCACGACAACACCGACCAGATGATGGATATGCTGCTTGCGAAAAAACGCTCGAAAGACCGTCGCAGCTGGCTGGAAACCAAGGGGAATCTTGCCGAGGTATGAGTGAAATGCAAAACAGTCTGAATCTTGAGGGCGTCGAACAACAGGCGCTCAAAGACTATACCGAACAGGCGTACCTCGATTATTCGATGTACGTCATTCTGGACAGAGCGTTGCCGCAAATCGGCGATGGATTGAAGCCTGTACAGCGGCGCATCATTTACGCGATGAGCGAACTGGGTTTGTCGGCATCATCCAAGCCAAAGAAATCCGCGCGAACGGTCGGCGACGTGATCGGCAAATTCCACCCGCACGGCGACTCGGCCTGTTATGAGGCGATGGTGTTGATGGCGCAGGACTTTTCCTATCGTTATCCAATCGTCATTGGGCAGGGCAACTGGGGATCGACAGACGATCCGAAGTCTTTTGCCGCCATGCGATACACGGAATCACGACTCGCGCCCTATGCGAAAAGCCTGCTGCAGGAGCTGGGGCAGGGAACGGTCGACTGGACGCCCAATTTTGATGGCACGCTGAAGGAACCAGTCGTTTTACCGGCAAGATTGCCAAATTTGTTGCTCAACGGCACCACTGGTATTGCGGTCGGCATGTCGACTGACGTTCCTCCTCACAACCTGAACGAAGTCACCAGCGCGTTAGTCCACCTGATCGATAATCCGAAAGCGACCATCGCCAATTTGATGATGCACATCAAAGCGCCGGATTATCCGACCGGAGGCGAGCTGGTTTCGTCTGCCGCGGATATCCAGGAGATCTATGAGACCGGCAGCGGAACATTGCGTCTGCGAGCGTCGTATAAGATGGAAGGCAGCGACATTGTTGTGACGTCGCTTCCACATCAGATTTCCGGCGCGAAATTGCAGGAACAAATTGCATCGCAAATGCGTGCGAAGAAGCTACCGCAGGTTGACGATCTGCGTGACGAGTCCGATCACGAAGATCCGACGCGCCTGATCATCAGCAAGAAGCGGGGTGTTGACGTTGAACAACTGATGTCGCATTTGTTCTCGACAACGTCTCTCGAACGAACGGTGCGCGTCAATATGAACATCATTGGTCTCGACGGACGGCCACGGATGTTCAATTTGCTCGAGATGCTCAAGGAATGGCTGAAGTTTCGTAAAGAAACGGTGACGAACCGCCTGCAGCACCGACTGCAGATCGTGAATGACCGATTACACATTCTTGATGGCTTATTAGTTGCCTACCTGAGCATTGACGAAGTAATCGCCATCATTCGCGAAGAAGACGAACCGAAACCTGTTCTGATGAAGCGATTCGATTTGTCCGATATACAGGCCGAAGCAATCCTGAATTTACGTCTCCGCAATCTCGCCAAACTGGAAGAGATGAAGATCAGAGGCGAACAGGATGCGCTGAATGAAGAGCGCGAAGGTCTGGAGAAAACGCTGGGTAGCTCGGCACGACTGAAGACGCTGATCAAGAAAGAAATCCTCGAAGATGCCGAAGCCTACGGCGATGCTCGTCGTACGCTGATTGTTGAGCGACAGGCGGCACAGGCGCTTGACGAGACACAGCTCGTCGCGAGCGAACCGGTAACCGTTGTGCTGTCTCAGGCCGGTTATGCGCGCGCGGCCAAGGGTCATGAAATCGACCCTGCGACTCTGAACTATCGCTCCGGGGATACGTATCTCGCGGCGGCGCAGGGCCGCAGCAATCAGCTCGCGATGTTTATCGACAGCACCGGGCGCGTTTACAGTGTGATGGCGGGTACTTTGCCGTCAGCGAGGGGACAGGGCGAACCGCTGTCCAGCCGCTTCAAGCCACCTGATGGGGCCGCTTTTTGTGGCGCTATGATTGGCGCCGGTGAGAAGAAATACCTGCTAGCAAGTGATGCCGGTTACGGTTTTGTCGCAACATTGAGTGACCTCGTTTCGCGCAACAAGGCAGGCAAGGCGATTCTCCGGGTTCCGCCAGGTGGTAAGGCGGTCGTGCCGGCTGCAGTACCTGCTGACGCGGAGTGTCTGATTGCTGCCGTGAGTTCGATAGGGCGATTGCTGGTGTTTGAGTTGGAAGAGTTACCTGAGCTTGCGAAAGGAAAAGGCAACAAGCTCATTAATATTCCGGGGCCGAAGTACAAGAGTGGTGATGAGAAAATGGTTGCCGCGGCGGTCATTCCTGAAGACGGTTGTTTGCAGGTGCACACCGGCAGCCGCATGATGACAATCAAATGGAAGGATCTGGACGACTACTACGGCGACCGCGCACTGCGCGGCAGCCTGTTGCCCAAAGGATGGCGCAAGGTAGAACGCCTGATCGGCATGTAGGACCTCGGTCCCGCTTCACGGGAGCGGCTTTATGCCCTAGGGATCAGGCCGTTTTCCCTGACTTAAGCGGCATCTCAATGGTCTCATCGTTTGCTTCCATGCTGACAGTGAGCACTTCATTGATGCCGGTGTCGCCGTCCGAGAGATCGTCGTTTTGGGCAGTCATTTGCGCAGTTACGTCAAGATCTGAGAAGTTGGTCACCGGCAGAGCGGTTGTGTCATCGCCGGTGCTGCCATCAACGTTGATGTTTCTGCTCTTGTTCAATTCGGCTGCCGCGCGGGTGATCTCCTGATTCAACGCCTGAGTTGCTGTCATCTCGTCTTCGTAGTCCTGCTCCAGGATCCGATAGTCAACCTGTTCGTTGATCGTATAACTTTCATCGATCTGCGTATCTTCGTCCGCCGCAACCTCGATGGCCTTCAAATCGTGTTCAGTAACATCCTCATGCCGTGGCATTTTTGTTGCGTCGAAAATAACCGACATGTCGTAATCATCGCCGTCATCCTCAGGAAGGACTTCGCTTTCAAGAATGGAATGCGACTCAACGCTCGGTAGCGGCAGGATGTCTGTCTTGTCTGCTGGTACCGAGGTAACCGGTTCGAACGGCAACTCTATGTCGAGCTGTGTTGATGCGGCGAAGTCGAAGTCTTCGAAACTATCAGAGTCGACAGCGTCGGAGAGACCCGTACCGATGATCAGATCCGCGTCAAGAACCAGATTTTCTTCCGTCGGTGAGTCGTCTGTGATGTTGTAGTCGATAGCGGGCTCTTCGATGTCCTTGGTATCGACCGCTTGGGTGTCACTGAAGCGACGCTGGTGCGTCTCATCCGTCTGCGGTCCGGCCGGACTCGTATCCGTCTGGCCACGCAGGCGACGGCCGAACATCAGTAAGCCCAAAATCGCCGCGATGCCGCTACCACCAAGCCAGAAGAACCAGGATGTCGATGCCGGAGAGGTGTCGTTGGTTCGACTCGTCGTAATGATCGCCGTCGGTACATTGGGCGACAATGCGGTTGTGGTCGGACCTTCAAGCGCGGTGTCCGGAATGATATCGACAGACTGTAAAGTGCCGACCGCGTTTCCTAGATCGGCCACATCATCCAGAATAATCTCAGAGGTCGTTTCCGCCGGCAGAGGAGCAACAACGCTTTGCGCTTCTTCAACCGCTACCATCTCGCTAACGGGCACGAATTCATAGGCTTCATTAGTCGCGTTCGTTGACTCGATCTCAGCAACCGGTGTGACTGCTGCAACTGCTTCAACTGGTGCAACAACGGCAGCATTGCCATCAAAAGACGGGATGGACAGCCAACTACCCGCTTGCAGATTATTGGGATCGTTATTGATGAAAGCGGACGGATTTGCCTCAAATATTGCATTGACCGCCGGCCACAGTCCCAACGGACGGTTCTGAATGCGTGCTGCAATCTCCGAGAGAGATTCGCCTCTCTGCACCTGATATCGTGTTGACCTGGCGATATCTTTGATGACCGGTTCGGATACGATTGGGGCAACAGGCTGTTCAATGGCCGTTGGCGCTACCTTGACAGGCTCGGCCTGGGTACTGACTTGCTGGGTAACCGTCGTTTGCCGGTAGACGGGTTCACTCGCCGACCTTATCGGGTCGAAAAATAGCAGGAATTCACGGCTGAGATTGGCCGAATACGGGCAATTGATCACGACATGTGCCGCTACCATTGGCTCGCGGACAGGGGTGGTTCCGGTCAGCATGATGACGCCGTTTGATACCCGCACGGTCGCGGGCCCAAATCCGGGTAAACCACTGACCGAGGGGCCAGGACGCAGGGTGACGCAGTAGTCAGCGAGCTGTTCAGATGGTGCTAGCGCAAACGCGATACTGGCTCTTAAGGGTTGTCCTAATCGCGACTGGACTGTTAACTCACCAAGTTCCAGCGCACTGGCAGGGAACGCAACCAAACTGCCGCTAACCGCTACGATCGCAGGTAGACAACGGTCGGGATAACGACGGTTACTTCGATAAGTTTTGGTCATTGCGCTTTTCACTGTCGATCACTCCGCGATATTCATCAAGTCGGCCATTGGCGAATATGCACTCTCGACCGGTGTTCTATTTTAGGACCTTTACGTCCCCACACGTTAACGGCTGGTTCCGCATACAGAACGTGACATTCGTCACACTCGTCACACCTTACTTTCCGGGCACCTTGCTCAATTTCCGCCCGCCGCCGACAACTCAGCCAGCGTCAGGGATGCCACACTTTCCACCTCCTGCAGCACGACTTCGGGCTCGTGAACATAATGTCCTTGCATGAAATCCAGTCCGAGCTGGAACAGGACCGCCATCGCATTGGCGTTTTCAACACGCTCGGCAATGGTTTTGATTTTTCGTTCCTGTGCTGCCTTGACGACTGTGCTCACAGCACGCTGCAGAGATGAATCGGTCATCAATGTGTGCATCAGCTCGCCGTCAAGTTTGATGTAGTCCGGTTTCAGGATGTCCAGTATCTGGAATCGTTCCTGATCGATACCGTAATGTTCCAGGGCGAATCCAATACCGAGTCTGCGTGCTTGCTTAACCAGAGAGCGAGTTTGCTTGATGTGTTTCGCGGCATCGCGTTCCGGAATCTGTACGACCAGACGCGAACAATCGAATGCCCGATCATCGAGATGTTGTTCCATCCACGTTACCGTCGTACTGTCCGTTATCGACTGCCGGGACAGGCGAACGAAGACACGATCGGCATTATTCTTGTTACAGAACTCGACGGCGGACTGCAGCATCCAGCGGTCGATGTTCTTCATCATGTTATTGCGTTCTGCGGCGGGCAGGAATTCAGACGGCAAAACCGAATTGCCCTGTTCGTCAATCATACGAACCAGCAAGTCGAACATTTTTACGGAGTCACTGCGCAAGCCAGCGATAGGCAATTGCGCAAGGCGAAAACGATCCTCCATCAAGGCGGCCTTGAGGTGTTTCACCCAGATGGCATCGAATTCGAGCTGCTTCGAGTTCTTGTCGGCACTCTCATCGAGGAAAGAGGTGTTGCCGCCAGCTTCCCTGCCGAGTTTGTATGCGCCAATAGTTGCTGCGACAAACTCTTCAAGACTGCCAAAGACTTCGTTTACTGCGCAGGCGCCAGCGGTACACGTTATATGCGTCGATTTATCATCAATTTCGAATGTGTGTTGCGAAATGTGGGCGCAAATTTGTTTGCCCCAAACCTGAGCGTCTCTGGCCGCACCGCGCTCCAGCAATACCATGATCGAAGTGCCCTCAAAGCGACCGGCAACATCACGTGGGTGGAGACGCTTGCGTATTTCTTCGGCGAACTGAGCGAAAATCTCTTCGGACTGCAGAATGCCAATCTTCTCGTGCACAGCCGAGAAATTATCGGGTTTGATATAGACGAGGCAATGGGTTCCCTGTGCCGGCTTTCTGAGCAGACGTTTGGTGATTCTCTCGACAAATTGTGCGCGATGAAAAAACAGCGTTGTCGGATCGCGTTTTAACGCGTCATGTACAAGCTTTGTCGGTTCCTCCGCTACCTTAAGTTGCGGTGCAATTCTGATCTGCACGCACGGTCCGTCATCGAGATCAACCGAACGAAACTCGAGGTGTACTTCATTACTGTCGTTAGACTCAACCAGCGGCTTAACGATAAGTTTTTGGCTCGCTTGCCATTTACCCGCAATCGTCGCGATCAGAGCACCTTTAAGCGCTGCCTGGCTTTCTTCCTCGAAGGTATCCATAACCGGCATGCCGATCACTTCTTCTTTTGTCATGATGCTGAACTGCGCCATCCAGGCATCATTGACGTCAGTGAAAATACCCTCCTGGACCAGCGCTATCGAACTGCTGGAAGACTCCATGTGATCTTTCAACTGTCGTTTGTAGCCGTTAGCGGATAACAAGGTCGAATTGAGGGCCCGTTCGACACGCAGTGCACGCAATTCGCGGCAGACGACCGATTGAAGGCGCGTTGTGTGTGACATTGAAACGAGATCGCAGGCTCCCGCTTGCATCGCGTCCTGGATACTCGCCTCGTCGGCTGTTTCCTGAGTTGCCAGGAGTGGCACCTCGGGCTTATAGCGGTCTTTCTGTTTGATGATTTGTTGTATCGAATCCTTGTAGCGATCGCAGTTGAGGATCAGCAATTCGACATTTTCGGCGACCAGTATGTCGGCCAATTTGGTTGGCGTAGATATCCAGTGGCAATGCGCTGCATGACCGGCGTCTCGCAACGTTCGGTTGATGATTTCGACATCGTCCTGATCTTCGGTCAGCACGGCAATAGATATACTCTGATGCCCGTTCAAATCCCTTTCCCCGGAATCGGCGAATTCCCGATGATTTCCATATTTTGTTAACCGAACGAGCAGTTTAGACAGTGGTGCCGCCTGCGTCGTGGTCGGAAGGTCAAAACCGTGACCTGAATCAAGTTTCGGCGAGAATTCGCTTCGATCAGGGCTGATCAGGGCCAAAAATACCGCTGAATGGATGATTCTCGTCGTCCCGGAGTACTGGTATCATGGCGCCTCGCCGCCACCCGGCAATTCTCTCTATAGAGCGATATTTATGGCTAATTACAATACCAGCGAGTTCAAATCGGGGCTTCGCATCATTATTGATGGAAATCCGTGCATTATTGTCGAGAACGAATTCGTCAAGCCGGGCAAGGGTCAGGCGTTCAATCGAGCACGCATCAAGAACCTCAAGACAGGCAAAACGGTCGACAAGACTTTCAAGTCCGGCGAGTCTGTCGAAGCGGCTGACGTGATGGACACTGATATGCAGTACTTGTATTCGGACGGAGAGTTTTGGCATTTCATGGTTCAGGACACGTTTGAACAGTATGCGGCTGATGCGTCTGCGGTAGGTGACGCGAAAGACTGGATTACGGACGGTGATGTTTGCGGTATTACGCTTTGGAACGATGCGCCGCTTATCGTGTCAGCGCCGAACTTCGTTGAGCTCGAGATTGTCGAGACGGACCCGGGCGTTAAAGGCGATACGGCCAGCGGTGGCGTCAAGCCAGCGACGCTTTCAACCGGGGCCGTTGTGCGCGTGCCGTTATTCGTTGATCAGAATGAAACGATCAAAGTCGATACCCGCTCTCGCGAGTATGTGTCGCGCGTCAAGTAGCTTCAGGCCTATATGAAACGCCCTCGCACAGCCTGAAGTTCACAAAAAGACGCACACAATAATTCGACGCCTTTCTGGTCCTCCGCGCTGAATCGAGCGGGGGTCGGGCTGTCGATATCGAGCACGCCAATCAGGATGCCGTCGCAAACCAGGGGTACGACAAGTTCGGATCGCGAATCTGCGTCACAGGCTATGTGCCCTTCGAATTGATGTACATCCGCAACGCGCTGCGTTTCCAGCAGTGCCGCCGCAGTGCCACAAACGCCTCTGCCAACGTTCAAGTGCACGCAAGCCGGCTTTCCCTGAAAGGGGCCGAGCACGAGTTCTTCACCCCGTAATACGTAAATACCCAGCCAGTTAATATCGTCCATCGCCTGGGTTAACAATGCGACGAAATTGCTGGCGCTCGCGAGCGCATCAGTTTCGTCGGCGAGTAAGGCGCGCAGTTGCGAGTCCAATAGTTTGTAGTCCGGGTCACTCATTGGGAACCTCAAATGGGAATGGTATGACATCTCGAATATCGTTAGTTCCATCATGCATCATCTGCAGGCGTTCGAGGCCCATAGCCACCCCAGCGCATGCCGGTAAACCCGAAGCAAGTGCGGCGACCAGGCTGTGATCGCGCGGCCGCAGCGCTTTGCCCTGCCGTGTTCGAGTTGCCTGATCGGTCTCGATTCGTGCCGACTGGGTTTGGGCATCGGTCAACTCGACGTAACCGTTGGCCAATTCAACGCTCCCCATGAATACCTCGAAGCGGTCGGCGACCATACCATTATCAGGACAAAGCCTGGCCAATGCCGCTTGTGACGCAGGGTAATGCTTTACCACGGTAAGTTTATCCGTTGCGAATGATGGCGCCACGCGCATCGTTATCAGAAGATCGAGCCAGCTATCGCGTTCATCACCCAGAACACGGCGCAGATCCGGATCGGCGTCTGCAAGTTCGGCCAGTTCTGCGATAGATGCAACCAGGGGATCAATGCCACAGGTCGCCGCGAATACGTCCCGATAGTTGGTCGTTACTGCGTCGTCTGCGAGCGCCTGGTCTGCGAGCGCAGACGCAATAGCGTTGAGTGTGTCGGAGATGATGTCGTCGAGACCGAAGCGCAGCCGATACCACTCGACCATTGTGAATTCTGGCTGATGACGTTTACCGACCTCTCCATCGCGAAACACACGACAGATGGAGTAGATGTCAGGGTAGCCGGATGCGAGCAAGCGCTTCATGCAGAACTCTGGCGAGGTGTGCAGATAAAGCGGGGCAGTGGCCAAAGAGCTGCTAACAGCCAGGCTTTCAATATGGATATCACTAACCGCCGCCGGGCTGAGGGCGGGTGTGTCCACTTCCAGTATCGTTTCGCGGTCGAAGTAGCTTCTCAAGCGGCGCAGGATATCGGCCCGTCTTCTCGCGGCATCAGGGCCGGATGTCGGACGCCACTTTGTCATTTAGGCTTTGACGGCGAATGACCAATCGCTTCCCCGACCTGCAGCGTCTTGCCGGCCCGCAGGTCGTCATTCCACTCACACGACCCCGGAGGCCGCAGAAGAATGACGGTTGAGCCCATATTGAACCAGCCGAGGAGATCCCCTTTTTTGACCGCGGTCGTATGGGCCGTCAGATCGAGAACGTCAACAACACCGTCTTTTTTTGGGCGCAGTTCACCCGACCAGGGAGTAGAGATACTGCCGACATTCAGTGCCCCGACGAAGATGACCGCGGCGGTGCCCTGGTCGGTTCTGAAATGCATGATCAAGCGCTCGTTGCGCCTGAAAAGTCCGTTGACCCGCGCGACGGTAGCTTCATTAACACTGAATAGATCCCCGGGAACATAACGGGCGGCGATCAGCTCGCCATCCCATGGGGCGTGAACGCGATGATAGTTGTAGGGCGCGAGGTAGATCGTCGCAAATGAACCGTCTACATAGGTGGCGGCTTGCTCAAGATCGGTTGCAAGCAGGTCATTGAGTGAGTAATCAATTCCCTTGGCCTGGATGATGCTGTCGCCATGAATTTCATCAGCAATACTCACCGTGCCGTCGACGGGCGAGACAATACTGTCGCTTGCAGCATCGACTGGCCGGGCAGCGGCAGCGAGTTCACGAACAAAAAAATCATTGAAGGTGGCGAAATCTTCCGGGACAGCCAGTTTCACATCCTTGGTATCTACGTTGTAGAGATCAACAAATCGCGTGATCAGGAAATCCTTGATTGCCACGTGCCGAATTCTTGCGAGGCGCCAAATCATGGCCGTTAGCAAGTGTTGAGGTAGCACGTATTGCAGTGCTACGAAAAATACCGCCAGCATCAGTTGTTCCTCGGTGTGAATGGCGCGCGCACGCTCAGCAGAGTGCTGTCGCCGCTCTGAAAACTTAACGTGACCTGCGATGATGTGCCGGTTGGACGCATCAACATCAGGTGTTTGCCGCCGCGCTCCAGGGTGATGGTTGTATTCGCGGGGATTGAAAGCTCGGTGATACGACGCATCTTCGCGACGCCATCGTCCAGAAGCGATTCGTGAATCTCGACGGACTCGAACTCGGGACTGGACACGTTGGTGATCGAGATCGCCGCGTTGGAATGGTTCGTCAGCGAAAGATACCCCGCCGTCATCTGTTTTCCAGGCATTGCTTCGATAATTACGATGTCCGTGGCGACCAGCGGTGGTTGCGGCTCGCTGCCACAGGCACCTATTAATATACAGACAGCCATGACAGTCGCTGCCGGTAACTTACACCTGAGCATCAGTCGTCTCCCATGATGATCGGGAGGTCGTGGACAAAACTGGCGATAAGGTGAGGTGCGCTAAAGAGTGCGGAGAACTCGCCGTCGGGATTGATAACCAGCACAGCCGCAGAGTGATCCACGCCATAGCCATCGTCTGTTGGCGATTTTTCAAAATAAATTCCGAGAGCGCCGGTCAGTGTCTTGATGCCCTCAAGAGTTCCCGTTACACCAAGATTCCCTTCGCCAAAGTAGTTCACGTACTGGCCGAGAACCTCCGGTGTGTCTCGTTCCGGATCGACGCTAACCAGAACGATGCGCGGCACTGTCGTCGCACCAGAGTCAATGAGTTCACGCCTGGCGTTTGCCAATACCTGCAGGGTTGTCGGACAGATATCCGGGCAGTTTGTGAAGCCGAAGAACACCAGGTCCCACTGTCCTCGAAACGTATCCGCGTTGACGAGTCCACCGCTCTGATCCAGTAGAGAAAAGTCAGGCAACGCATTGGGTAGCGGCACAATGAAGCCGGTTTGTAATTCCGGTGGCCGGTTTAACTTCGTGGCGACGAAAACGCCGGCGGCAAGTGCGCTACCGAGTACGATCGCGAATAACAGGTTCTTTGGTCCCATGATGGTCGTCAATATTCTTTGCGAGAGTCGAGCCCGCAATTCTACAGGCAGTTGGGGCGTCAGCGTGATAGATTCGCCGTCGCATATGAACGTAGAACAATTAATACGCACGATCGCTGAGCGCTTTGAGCAAGCGGCGCTATCCTATGGCCACGGGACGGATAATCCTTTGGACGAGGCAGCGTGGCTGGTTTTTTCGACGCTGCAGTTGTCGCACGATGAGGCATCGGCCGTCTATTCGACCGAGGTTGACGATGAGTCGGTCTCGAAGATGCTGAAGCTCGCGGAGCGACGTATCACCGAGCGCGTGCCGCTTGCTTACCTGATCAATCAGGCCTTCTTCGCGGGCCATGAGTTTTATGTGGACGAACGTGTTCTGGTCCCGCGAAGTCCCGTCGCAGAACTGATCCATGCAAAATTCTCGCCTTGGCTTGCGGACGATGCTGTTCATTCAGCGGCCGATCTCGGGACGGGCAGTGGTTGTATTGCAATCGCGATTGCGCACGCGTTTCCGGATGCGTGTGTCGACGCTGTGGATATTTCGGCCGACGCGCTGGAGGTTGCGACCATCAATATAGACCGGCACGGACTGGGCAACCGGGTTACGCCGGTGCGATCGGACTTTTTTGCTGCGCTGTCGGGCAGGCAATACGATCTAATCGTCAGTAATCCGCCCTATGTGGACCGGCAGGATATGGAGTCGATGCCACAAGAGTTCCGCCACGAACCGGAATTAGGCCTCGCGGCAGGCGATGACGGCCTGGAGTCAGTGCACAAGATTTTGCAGGATGCCTCGCGATTCCTGACAGACAATGGAATACTCGTCTGCGAGGTCGGCAACAGCCAGCCTGCGCTCGAGGCGGCGTATCCCGATACGACTTTCGTCTGGCTCGATTTCAGCGAGGGCGGCGCCGGTGTATTCTTGCTGACGAAACATGAATTGGAAGGTTTGTAACGGTGTCAGGCAATACTTTTGGACGAATTTTCACGGTCACGACGTTTGGCGAAAGCCACGGACCGGCGCTTGGTTGCATCATCGACGGTTGTCCGCCGGGAATGAAGCTGACAGAGGCGGACATTCAGGGCGACCTCGACCGGCGCCGACCGGGGCGCAATCGTCATACGACGCAGCGCAATGAGCCGGATCAGGTCCGAATTCTATCCGGTGTCTTCGAGGGCATGACGACCGGTACGCCGATCGCATTGCTCGTGGAAAACATGGATCAGCGCTCCAAAGACTACGGTGATATCAAGGACAAGTTCAGACCGGGCCACGCGGACTACACCTACCAGCAGAAATACGGCATCCGTGACTATCGTGGTGGCGGACGATCATCTGCGCGTGAAACAACCATGCGTGTCGCGGCGGGGGCGGTGGCCAAGAAATATCTCAAAGAACGATTGGGTGTCGAGGTTCGCGGTTATTTGTCACAACTTGGACCGCTCGAGCTGGATGCAAAAGACCTGGACAGTATCGACGATAATGCGTTTTTCTGTGCAGATCCGGATCGCGTCGATGAACTCCACCGTTTCATGGATGATCTGCGGGAACAAGGTGACTCCATCGGGGCGAAAATCAGTGTTCTCGCGAGCAACGTTCCGCCCGGTCTGGGCGAACCGGTGTTTGACAAACTTGAGGCTGATATCGCGCACGGATTGATGAGTATCAACGCGGTCAAAGGCGTCGAACTCGGTGCCGGATTCGCTGCAGTCACTCAGCGTGGCAGCGAGCACCGGGACGAAATGTCCAGAGACGGATTCAGCAAGAACGATGCCGGTGGCACGCTCGGTGGAATTTCGTCGGGGCAAGACGTTCTGGCCAGCCTCGCTCTCAAGCCGACTTCCAGCGTGTCAATTCCGGGTAAAACCATCGACAAGTCAGGCAAAGACACTGAAATAGTCACCAAGGGACGCCACGATCCCTGCGTCGGTCTTCGTGCCACACCGATCGCCGAGGCGATGGTTGCGCTGGTTCTGATGGATCACTATTTGCGCAATCGCGCTCAAAATGCCGACGTCATGTCGGAAACACCCACTGTTTAGGAGCGCCCCGCGCGCGGTTAATCCATGAGCAAGAAATATGACATCGCTGTCGTCGGCGCCACGGGCGTCGTCGGCGAATCCATACTTGAGATTCTCCATGATCGAAAGTTTCCGGTTGGCAAGGTTCACGCACTGGCGAGCGAACGATCGGCTGGCAATCAGGTGAATTTTGGCAATGGACAATTGACGGTTGAAGACCTGGCTGATTTCGATTTTTCCAGTGTGCAGATAGGTCTGTTCTCGGCGGGTGGTTCGATATCGGCAGAATACGCGCCGCAAGCCGCACAAGCGGGTTGCGTGGTCATCGACAACACGTCACATTTTCGCTACGACGACGACATCCCGTTAGTCGTTCCCGAGGTCAACCCAGAGGCCATCGCCGATTTCAAGAATCGCGGCATTATCGCCAACCCCAACTGCTCGACGATTCAGATGCTGGTGGCACTCAAACCGATTTACGACGCCGTCGGTATCGAGCGCATCAATGTATGCACCTATCAGGCGGTTTCCGGCGCTGGGCGCAGTGCGGTGGAAGAACTGGTCCGACAAACCACCATGCTCTTAAACGGGCGTCCGCTCGAAATTAAAGGGGAGGCGAAACAAATCGCCTTCAACGCCATTCCGCAGATCGACGTTTTTCTGGACAACCGCTACACCAAGGAAGAGATGAAGATGGTCTGGGAAACCCGCAAAATTCTTGGCGATGACGACGTGCAGGTCAACCCGACCGCGGTCAGAATCCCGGTGTTCTTCGGGCATTCCGAGGCGCTCCACATAGAGACACGGGAGAAGATCAGCGCATCAGCCGCGAGCGAATTATTGTCAAATTCACCGGGAATTGAGGTGCTTGACGGAGTCGAATTGGGTCAGTATCCGACCGCCGTTACCGAAAGCTCAGGTCAAGACCCTGTTTTTGTCGGTCGAGTTCGGGAGGACATCTCTCACCCAACCGGATTAAACCTCTGGGTGGTAGCCGATAACATACGTAAGGGCGCGGCTCTAAATAGTGTCCAAATTGCTGAAATATTGGCAAAAAACTATCTTTAAGCTATAGTTCGCAGGCAATG
>JAACFM010000159.1 GCA_009937445.1 Gammaproteobacteria bacterium | reverse complement strand
ACCCTCCGGAGCAGTCAGTTGAGTCGGGACCAGAAGTTTTTTGATATGTATTCCCTCGTTATCGGTGTTCTTGCCGCTATCGCGATCGCCATCCTTGTTTTGGCCATGAAGATGACCGATCTCACACAGGGCGTTTACACGCGCGATGCCGCCGAATACCAGGCAGCCGTTGCCGATCGGATTCGCCCGGTCGGGCAGGTTTATCGCTCCGGCGAGGAGCATGCATCGGATGCGCCAACGGTTGAAAAGCCGGCAGAACCGGAGCCTGTCGCAACCGCGATGTCAGGACCGCAGGTCTACAACACGGCTTGCCTGGCGTGTCATGGAGCCGGCATCGGCGGTGCACCGGTACTCGGTAATGTTGCGCAATGGGCGGACCGCATTACGCAGGGCGCCGACACCTTGAAAAAACACGCTCTGTTGGGATACACCGGCTCGATGGGTTATATGCCGCCGAAGGGTGGCCGTCTTGACCTGTCTGATGCTGAGATTGATGCCGCCGTCGACTACATGATCAGCGAATCCCAGTAGGAGCGACCTGCAGGGGCGGCCTGTAGGAGCGGCCCCAAGGCCGCGACCCAAACACGACCCAAGCGCCGCTAAACTCACTGCCGGTCCAGGCACCTCAACGACAACGCCTCCGCAACCTGCGGAGGCGTTATTGTTTCGTCGCCGGCCAAATCAGCGATCGTCCTTGCAACTCGCAATACCCGCTGATGGGCGCGTGCCGATAAATTGAATCGTTCAGCGGCCCGTTCGAGCAGCCTCCAACATTCGTCATTCGCCTGACACACGGAATTGAGGTCTTGGCCAGCCAGTCGGGCGTTATTAACACCGCTGCGCGTTATCTGTTTCGCCCACGCTGTTTCCACGCGATCCCGAACGATGTGGCTCGATTCTTCGGTCCTCTCGCTGGCGCGGAGTAGCTCTGTCGGCGGACGACGCACCTCGACGTGCAGATCAATTCGATCGAGTAGCGGACCCGAGATCTTTCGCCGGTAAGCCGCGACCCTGTCCCCGCTGCAGCGGCAATCCGACAACCGGTCTCCAAGATAACCACATGGACAGGGATTCATCGCAGCGATCAATTGAAAATTCGCGGGGTATTCTGCTTGTCCGCCCGCCCGAGAAATACTGATACGCCCCATTTCCAATGGCTCTCTCAACACCTCAAGGGCCCTGCGGTTAAATTCAGGTAGCTCATCGAGAAACAGGACTCCGTTATGCGCGCGGGAAATCTCGCCTGGACGGGGTCCCGGGCCGCCGCCAACCAACGCCGCGGCCGACGCAGTATGGTGCGGTGACCGGAACGGGCGTTGTCGCCAGCCATTCACCGCGATGGGCATACCCAGAACAGAGTCGATGGCGGCTGTTTGCAGCGCATCCGCATCGGTCATCGTTGGCAAGATGCCCGGCAGTCGCCGCGCCAACATGCTTTTGCCGGTGCCGGGTGGGCCAATCAGCAGCAGATTGTGCCCGCCGGCAGCGGCGATTTCGAGAGCTCGCTTGGCCTGTTGCTGACCACGTACATTGGACAGATCGTTGGACGTGGGATCGACTTTGACCAGGTCCACCTTCTCGACCGCACTGATTGGCTCTCGTCCAGCAAGGTGCGCCGTAACTTCAGCCAGTGAACTTGCCGGATAGACATTACTGCAGGCCAGTGACGCTTCGACCTCGTTACCTTGCGGCACGATGACCCGCCGGCCGACAGCCTCTGCCGCCAGCACGGCCGGCAGAATGGCCGGCACTGAGCGAAGATCACCGCTTAAAGAGAGTTCGCCATAGACCTCAATTTCATGCAACGCATCCTTTGGAATCTGCTTCTTGGCAGCAAGTATTCCCAGCGCTATTGCCAGATCGTAGCGCCCGCCCGACTTCTTCATGTCAGCCGGACCCAGGCTGACCGTTATGCGTTGCTGGGGAAACTCGAAGCCGGAACTCAAGAGCGCGCCACGCACGCGGTCTTTGCTTTCTCGTACCGCGGTTTCCGCCATACCGACAATCGTGAATGCCGGCAAGCCGCCCGAGAGGAAGACCTCGATCGTCACTGCAGGTGCATCCGTTCCGTACTGCGCTCGGCAGTGGAGAATTGCGAGGCTCAAGACAATGCCCTCCGTGGCGAAGTCGTGGTATTGGTCGCGGCCTGGGGCCGCTCCTACAGGTCTTTTTCTAGCTCTTCCAGTTTTGTTTCAAGGTGTTCGAGTTTTTCGCGTGTTCGAGCCAGGACCGCTTCCTGCACGTCAAACTCCTCGCGCGTCACGAGATCCAGCTTACTGATGCCCGATCGCAACACACCGCGAAAATTCGTTTCCAGATCCTCGCGCATTGAACGCAAACTTTCCGGCACAGATTCAGCCAGTTTTCTGGCCAGGTTTTCTATCGATTCGTCACTCATAGGCGATTGATACCTGACAGCGCCGCAAAAAACCAGCGACTTAAGTGCAAGGTCGGACGAATTTCGGCTATTGCTCACTGTTTTGGTGCAACGCCCTCAAACCGCCGCACCAGTGTGGCGCAGCCGGCGTCATTGAAAATTTATAAGCACTTGTTAAATAACGTTTTTTTGAACTTGGCACACATCCTGCTCTATACAGGGCAACAGGCCAACCGGCCCAAACCCTAGAATGGAGTATTGGAAAATGAACACTGGAAAATCTGCGCTCGTCGCAACGGCACTTTTGATCACCGGCGCTGCGCAGGCCGACGTCTCAGCAAACCTCGGCTTCGCCAGCGACTATTACTATCGCGGCATATTTCAGGCTGCCTCCTCAGCCAGTGGCGGAGTCGACTACGAAAACGGCGGTTTCTACGCAGGTACGTGGGCAGCGGACGTTAAGGATGGCCTGGAAGTTGACGGATACTTTGGTTACGGCGGTGAACTCGGTGACTTTAGCTATGGCGTCGGCTACACCGGCTACTTTTACACCGGCGACTTCGATGACACCTATCAGGAAATAAACCTCAGCGCAGGTTACGGAATTGTCACTCTGGACGTCGCTATCGGCGAATACGATTCACCACCTGCAGACGCCATTTGCACGCCGTCGCTGCCACCAAGCTGCAGCCCGGGCAAGTCGGATTACACCTATTACTCGCTCACCGTTGAAAAGAACGGTTTCTACGGCAAGTACGCCGGTTTCTCACAGGATTTTTCCGGTGAGTACTTTGAGGCCGGTTACGGCACGACCGTTGCGGATATCGATCTTGGCGTGAACCTTCTTTTCAACGACAAAGACCTGAGCGGCGACGGTTCATCTGATCAGGCGCTGATCTTCACTGTCGGCAAATCATTCGACCTCAATTAATCAAGGGGAACCCAGATGAAAATGATCACGGCGATAATCAAGCCTTTCAAACTCGATGATGTGCGACAGGCCGTTGCTGACATCGGAATTCAGGGCATCACGGTGACCGAAGTCAAAGGCTTCGGTCGCCAACGTGGGCACACAGAGCTCTATCGCGGCGCAGAATACGTCGTCGATTTCCTCCCCAAAGCAAAAATAGAACTGGCCGTTGCAGACGACATTGCAGAGCAGGTCATAGAGGCGATCGCTAATACAGCACGTACGGGCAAAATCGGTGACGGCAAGATCTTTGTCATCGAGCTTGCAGAGGCCATTCGAATTCGCACCGGTGAGACCGGTAGCGAAGCCGTTTAAGAATTCACGGAGGAGAAACTCGTGGAAGCAACAACTCAATTAGCGGCGCAGGTGACCGAACTCTCATACGCGCTGGATACTTTTTACTTTTTAATGATGGGCGCCCTGGTCATGTGGATGGCCGCCGGCTTTACCATGCTGGAGGCGGGACTCGTTCGCGCGAAGAACACGGCAGAGATTCTCACGAAGAATGTCGGCCTGTATTCCATCGCCTGCATCATGTACATGCTGTGCGGTTACACGATCATGTATCCCGGTGACTTTGCCGGAGGCCTGTTCCA
>JAACFM010000078.1 GCA_009937445.1 Gammaproteobacteria bacterium | reverse complement strand
GTACGCCAATGGCTTCTCCACGACCCACAGTCGAATCCATTGGCGTACCAGCAGCATCCCGACAATTGGCCATGTAATTTGCGTCACGGTCGCAGCATTGAGCAGGTATTGCCTGCGGATAGCCGGCGCTGTTGACTGTGGGTCGTGGAGACGGCGCCGGCTATCCGCAGGCAATGCCGGACCAAAAACTCCACCGGTGATTCTTTTCAGGCATCAAGTTCGATTCAACCTGGTGGTTACACCTAAGCCTTCGGCAATGTAACCCCGGTCTGCCCCTGATACTTACCATCGCGATCCCGGTATGACGTTTCGCAAGGCTCGTCCGACTCCAGAAACAACATCTGCGCAACACCTTCGTTAGCGTAGATCTTGGCAGGTAGCGGTGTTGTGTTGGAAAACTCCAGCGTCACGTGACCCTCCCACTCGGGTTCGAGTGGCGTCACATTGACGATGATGCCGCATCGCGCATAAGTCGATTTGCCAAGACAAATCGTTAAAACCGTTCTGGGAATCCGAAAGAACTCGACCGTGCGCGCCAGCGCAAAGGAATTCGGCGGAATAACACAAACGTCGCTTTGCAAGTCCACGAAGCTTGTCTGATCGAAAGACTTCGGGTCGACAATCGCAGAGTTAATGTTTGTAAATATCTTGAATTCGTCAGAACACCGTACGTCATATCCGTAGCTGGATGTGCCGTAGGAAACGATCTTACCGCCGCTGTTTTCCCGGACCTGCCCCGGTTCAAACGGCTCGATCATGCCATGCTCCGCCGCCATTCGGCGAATCCAGCGGTCCGACTTGATACTCATGATTTTTCCTCAACGACAATACTGCCGAATTTCGAACTGTAGTCCGTTTTTTGCTCCGCTTGCGCTGCGGCAACTTGCAGGGCTGCACGCCGATAGGCATCAGCAGCGTTCGATTCCGGCGCCGCGACGACCGTTGGGACACCGCAGTCAGCCTGTTCCCGAATGCGCGCATCCAGTGGCAAACGACCGAGCAATGGTGTTTTGAAGTCTGCAACCATCTGGTCGGCTCCTCCCGCGCCAAAAATCGCTTCTTCATGCCCACAGGAGGTGCAGATATGCGTGCTCATGTTTTCGATGACACCGAGCACCGGAATAGAGACCTTCTTGAACATCGCCAAGCCCTTGCGGGCATCCAGAGTCGCTATATTCTGAGGTGTCGTGACGATCACTGCGCCGGAAACCGGCACTTTTTGCGACAGGGTGAGCTGAATGTCACCGGTGCCGGGCGGCATATCGACGATCAGGTAGTCGAGATCTGTCCACGTGGTCTGGTACATGAGCTGATTCAGCGCCGATGTCACCATGGGACCGCGCCAAACCATAGGCTGGTCGGGGTCGACCAAAAAGCCAATCGACATGACCTGCAATCCGAGCCCGGTCAGCGGCAGCATCGTTTTGCCATCTTCGCTGACGGGCTGTTCACCGGTCAGACCCAACATATGCGGTTGACTCGGTCCATAAATATCAGCATCGAGTACACCGACAGACGCGCCCTCGCTCGCCAGAGCAAGCGCGATATTCACGGCGACGGTGGACTTGCCGACACCGCCCTTGCCCGAGGCGATCGCAATAATGTTCTTTATGCCGCCAACAGGTTTCAAATTACCCTGTACGGCATGCGATGAGATCTTCGTCGACAACTCTATATTGACCGTCGCCACGCCCGTCTCGCGAGCCAATTCGGCCTTGATTTGCGCGCATACGGCTGCGTGCAGACTCTGCATCGGCAATCCGAGCGAAATTTTCGCGCTCAAGGCATCGCCGCTATGCTGGACCTCAAGGACACGACCAATTTTGCCCAATGGCCGACCGATCGCTTCTAACTCAATGGAATTGAGGAACTTGTTCACATCTGTTTCTGTTGACACGGTCACACTTCGCTCGGTGGCATTAGGTAAAATTCGGATATGAATGACCGGGAACTTGGACATTCGGGAGCGCATTGTAACGGAGCCGCGGCTTGTCTGAAAGCTAGTATTGGCAAGCGATGTGCAGAGTCTGATGTGGCATAATGCCGCGTCGGGGAGTAGCGGAAACGACTTTTAGGATGGCAATTGGCCATCGGTCGAGCCGCTTTGCTTGGGCAAGGGCGAATTGACGATTGGCTTTACATATCAACATTGAAGGACTGACCGAGTGAGTTTTTTCGCTTCCTTTCGCTCGGATCAAATTCTCGGACAGCTTATAGCTGAGCCGGATCCTTCGTCCCCGGCTGCCCAAAAACTGGTCGAAAAACTCAAACTCGCGGGCAGCAAAGCAATACCGAAGATCATTGATGCGCTCGCCCTCTCTGACAAGACGCACACCATGGTGCTGGTCGACATTCTCGGTGCCATGGTCACTGACAAGAATCTCATCCTGTACAAGGAAGGTCTGGCCGACGGCAACGAACGTGTCATGTCCGGAACGGCCTGGGCGCTGTCAAGCAGCACAATTTATAACGCTAATGGCCTGCTCGACTTCTTCGAGGACCCGGAGGTCTCGAAACCCGCCCTTATCGAAGTCCTGCGCGTCCACAAACAGGATCTCAGCGTTCACGAACTTCTGCGCCACGCCTACGAATGCGAACCGAAAGAAAAAGCGGCGATATTCAAGATCATCCAGGAAACGATCAAGCCTGAGATGATCCCTGACCTGATCGCTCGCATGGGAGGCAAGGATCCGGTCATCAAGATCCACCTCATGCAGTTGTTATCCAAGTTCGACAAAGACGAAATCACCAACGCGCTGGAAATGCAGCTCAAGGATCCAAATAAGATGGTCCGGGGCGCAGCATTGTCTGCGCTGGCCACACGTAAGAACAACAGCATCAGCATCGAAAAGATCGCCAACGTGCTGCTTGATTCTGATCTCGACGTACAGAGCAAAGCCGTTGACGTACTGATCAGATTGAAGCACAAAGATACCGTGCAGTACTTGCTGCCTGCACTTAAAGACGAATCCGAATACACCCGCCGGGCTGCTGTTGAAGTACTTAACGAAGTCGGCAATGAAAACTCGGTGCAGCAGCTGCTCGGCGCTATCAAAGATGACGACTGGTGGGTTCGGTCACGGGCTGGCGATGCGTTAGCCGAAATTGGCGGTCCGAAAGTCGTCGATTCCGTCGTCGCACTGATTAAATCGGAAGACGAAGAAATCCGCAGAACTGCGATTGAAATACTCAACTCGACCAAAGATGAACGAGCGGTCGATGGATTAATTCTGGCGACTGACGACACCGACTGGTGGGTACGCGAACGTGCCGTTGACGCATTGACAAAAATCGGCAGTCCGAAAGCGCTGCCGAAAATCGAATCCATGCTCGGCGCAAACCCAAAGACTGACACGGTGGTCATAAGAGCGCTCGGCAAGATCGGTAACGCGAGTCATATCGCGAAAATCGTGCCAATGCTGCGACGACCGGAACGTGAGATTCAGGTGGAAGCCATTAAGGCCTTGTCGCACCTCGCAGATGAGACGCATGCCGAGACTATCCGCAAGCTGCTGAAGAAGATCCAGCAGTCAGAAGAACACACCATCATCAACGCCGCCGATACGGCACTCAAGAGCCTTGATGATCGTTATTCCGCAACGGTTGTCGAGGAAAATATTCGAGCAGAAAAGATCGCCGGCAATACGAAAACATTGTTGGTCGAGAATCAGGATCTGGAAAAACTACTTCAGGCTGCCAAGGAAGCAAGCGCCGTCGCACAAGCTGACGGCGATGGCGAAATCGTGCCCGTTGTTTCTCCGGAGGCAGCGGCGGCCTCGACCACTCTCCCGGTTTTGGATATTGCAAACCTCAGTCCGGGCGATGTTATCGATGGGCGTTACCGCTACATCGAGAAGATCGGTAAGGGCGCATTCGGTACCGTATTGCTAATGGAAGATGAGGTTGTCGACGAGCAGTTGATTCTCAAGTTCCTGAACCCGAATGTCTCATCTGATGAAGAGATGATGAAACGTTTCGTACACGAGCTACGCTACTCGCGAAAAATCACTCACCGCAACGTTATTCGTATTTATGACTTCCTGCATCTGCAGGGCTGCTATGCCATTTCAATGGAGTATTTTCCGTCACACACGTTGTCAGGTGAAATGCCGGATGACAAGCCGATGGATCTGAAAAAGGCACTTCGTTATTCAAAAGATATGGCTACCGGAATGACCGTTGCTCATCAGGCCGGCGTCATTCATCGCGACCTCAAACCAGCCAATATTCTCGTCAATAGCGAAGGTCTGCTAAAGATCGTGGATTTCGGTGTCGCCGCGGCGGCCAGCAGTGGCGATACACAATTGACCAAGACCGGTTACGTTATCGGCTCACCCAAGTACATGGCTCCGGAGCAAATTCTCGGCAAGAAGGTTGATCAAACCGCTGACATTTACAGCATTGGTGTGATCATGTACGAGATGGTCACAGGCATACCGCCTTACAGTCGTGGAGACCACATGTCAGTCATGTACCAACACGTGCAGGGCAAGGCCAAACACTGTCAGGAAATCAATCCCGACTTGCCCGACGAATATGCCGAGCTTATCGTCAAGGCAATGTCGGTTGATAAATCCAAACGCCATCAGTCAATGGATGAGTTGACTGAAGCTCTGAATTCACTGAGTTTCTGAGGCGCTCCATGGCACGAATTGATGCGTTTTTGAAGCTTGGACTGGCGCAGGGTTGCTCCGATATTCATTTGGCAGTCGGCGTACCTCCGATGCTGCGTATGAACGGCGACCTGATGCCCATCAAGTTTCGTGAACTGTCTGATACAGAGCTTGATGCCTACATACGTGAGATTTTGACGGTCAAACAGCAGGAACTCCTGAATCAGGGCAAGGATCTCGACTTTTCCTATGTTGCCGAAGAAGGTGGTCGTTTTCGTGTCAACGTATTTCGCAAGGCAACTGGCCCTGGCGCGGTTTTTCGCTTCATTCCAGGCGATGTCCCCACCCTCGACCAGCTCAACATGCCACCCATACTGAAAAAGTTTTGTGACTATCATCAGGGCATGGTGCTGGTCACCGGCTCGACGGGCACCGGTAAATCAACCACGCTCGCTGCGATGATCAACCATCTGAACGCAACACGTCCCCTGAATATCATCAGTCTTGAAGACCCAATCGAGTTCGTTCACCCAAGCAAGCAAAGCCAGATTATTCAACGTGAAGTCGGCACCCACGTGGTCAGCTTTGCCGACGGCGTCCGATCAGCCATGCGTGAGGACCCCGACGTCATCCTGGTCGGTGAGCTACGCGACGCGGAGACGATATCGATGGCGATGACGGCGGCTGAAACGGGACACCTCGTCCTCGGTACTCTGCACACGACTGGCGCTGTAAAAACGATTGATCGAATTATCGATGCATTGCCGGGCGAACTGCGTGAACAAACCAAAGGCTTTTTGGCCATGAGCCTTAAAGCGGTCATCACCCAGGTCCTGGTTAAGACACCGGACGGTCGTGGCCGGCGCGGTATTCTCGAAATTCTCGTCAACAATCGTGCCATCGCCAAGTTGATCACGACTGATCAGACCCACCAGATTCCGTCGCAAATCCAGACCGGCAAAAATCTCGGCATGCAGTTAATGGATCAAACATTACTTGAGGCGATTCAAGCCAAGGAAATTGATCCTGATGACGCGATCCGATTTGCGAATGACAAGAAGAAGTTCAAACGTTTTGTGACAGACACCGACCTTGTTCCGATAGTGGAAATCGACGACGGGTCGAAGGTGTAATGGCATGAACAAAATCGACAACTATCTGCAGGCTGCGCTCGGACAAAAGGCATCCGACCTGCATTTCATATCGGGCGATCCGGTTCGGGCCCGAGTACACGGTGGTCTGAAAGCCATCACGGAAGAAAATCTGACGACAGACATTGTCGCGGAAGCTATGACCGAGATCATGGATGGCATAACGCAAAAAACATTTGATGCGCAAGATGCTGCTGATTTCGCATACGAGATCGAAGGCGTTTCTCGCTTCCGCGTCAACGTGTTCCGGCACTTGAACGGCATTGGTGCCATCTTCCGCGCCATTCCCTCAAAGGCGATGACGCTTGATGAACTCAACATGCCTGACGTCATACGGACGTTGTGCCGTCACACACAGGGCATGATCCTGGTCACCGGAAAAACCGGCTCCGGAAAGTCGACGACGCTGGCGGCCATGATCGACGAAATGAACCGTAGAATGAAGGGACATATCGTCACGATCGAAGACCCGATTGAATTCGTGCATACCTCGAAAGGCTGCCTGATGAGTCAGCGAGAGATTGGGGTACACACCGATAGTTTTGCCGCCGCTTTGCATTCTGCTCTTCGTGAAGACCCGGACGTCATTCTGGTCGGCGAAATGCGTGACCTCGAGACCATCAGTATCGCGGTGACAGCTGCGGAAATGGGAATTCTGGTCATGGGCACCCTGCACACCAACGGTGCGGCACAAACGGTTGATCGCATCATCAACTCGTTCCCCGCCGACAAACAAAGTCACATTCGTACAATGATATCGACGTCACTGCGTGGCGTCGTGTCGCAGCAGTTATTGCCCACCTGTAATCGTCCGGGACGGGCGGCGGCCCTTGAAATCATGATCAACACACCAGCTGTCGCAAACCTGATTCGGCAGGGCAAGCTGGATCAACTGGAGACCGCGATTCAAAGTGGTGGCCGCATCGGCATGAAGACGATGGACAATGCTCTGATGGAATTGGTCGAACGTGGTGAGGTATCGGGTCACGAGGCTTATCAGCAAGCCAACAACAAACACATGTTTGAGAAGGTCAAAGACATCGATTAATTTTCGCTGACCGTGGCATAATCGCGCCCATTGATCATTCCGAACCTGCCACGCAAACATGTCTGAAAACCAACGCAATATTCTCGTCACAAGTGCTTTGCCGTATGCCAACGGGCCGATTCACATGGGGCACATGGTCGAGTACCTGCAAACGGATATCTGGGTGCGGTTTCAAAAGCTTCGTGGCCACCGCTGCACTTATGTGTGCGCATCGGACTCTCACGGTACACCCATCATGCTCAAGGCTCGCCAACTTGGCGTCTCGCCGGAAGAGCTGACAGAGAAAATATCGGCCGATTTCGTTCGCGACTTTTCCGACTTTGGTGTTGAGTTCGACAATTATTATTCAACTCACTCCGCGGAGAACGAAGAGCTGGTCAGTGAGATTTATCGTCGACTGCGCGAAACCGGTGATATTTATACCCGCACAATCGAACAGTCGTATGACGAGAAGGAAGGCATGTTTCTTCCTGATCGATTCGTCCGCGGTACCTGCCCGCGCTGCAAGAGTGACGATCAGCCCGGCGACGCCTGCGAAGTTTGCGGTTCTATAAATACACCAGAGAGTCTTGTCGACCCATTGTCGGTTCTCTCCGGAACCACTCCCGTCAAACGCGAGTCTGAACATTACTTCTTCAAACTCAGCGAGTATGAAGACCGACTCCGCCAGTGGATGAGTGAAGCCAAGCTCGACAAGAATGTCGTCGCCAAACTCAACGAGTGGTTTGATGCCGGTTTACAGGACTGGGATATCTCGCGGGACGCGCCCTATTTCGGTTTTAAAATTCCGGGCACCGAGGACAAGTATTTTTATGTCTGGCTCGATGCACCTGTCGGCTACCTGGCCAGCTTCAAGAATTTATGCAGTCGCGATGACAGTCTGAATTTTGATGACTACTGGAACGCAGACAGCGATGCCGAGGTTTATCATTTCATCGGCAAAGACATCATGTACTTCCACACATTGTTTTGGCCTGCAGTGTTGCAGGGAGCGGGCATGCGAGCCCCGACCAGTGTTTATGCCCACGGCTTTCTGACCGTTAACGGCCAGAAGATGTCGAAGTCGCGCGGTACTTTTATCATGGCGCGAACCTATCTCGACAATCTCAACCCCGAATTCCTTCGGTATTACTACGCCGCGAAACTCGGCCCAACGATTGACGATCTCGACCTCAATCTCGATGACTTTATCGCACGCGTGAATTCCGACCTTGTTGGCAAGCTCATCAACATTGCCAGCCGCTGCGCCGGATTTATCAGCAAGCGTTTCGATGGAAAGCTCGCCGATTCTTTGCCAGACCCTGATTTGTTTGCTGAGTTCGCCAACGCCTCCGAAGGCATCGCCGAACACTTCGAGAAGCGCGAGTATTCAAAGGCGATGCGACAGATCATGGCGCTGGCCGATAAAGCGAATCGATATATCGATGAGAATAAGCCGTGGATCATGATCAAGGACGAAGAGCGCATTGCCGACGTCCAACGGGTCTGTACGCAAGGCATCAATATGTTCCGCAGCCTGATGATCTACCTGTCACCGGTCATTCCGGCGGTCGCCAAAGATGCACGGGAGTACCTCAATACCAGTGACTGGTGTTGGCAGGACGCAGCGACGCCGCTGTTGGGTGCCGAGCTTCCCAAATTCAAACCCCTATTGACCCGCGTGGAACCCGAACAGGTGCAGCGCATTATTGAGCAATCCCAGGAGAATACCCCCGTGGCCGCAGTAGAAAGTGACGACGACACAATCAGTATTGACGATTTCATGAAGGTTGATCTCAGAATTGCGCGGATTGAAAAGGCAGAAGCTGTCGACGGAGCCGACAAACTGTTGGCGCTGACGCTCAATGTCGGAGATACCGCGCGAAATGTATTCGCCGGTATCAAAGCGGCCTACGACCCAGAGAGTCTGGTTGGTCGCCATGTCATAGTGGTAGCAAACCTCGCTCCGAGGAAGATGCGTTTCGGCGTATCGGAAGGGATGGTCCTTGCGGCCGGACCGGGTGGTGAGGACATCTTCCTGCTTGCACCTGATGACGGCGCGAAGCCCGGCATGCGCGTCAAGTAAGCTCAGGAATAGCGGAATGACCGAACTCATCGTCATTCTAATCAGCACCGTTCTGGTCAACAATTTCGTGTTGGTTCGGTTTCTGGGGCTGTGTCCGTTTCTTGGCGTTTCCCGTAACCTGGAGGCGGCTACCGGTATGTCACTGGCAACCGGGTTCGTGCTGACCTTATCCTCCGCCACCGCCTATCTTTTGCACGAGTATGTTCTCGTAACGCTCGAACTTGAGTACCTGCGTACGATCAGCTTTATCCTCGTCATTGCAGCCAGCGTGCAGCTGACCGAGATAATGGTACGGCGCTTGAGTCCAATGCTCGACCAGGTCCTCGGCATCTATATCCCGCTTATTGCAACGAATTGCGCCGTGCTTGGCGTGGCTTTACTGAATGTCCAGGAGTCGAAAGGCTTTGTGCAATCGATCTTCTTCGGTTTTGGTGCCTCCCTTGGCTTCGCTCTGGTGCTCGTGATGTTCGCAGCCATGCGTGAGCGCATTGAAGCCGCGGATATTCCAGCGCCATTCCGCGGCACTGCCATCGCGTTAATGACGGCAGGTATCATGTCGCTCGCCTTCATGGGCTTCTCCGGAATGGCGAGGCCTTGATGACTCCATGCTAACCGCCGTTATCACAATTGCCTCTATCGCACTCATCGCGGGTATCGGACTCAGTGTCGCATCACGACGCCTGCCCTCAAGCACCGACGACCTGGTCGAGCAAGTGAATGATCTTCTGCCGCAAACGCAATGCGCGCAATGCGGTTATCCCGGATGCCGACCCTTCGCAGCCGCTGTTGTTGCGGGACAGGCCGCAATCAATCTCTGCCCTCCGGGCGGCGAGGACACCGTTCGTCGTTTGGCAGAACTATTGGGACGGGAGGTCTTACCGCTCGTTGAATCGGTCACGCCATCTGTCGCCGTCATTGACGAGGCACTCTGTATCGGCTGCACTCATTGCCGGAATGCCTGTCCGGTCGATGCCATTGTCGGAGCGCATCAGTTGATGCACACGGTGATCGAAACTGAGTGTACGGGCTGTGAACTCTGTGTGGCCCCCTGCCCGGTCGACTGCATAAGCATGAGGCCACTCACGTGAGTGCTCCAACTTATGATCTGGGCACCTTGCACGGCGGCCTGCGTTTGCCGGGACACAAGTCTGAGTCTACACGCCAGCCAATTCTTGACGTACCTGTCCCGGGCCAGTTGGTTCTGCCGATAACGCAACACGTGGGCGACCCGGCGCAACCGGTCGTTGGCATCGGAGAACGTGTTCTAAAAGGACAACTGATTGCCGAACCTGATGGCACGCTCGGCGCTCCGGTGCACGCATCTTCATCGGGAACAGTGATTGCGATAGAACCCTGGCCGGTCACTCGTCGAAACGGCGGCACTGCACCCTGCATCGTCATCGAATGTGACGGTAAGGATGAGGCTGTCCACAATACCGAACCACCCGTCGACTTCAGGACAATGGCGCCACCGGATTTACTCAGGAAGTTTTTACAGGGAGGCATCGTCGGTCTGGGCGGCGCGGTGTTTCCGACAGCACAGAAGCTCATGCAGGCTCGAACCTGCGAGATCGACCACCTGTTATTAAACGGTGTCGAGTGCGAATCCTACATAAGCTGCGATGACATGCTCATGCGCGAACGCGCCGGTGAAGTGATCAGCGGCGCACAGATTCTGATGCATGCCCTGCAAATAGACGTGTGCTTTCTGGTCGTAGAAAGCGACAAGCCGGAAGCCATTCGCAGGCTCGGCGATGTATTGGGCGAAGTTAACGACGACAGAATTGCCCTGAAGCAGGTGCCGACTATCTATCCATCGGGCGGGGAAGATCAGCTCGTACAACTGGTCACCAATCGCGAAGTGCCAAGTGGCGGGTTACCGTCTGATGTCGGTTGCCTGGTGCAAAACGTCGGCACCGCGGCGGCGATCCACGACTGGATCATCAACAATCAGCCCTTGATCTCTCGCGTCACTACGGTCACTGGCGACGGCGTCGTAAGTCCGGTCAACGTTCGCGCTCGTATTGGCACTCCGATCGCTGACATTATCGAGCTGGCTGGCGGGTACACCGAACGAGCACAGCAACTGATCATCGGCGGACCGATGACGGGCAAGTCGGTGACCACCGACAACGTTCCTTTGGTGAAAGCAACGAATTGCATTCTGGTGTCCTCAGAAACGCCCTCGCCCGGACCGGAGTTGCCCTGCATTCGCTGCGGTGACTGCGCATCCGTCTGCCCGGTGCAATTACTGCCGCAGCAGTTATTCTGGTATGCCTGCGCTGATGACGAAAAGAAGATGCGCGAATTCGGTCTGATGGACTGTATTGAATGCGGTTGCTGCGATCTCGTTTGTCCAAGTCATATTCCCTTGACGGCTGATTTTCGTGTTGCCAAAGGACGGATCAGGGAACTCGCTGATGAAAAAGCGCGGGCTGCACGCGCGCGGCTTCGATTCGAAGCTCGCAATGACCGGCTGGAACGAGAAAAAACTGACAGAGAATCCGAACTTGCTGAGCAAAAAGCATCGGCGAAGAAGGCCGGTCCGTCTGCTATAGCGGAGATTCTTAAGCGACAGCAGGAAAAGAAAGAGGTCGATGACTAGTGGAGTTTAAACGCCGCGAAGCGCCATTTCTTGCCCCTCAGGTCAGCGTGTCATCACTGATGCTGCAGGTGCTCGCTGCCATGGTGCCGGCCGCCATGGCGCATGTCTGGTACTTCGGCCCGGGCTTCATATTCAATCTGCTGGTCGCCGCGTTGTTCGCAGCGGCTGGCGAAGCTCTGATGTTGAGCCTGCGCAGCCGTAAACCGGAGTCCGGCCTCACCGACTACAGCGCCTTGGTCACCGCGGCACTGCTGGCATTTGCATTGCCTTCATTGACGCCCTGGTGGGTAACCGCAACCGGTGCGCTCTTCGCGGTTGTCGTTGCCAAGCATCTTTATGGCGGATTGGGCTTCAATATTTTCAACCCGGCCATGGCGGGCTACGTTGTGGTACTCGTGGCATTTCCGATGCACCTCAATCTCTGGGTCGCGCCCAGTATGGGAGATCTTGACTACCAGCATCTCAGCATTCTGCAGACACTGGCATTTACATTGACCGGCTCGTTACCGGAGGGAATGACTGTGGATGCCATCAGTCGTGCGACGCCGTTGGACGTGATGAAGTCGGGGCTGAATAACGCCCGCACGGTTACCGAAATAAGGGCAATACCGATCATGGGCGACTTCGGTGGACGTGGCTGGGAATGGATAGGTAACTTTCTCGCGTTTGGCGGACTCTGGTTGCTCATCAAGAAGATCATTCGCTGGCAAATTCCTGTCGGCGTCTTCATTGGATTGCTGCTTCCGGCAACCATCATGTACATGTTGGATCAAGGATCTCACGCGAGCCCGGGATTTCATCTTTTTGGCGGCGCCACCATTCTCTGCGCATTCTTTATCGCAACTGACCCGGTAACCGCGGCGACCAGCCCGAAAGGCCGTTTTGTTTACGGCCTGGGTATCGGTTTGCTTATCTATTGCATTCGGCGTTGGGGAAGTTACGCGGACGGTGTGGCGTTCGCTGTGTTGTTGATGAACATGGCTGTCCCCGCTATCGATTACCTCACGCGACCGCACATTGTCGGTCATAACGACGGTGTGAATCGTTCCCGGAGTGGTGGCAATGATGCCTGACCGCCCATTCTGGAGAAGCGGTGTAACACTCGCTATCGTGGCGGCCTTTTGCACGTCGCTGGTAGCCCTTACCTGGCAACTAACGGCCGACCGCATTGAGGAAAACCGAAAAGAGTGGCTCGAGCGCAGTTTGCAGCCAGCGCTCGCCGGATTGTTTTTCGACAGCCCGGTGACCGAATCGATGATTACCGTCCCGCCTCCTCACGAATTACCTGGGTCGGACGCAGCAATCATCTACCGCGTGTATGCCGGAGAAACCCCCGTTGCCGCTTTGTTTGTCGTATCGGCAAGAGACGGCTATGCCGGGCCAATTCGTCTACTGATCGGTATCGCGCTCGATGGCGAGGTTACGGGCATACGGGTTCTGGAGCACAAAGAAACACCCGGGCTCGGCGACAAAATTGATACGTCAAAATCCGACTGGGTCCTGCAATTCGACGGCCATTCACTGCGGAATCCTGAGCCAGCGAAATGGGCTATCAAGGGTGATGGGGGACAATTTGACCAGCTCACGGGCGCGTCAGTCACACCGCGTGCGGTCATTCGCGCCATCAAGCAGACTCTGACCTACTTCGACGCCAACCAGGTCGCGGTGTTCGCCGAGCCGCCGAAACTTGACGAAGCACAGGAGAGCGATTGATGTCGATCGGAATACTTGAGCGGTTCAAGATCGGGCTATGGCGAGATAACCCCGGACTGGTCCAACTTTTGGGACTCTGTCCATTGCTTGCCGTCACCGCGACATTCGTTAATGGACTCGGCCTCGGAATTGCCACGCTCGCCGTTCTGATGGCAAGCAACGCGCTGGTATCCGCGACGCGCCGCTGGATTCAGCCGGAAATTCGCGTCCCGATCTACGTCCTGATTATCGCCAGCCTGGTCACCTGTATTGAGCTTGTTTTCAAAGCCTGGTTTCCGGACCTCGATCGTTCGCTGGGTATATTCATTCCGCTCATCGTAACCAATTGCGCCATCGTTGCTCGCGCAGAAATTTTCGCGTCGCGCAACCCGGTAGGAACCAGCATCATCGATGGCCTCGTTATGGGAAGCGGGTTCGCGCTGTTGTTGCTGACGATCGGCGCTTTCCGCGAACTGCTCGGCCAGGGCACACTGTTCAGTCGCATAGACATGTTGTTTGGCGGCGAACCTGTTCGCGGGCTGGTACTTGCCGAGAATGGCTGGTTGCTGCTGGTTTTACCGCCCGGTGCTTTTTTCAGCCTGGCTCTGGCGATCGCGGCAAAAAACCTTATAGACATGCGGCGCAAGGAATCTTCTGCCGCAACGCCACGACGCGCCCGCATTTTGAATCGTTAACACCTGATGAACGGCTTACGATGAATACTGAAAAACGAACCGCGATCTACAGTACGCTGCGCGAGGGCATGCCCGCGCCAACGACCGAACTCAATTACAAGAACCCGTTTGAATTGCTGATTGCTGTCATATTGTCAGCTCAGGCAACAGACATCAGCGTGAACAAAGCCACCGATCGCTTGTATCCGGTTGCCTGCACACCAGAAGCTATTCTTGCGCTGGGTGTCGACGGACTGAAACCCTATATTCGCACCATCGGACTTTTCAACAGCAAAGCTGAAAACATCATCAAGACCTGCCGAATACTGATCGAAAAACACCATAGCGAAGTCCCGCGTTCACGTGACGAACTCGAAGCACTTCCCGGCGTTGGTCGAAAAACCGCCAACGTGATTCTGAATACGGCATTTGGCGAACCCACGATCGCCGTAGACACACATATATTTCGCGTTGCCAATCGCACAGGACTGGCGAAAGGAAAAACGCCGCTGGAGGTCGAGAAACGACTCACCAAACTGACCCCGGATGAATTCAAACTGGATGCGCATCACTGGTTGATATTGCATGGCCGTTACGTTTGCAAAGCGAGAACCCCGCTGTGCGGCGAGTGTCCTATCATCGAATGGTGCGAGTACAAGAAGAAGGCGAGCGCATGATATTTGGCCAGGATAGAAACGAATTAAGAAAGATGTACGCGGATGCCTGGAAAAAGCACTGCGACAAAATGCCGATGACACCTCTCGAATCTCAAATCTCGGCGGTTGTCGAATGGCATCCCGAATACCACGATGACGTCACGAGTGATGATCTGGACAAGGACTACTCGCCGGACGGGGGGAAAACGAACCCGTTTCTGCATATGGGGCTGCATCTTGGCATTCGGGAGCAAGTCGCAACCAACCGTCCAGCGGGTATAGCCGGTGTTCTTGCCTCGCTCACAGTCAAGAGCGGCGACGCACACTTAGCCGAACACCAGATGATCGACTGCCTTGCTGAAACTTTGTGGGAGGCGCAGAGTCATAACAGTCCACCCGACGAACAAAAGTACCTCGAACGCCTGCAGCGGCTGATACGCTGAGTCCTGTAATAAATCCAGCCCCTTACAGGTCTGATCTGATAACTGATAC
>JAACFM010000158.1 GCA_009937445.1 Gammaproteobacteria bacterium | reverse complement strand
CCAGGAGAACGGGCAGATTGGATATTTTCAACATGTGGATGGGGCCTTCAGGTCGTTCGAAAAAGTGGCGATAGGCTACGCTATTGTGTTGTTGAAACCCAGCCCATGGAATCAAACTGTATTCAGTTCTGAATCCAACTGCCGTCTGGATTTAGATAGGCGCCCAGTGTGTTGTGCGTCTGGTATCCCATCAGGCGTTGAATTGTTTCCGAGTGTTGTTCGGCGATCTCACGTGGCACGTTGAGGTACTGGTTCTCCTCTTGTCGCAGCCAACCCAGGGCGTAGGTATTGATCAGCCCGGCGCGAGGCTTGTCGCTTCGATTAGCGCCACCACCGTGCATGGTTGTGCCCATATACAAAAGCAGCGAGCCTTTGGGCATCACCGCCTGGACGATTGGGTTTTTGTCATCGGACGGACCGTCATATTCCTGTTGTTCTGCGAAGCTACGATAACTTCTCTTGTCGTTGTGGCTGCCGAGCACCACGCGCGTCGCGCCGTTTTCTGCGGTGAAATCCTGAAGCGCCCACATCGCGTTGATCTGCAGCTGGAGGCCGGGAATGCGTAACGGATAGATGCCGTCGTCGGCATGCAGAAGCTGATCCGTCTCGCCCGGATGGATTTCGATAGCCGTCAGGCTGCCGATGCGGTAATTGATACAGTGGTCAAGCAGGATCGCATCGGCCACTTCCAGGACTCTTGCATGGGCGACCAGTTCGGCTGATGTTGGCGCCACTGCGAGAACCCCGCCGACGCGCAAGGTCTTATAGCCATTGAAATTGCTCTCGTCGAATCTGCCGACCTTGTCGAACGGGTCGCGCAACTCCGCCAGTACGGTATCTGCAATCTCTGGAGCGATCTGCTCGTTTATGACGGCAGCGCCATCATGTCTTAGCGCCGCGACAATGTCGGCGGTGTCGGAATCCGTGTTGAAATACTTGAGTGGCATTCTTTGGTCCTCCTATGCTCACATTGTAAATGAAAGCTCTCGGGATCTGCACGCTGCCGGAAAGATAAAGTTTGTCGATGACCCAGGTCCGCCAGGCCGATGCGATGGTATCGATGCCCTGTAGGAGCGGCCCCCAGGCCGCGAAGCTTAGCGGCAGCCGATAGGCTGTTTGAGACATCGGCATGTGTCGCGGCCTAAGGGCCGCTCCTACAATTCGCTAAACGCCAATCATTTTCGGCTATTACTCGGCAGGCAATACCTCATCAAGAGCAGGAGTCGCATCTTTCTCCGGCTGTTCGAACATCGCTTCCATGTTCGACAATACGGCCTCATCGCTCAACTCGGTATCCGGAACTTCTCTATTTGTGGTCTGCGGCCAGGACTTTTTGACTTTGACCAGTTCGTCGGGTTTCGGGTAATCCTTCAAGACGCTCCCGAATACTTTCGCCATTGTTTTCGAAGGGTTCTTTTCGAGTTTCTTTGCAGAGAAACCGATCTGAGCACCGGTAAAAACGGCCTCGAGATCACCGTTGTCGCCGGCGATGACGCCAACGTGCATTTCCGCTTCGCCGCTAGTGCCTAAAGAAAACACACTCGCCCCACCCGATGCAGCGGCAATTTGAATTCTACTGACAATAATCGCGTCGGTGCCAAGCCGGTCTGCGAGGGTCTGTGCTTCGTCACCCATCGTATAGCGCCGTTCCCGAACATCCTGAAGTTGCTTCTTGGTCAGGCCGGTAATTTTTTGAAGAAAGTCTTCGTTGAAGCGTTTGTTCACATCGCGCACCATCACTTGTAAGTCCGGGTCGGCATTGACTTCTTCAACCGTTAGAATTCGAACGTCATAACCGAGTTTGCTGAGAATGTTCTTGCACGCTTCTGCAGTGGCATCTTCGACATCGCCTCCTTGCTCGATCAACTGCTTCGAACTGAACATAGCGTCCTTCGAAACCGCTGCGTGCGGTGGAATAATTACCAACGACATCGGTCTATATTCGGCACGCGCGAACTCCGGTGTCATGATTTCCTGCCCAATATATACGGCGAGGGCGGTTACACTCGCAGACAACAAGGCCAGTCCTGTTAAAGCAGCAAAAAGTCGTTTGTTTCGAATTGATCTGTGCATCTCATTCTCCACTTTCAGTTTTGAGTATTTGCGCTATTTCACGTAGGTCGTCCATGACAATGCCCTTGTCAGGTGCATCAGGACGAAGTCTTATATAGGTGACCAATTCGCGGGCAGACTCCCGGTACATTTCTCGTCGCAAGTAAATCTCGCCAAGTCCCGCGTGCGCCTCTACCGCTGATTTGTCCAACCCCAGCGCATGCAGATAAGACTTCTCCGCTTCGGCATAATTGCGAACGATGTTGGCCCCTGCTTCCGGCGACGCTTCTGCCTGGGCGCGTAATTCCTCGCGAGTCAGCTTCGAGCGGAGTCTAACTTGCGCCTTTTTTTCCTTTTTCGTCAATTGCGCCTCAATCGAGTATTCGGATTTTGCACCTAAGGCAACATAGGAATGCCCTTGAGCAACCCATCCTTCAGCGTACTGCGCGTCTTCTTCGATCAGGCTCTGCGCCAGTTCCAAAGCGGTTTTTGGATATTCACTTAGTATGTAGTCGCGCACAGTGTCGATCGCCAATGGTCGGACGCGACTACGGAAATCATCAGACCCGAGGCTAAGACCAGTCAGTCTCTCTGTTGCAGTATCAGCCGCCAATGCCGCTGTATATTGACCGCGCGACGCTAAATCCGGATGTGAATTCCATTTGCCGTTCATGCGTGGAGTCAGGCCCTCAAAATCTTCGCTGAGTATCTCAAACAGTGTTGGCATCTCTCTGATGTCGTACCCGGCATCGAGCATAAGGGCGCCACCCTTAACGTCGGCCTCCTGCTCAAGATCGCGGCTGTACCCGAAAACGGAAGTGGCAAGGCCGTAGTTCATCAAGTAGCCGCCGACTTCACCCCAGCCGCCTGCCAAAGCGCCCAGGATGCTTAAAAAACCTCCAAGGACAGCCTTCCTTTTCTGTGAACGGTACGCCAATACGCCGTGGTGGCCAGCGACATGAATGATCTCGTGAGACAACAATGACGCGAGCTGCGCCTCATTCTCGAGCCGGCAGATCAGCCCCGTGTGAACGTAGATCTGGCCGTCCGGTAGTGCAAACGCGTTCGGTGATGGATCACGTATCAGATAGAAGCGGTATTCTTGATATGAATCAGTCGGCACGGGTACGAGGCGGTCGCCAATCCCCTGCAGCCACGCATCAAGATCAGAGTCGTTATGCCGCAGGCCACGACGTTGCATTTGGTCATGTAACTCCGCCGACGTTTCGATCGAGCGGAATTCCGCATCTGAAAGATTCAACGATTCATAAATTCCCTTTTCCTTGTGCTCCGGTTTCGCCGCTACGCTGGGGGCGGCCAGGTTGGATAGCAGGAATGCCGCGGCAAGCAAAAGTGTCGATAACGGTTTCTTGTTCATAAGCTGGTCCAGTGTCGTGATCTAATAATAGACCGAACGATCGGCGCCCGAACTGATAATTGCCTGATGAATTGCTGATTGGCTGGGACAAAAGCCGTGCATTTCCCGGTTCTCACCAGACATTTTGTCGATGCGCATCACATCGAGCATTGGTCTGCTGGTGGCGATACGTAGGAGCGGCCCCTAGGCCGCGACACATGTCGATGTCTCAAGCAGCCTGCCGGCTTCCGCTGCGCTTCGCGGCCTAAGGGCCGCTCCTACGCTCGTCCGGGTGGGCGGCACGGATAAATCAGTGTCTGAACCAATGCCACCGGTATATTGGCATTAAACACCAATCCTTTTCCGTTCGGCCAGAATTGGTATGATCGGGCCTGATTTGATTCAGGACCACAATATGGACGCGATAGTCAGGCAGGCACTCCGTTGAGTCTTTTCGCCGAACTCGGTCGCCGCAACGTGTTTCGCGTTGCTTTTGCCTATGTGGTGGCCTCGTGGGTGTTGCTGCAATTTGTCGATGTCATTTC
>JAACFM010000157.1 GCA_009937445.1 Gammaproteobacteria bacterium | reverse complement strand
CTGGTTCGACATGGTGCTCAACGAGATCGGTCAGTCCTTCATTCTGCCCTCCGGATTCGATGTAGCGAGCACCCGGAAAGTCGAGAAAGTGCTTGCGGAACGGCGTGCCATCGGCATCTTCCCAACCGGCCTCAATCGCGCTAATGATTGCAATGATTTCCGCTGCATCGCTATCGGCCTTTGCACCCGCCGCCAGCAGCAATGTCGGCAGCAATACGATTATTGGCAACACACGCTGTGAGCCTGAGCTTTTCTTTGTCATCTACTTTTTCACCTTGGCCATGAGTTCCACCAGCTCATCGCCGAATTTACACGAGTTGCCGCGTGATCCTTGAGCACAACGTCCTCTACCCGCGCCAAAGCGGACTTGATTGCCTGGATTTGTTGGAGGATATCGATGCAATACCGCGCCTCATCGATCATGCGGTCGATGCCCCTGACCTGTCCTTCAATACGGTTAAGCCGCCTCTGCAGCGATTCTTTTATCGGGTCCTCAGCTACTGTGAAGTACCCGTTGATACGAAGATTAGCTTCAACGAGGGCAACAGCATTATCCATGTATCAAAATCCGTCCGAAACATACAGGATCGCAAGAACGTAAGTAAATGCGCGCGGGAGTATCGTTGTCTTCATTATCCTAAACTGACATTCCTCAGTCTCAGCGCGTTACTCACCACCGAAACAGAAGACAGGCTCATTGCAGCCGCCGCGAACATCGGCGAGATAAGAATACCGAACCAGGGAAAAAGAGCGCCGGCAGCCACGGGAACTCCGGCGGCGTTGTAGACCAGCGCGAAGAACAGGTTCTGTTTGATATTGCGCATGGTTGCTCGCGCCAGGCGGCGGGCACGGACGATGCCGTTGAGATCTCCCGCCACATCGGCGCCCGTCCCCATGGCGATACCGACATCGGCCTGAGCAAGTGCAGGGGCGTCGTTGACACCGTCGCCGGCCATCGCGACTTTGCGCCCATTTGCCTGCAGCTCCGCGATGATGCGCGCTTTGTCCTGGGGCAGGACGTCAGCGCGGATTTCATCGATCCCGAGTTTGGCCGCCACCGTCCGCGCGGTTCGCTCATTGTCGCCTGTCGCCATGACGATCCGCAGTCCCGCCGCGTGGAGCGCTGTGAGCGCTTCGGCCGTGGTCTTCTTGACGGGATCCGCTACGGCCACCAGGCCCGCAATTTGGTTTTCGACGATGACAAACATTACCGTCTCACCCTCATCACGCCTGCGATTTGCCGTTTCAGCCGAGGCGCCCGCATCGAGCCCGAGGTCCGCAAGCAACTTGGCGTTACCGAGCGCGACTCGCTTTTCGTCGACGACCCCCTTCACGCCTTTACCCGTCACCGCCTCAAAATCCGTCGCTTTTGCCAATTCAACGCCGCGGTCGGTGGCGCCGGCAACGATCGCCTCGGCCAGTGGATGCTCGGATCCGCGCTCGAGACTGGCGGCGAGCCGCAGCACCTCCATCTCATCGTGCCCTGTGCCCGGTAACACAGCGACAAGCCGCGGCTTGCCCACGGTCAAAGTGCCCGTCTTGTCGATAATCAGTGTATCGACTTTGGCAAACCTTTCGAGGGCCTCCGCATTCTTGATCAGCACACCGGCCTGTGCGCCGCGACCGGCGGCCGTCATGATCGACATAGGCGTCGCAAGGCCGAGGGCACAGGGGCACGCGATGATCAATACTGCCACTGCGTTAACCAGCGCGTACGAGAGTGACGGTGCAGGCCCCCAGATCGCCCACGCAACAAAGGCGAGTAAGGCAATCGAGATTACCGCGGGTACAAATATACCCGCGACCGAATCCGCGAGATTCTGGATCGGGGCGCGACTGCGTTGCGCGGTCGCGACCATCTCGACTATCTGACTCAGCATCGTATCGGCGCCGACGCGCCTGGCCTCGATTACCAGGCTGCCGGTACCGTTTATCGTGGCGCCCGTTACGTCGTCGCCATCGACCTTTTCGACGGGGATCGGCTCGCCTGAGATCATCGATTCGTCGATGGACGAGCGACCCTCGATGACGATGCCGTCTACTGGCACCTTGTCGCCGGGGCGTACCCGCAGGCGATTGCCAACTTCTACGTCCTCCAGCGGAATCTCCTCCTCGCTGCCGTCCGGCCTGATGATGCGGGCGGTCTTGGCGGCGAGGTCCAGGAGCGCGCGGATCGCCGCTCCCGTGCGTTCACGGGCGCCCAGCTCCATCACTTGCCCGAGCAGGACGAGGACGACAATGACCGCGCCAGCCTCGAAATAGACACCAACGTTCCCGTGCTCGTCCCGAAATCCCTCGGGGAATATCCCCGGGGCCAGTACCGCAACGACGCTGAAAAGATAGGCTGAACCGACACCTATCGCGATCAATGTGAACATGTTCAGGTTACGCGTCACCAGCGAGTCATATCCACGTTTCAAGAAAGGCCCGCCTGCCCAGAGAACAACCGGCGTTCCCAGGGCCAGTTCGATCCAGAGAGCCGGGCGCTCGCCCAGCATGTCGCGCAGGAAGCCGAGCCCGACCAGGGGTCCCATCGATAGGATTAGCAACGGAATGGTCAAAACCGCTCCTATCCAGAAGCGGCGCTTGAAGTCGATCAGTTCCGGATTCGGGCCCTCGTCGCCCGTGGGCGCGCCCTTAGGCTCGAGCGCCATGCCACAGATCGGGCAGCTGCCGGGCCCCACTTGTTCGATTTCGGGGTGCATCGGGCAGGTAAAAATGGTCCCTGCCGGGGCCTCCTTAGCCGCACGCCTGTGCGCTCCGGAGAGGTAATGTTCGGGATCGGCCGCAAATTTGTCGCGGCAATCCTGGCTGCAGAAGTGGAACAGTTCTCCCTCATGCTCATGGACTGGCTTGCCGGCGGCCGTGTCTACAGTCATCCCGCAGACAGGATCGATTGCCACTCGATTATCTGTCGCCTCCGTAGCTTGACCGTGGCAATCGGAATGTTTGTCGGAAACCATGGCTATACTCCTCTCGCACGCTGAATATAGCTCCCTTATCTCACTGGCGGCAAAGGGTTACTCCTGTTCCGCCTTGCCGTTCAGCTTGCGGTAAATCCAGAAAGAGGGTGCCGGAGGACAACATTTATAAGTTGAGCGCGCGTCTCCCCCTGAATGAAAAAAGGGCAATGGCACGCCCGACAGAATGAAGTCAGTCGTCGTGCTCACCTCGGTCGAACCTGTTACCCCTGCCGTCGTTGGTCATAACTCAACTGGTGCTTTCATACGGGCTAATTTGTGAAAGTAAAACTGAGCATACTCAGAAAGCCTTTTGGACTCAGTTGGTTACTTTGGGGTGAAATAACTTCTTGAAAACGGTGGTTAGAAGACCACGGAAATCAAGCGGTTACCGATTTGGTCAACTTGGCTCCGAGAATTGGGAAGCTGATGTTCTACCATTGAACTACACCCGCATTTCAGGGAGTTAGCTCTCATCCAGCTCCCAGTGAGCGTAAAAGTGAGAGTACTTCGATTCTAAGCGATTATGAAGCGATTGTAGCGGGGGCAGGATCTCAACCTGCGACTCACCGCTTCGGAGCGGACAGCCCAACTATGACTGGCAACAAGGCCCTTCAGTGAGAGTAAAACTGAGCATACTCAGAAAGCCTCGTGGACTCAGCTTGTTACTTTTGGGTGATCTAAATCATTGAAACCGGTGGTCACAGGGCCACGAAAATCAAGCCGTTAATGGTGTGCCCAACTCGGCGACTCCGATTGGGAAGCTGATGTTCTAGCGATTAGCAACACTCGCGTTTTCCCGTCCCGAGCGGTAAATCTCTCGCTGCCGTTCAAGCTGCTCTTCGTTACGGGCAAGAAACTCCGGGTATTCCGGACGATCTGCGAGCTGCGTAAAAATTGGCATTTGCGCAAGGTATGACATCGAATCGCCATTGCTGAGCCACTGCTCGGTGCGTTCCACGGCTTCATCGAAACGTTTATCCAAAATTGTATACATCACAAGACCAAAGAAAGAGCATGGGCATAAATAGCCGACCTTCAACTTTTCCTCATATTGCTGAAAGCACGTAGCCATCATGCCAATGGTCTCATCGTCACGCCCAACGTCACGGAGATCCTGAATCAATCCCGGCATGCAGCGCTCGCGCCACTTCACATTGCTATTTTCAAAATCCATCAGGGACAGATCAAGGTATTCACGAAACTCGGAATCCGCGGGGCCGGCTCCGGCCATGCGTTGGAATTCAAGGACCGCGTAGTACCAGTCTGACGCTTCCTCACCTGACAGCTTGTTATCAAGCAGTGTCCTGGCTTCTTCATGCCGCTCTTGCATCAGCATTACAGAGAAGTTGATGTGTTCATTTCCAGCCGTCTGCGCCTCATCCAACAGTCCTACCTGAAAGAGTAACCACGCACGCCAATTGACCAGATTCTCGTTTTCAGGGTTCGTCAACAGCCCCTTTTCGGCGGTCAGCAGGGCCTCACCCAGGCGCCCATGCGCATGCAGGTTTGCGAGTGCAGCATCGTAGGCAAGCGGGTGCTCGGGATGCAGGTCAAACATACGGTTGACGACGCGCTCGGCATCCTTCGGCCGCCAGAAACTTCGGTAGGCGTAGGCGAGTTCTGCACTGATATCCAGTGACATTGGATCCAACGAATAGGCCTTTTCAAGATCGGCCAGCATATCGAGATAACGCGCCTGCTCAGAGGCCGTATCCGCCCGCCACGTGTAGGCTAGTGCATAACTGGGATTGAGACTCAACGCTCGATTGAGAGAAGCCTCTGCCTCCTCGTACCGATTGTGCTGCAGATGATGGTAACCCTGTAAGGCAACCGCCTCAGGCAGATCGGGAGCCAGCGCCAGCGCTTTTTGCAGGTGCATGGTTATTGCAGCATCTTGCTCCGGGCTCTCTTCGCCTTCCCCGCCGAACCTGTAATCCTGCAGCAGCATATCCGCATGAGCAATACCCACGTGG
>JAACFM010000013.1 GCA_009937445.1 Gammaproteobacteria bacterium | reverse complement strand
AATTTATTCGATGTGAGCGGCAAAGTCGCTCTGGTAACGGGTGGTTCGCGGGGTATCGGCGAGATGATCGCTGCAGGCTTTGTCGCGAACGGTGTCAAGACCTATATCTCCGCGCGCAAAGCAGACGCCTGCGATGCCACGGCTGCGAGATTATCGGAACAGGGCGAGTGCATCTCGATTCCCGCCGACCTCTCGACCTCCGCAGGTATTAAGGCGCTGGCCGACGAGATCAAATCGCGCGAGGGCCAACTGGATATTCTCGTCAACAATGCGGGTGCCACCTGGGGCGCCCCGATAGAGGAGTTTCCGGAGGCGGCCTGGGATAAGGTCATGAACATCAACGTCAAGGGCCCGTTCTTTTTGACGCAGGCCTTGCTGCCGTTACTCGAGGCCTCAGCGTCGGCCGAAGACCCCGCTCGAATCATCAATGTAGGCTCGATCGACGGGCTCAACGTCAGCAATATGGGCACGTACTCCTACGGCCCCAGCAAAGCGGCTGTCCATCACCTGACGCGCACGCTGGCATCTCACCTTGCAGATCGCTTTATCACAGCCAATGCGATTGCGCCCGGTCCGTTCCCGAGCAAGATGACGGCGGGCGTTAAAGCGGCATTTGGTGATCAGATTACCGCGAGCGTGCCGCTGAAACGCTGGGGCGAACCGGCGGACATGGCGGGCGCTGCAATCTATCTGGCATCGAAGGCGGGCGCCTACGTATCAGGCGCGGTGATACCGGTTGACGGTGGCATCGTCGCGAGCTCAAGAACCCTGTAGGAGCGGCCCCAAGGCCGCGACCTTTTCATTTCGCGGCCTTGGGCCGCTCCTACGGTCAGAGTCGGAACGTAAATCCTACGTACGCTGTTCGCGGCAGCCCCGGACGAACACCCGACGGTCTGCGCGAGGCGATGTAGGTCTCGTCGAACAGGTTGTCGACCTTAATGTAGGTTGACAAGCTCTCCGTGAATTCCCAGGTCGCGATCGCATCCCACATGACGTGTGATTCCACAGTCTCCAGCGGGTCATACGCGCCTTGTCCTGCCTTTGTACGCATCTTGCCCACGTAGTTCGCAGCCATGTTTATGCGGAAGTGTTCGTTTTGCAGCCCGGCGCTCAGACGCAATTGATGCTCCGGGATGTAGGGCAGGGCGTCGCCCACTGCCACTTCGCCCCAGGGATCGAACCCTGAGTCAAAGGCGTTTTTGAATTCCGCTTCGTTCGTCCAGGTGTATTGCAGAGCAACAGGAACATCGAACGAGCCGAATCCGAAACTGTAATCGCCGCTCAGCTCCAGTCCGCTGACGAGTACTTCGCCGCCGTCGAACTGATCGCCGATGTCACCGCCACCGCCGGTCGAATCTGTCACCGTGCCGACGAGGTTGTCGTAATCATTTCTGAAGTAGATTGATTCGACGCGCAACGCGTCGTTGTCGAAGCGAAAACCGGCTTCGAAATTAATGCTGGACTCTTCTTCTGCCGAGCTGCCCGGTCCCGGCGGATTAAAGCCTTTGTGAACGCCGGCCAGCAGTCGCCATTCCTGGTTCAGGCGATACAACGCACCGGCGCCGGGAATAAATACCTGCACTGAATTGCTACGGACTCTTGTCGGTCCCAGTGCGCGCGTCGGGTCCGCGGTTGAATAGTCGTAACGGGTCATGTCGATGTCTTCGAAACGTAACCCCGGTGTGAAGATCCAGTCTCCGGTTCGAATCTCTGAATCGACAAAATAGGACGTGACGTTCGCGTCCGATACTCGATTGGTTTGTGAGCCGCCGGCCGCCGCGGTTGTGAGAATCAAGCTTCCGTCTTGCATGCGGTAGCCGTCCTGATGCTGAAAACGATCTTCCTCATCCTTGTGTACCCGAATGCCGGTGTTCAGCGATACGTCGGTGTCGCCGAATCCGAGATCCCATTCGATCTTGGCCTGCACGCCTTGCGAGTAGTAGTCGCGGTTGTTTGCGCGTATCTGGATCGCGTCGTCCGCACTTGTCTCGCCGGTCACGTAGCCGTACTCGGTCGCGTAGGTGATTGGGTCCGCGAGAACGTTGCTGGTACTTTCGCCGCCGACCGACTGCACCTTGTACCAGTTTCGGGAGAAGTCATTGCGGTAGGCGGTGATCTCACCGCGCCAGTTCTTGTCGGCGTCGATGACGTAGGTTGCCTGGTATTGCTCATGCTCACTAACGAACTTGTCGTTTGCCGATGCTGCGTAACGATTGTAGGGAGCCACTGCGAAATCGGCATCTGTAAGCCCGAGGTAGGTTTCGTTGGAGAGCTGATCGGTGTAGCCGAGCTTCACTCGCAAGCTCTGGTAAATCGGACTCGTTGGGTCGTTGTCGAGTTGCAACTTGGCGACGTAGTCCTGGACATCAAAACCGCTATCGCCACCGACGGGTCCTTCAATGGTCTTGAAGCCGTCGCTTTTCGCCTGCACGGTTTCGAGCAACCAGCTGAAACGTTCGCCGCGATTGCCGACGTTGACGTGTGCATCCGTCGTGCTGTTGTCGCTGATACGCAGATCAGCGTTGGCGCCCATCGCATCGGGAATCGGTGTCGAGATCATGTTCATCGCACCGCCGGTGGTGCGTGGGCCAACCGCAACTGAAGCAGGGCCCTTCAGCACCTCAACCGCACTCATACGACGTTGTGTCGGAAAATAATACGCAGAAGAGGCGGCATAAGGGGCCGGAGCGATCAGCACGCCGTCCTCGAGGAGTGCGATTCGGGCGCTACGATCGAGCCCCGAACCCCGAATGCCGATATTTGGCCGCAGGCCAAATCCTTCTTCTTCCTGGACGTAGACCCCGGGAACCGTGCGTAAAACTCGCAAAATGTCAGACTGGGCAAACTCGGCCAATTCTTCCGCGTCCACGACATGTGCCGAACCGGGTATGTCCGCCACATCAGTACGTTTGCCGATAATCGTAACAGTATCAATGACTTCCGAGTTATCTCTGCTCTCTTGAGCCGATGCCATCAGAGGAATGAGAAAAAGGACGGTTGAAGCCCCTGCGAGTCGTGCGATGGTTGGTTTCATGATCGTTAAAGCGTTGTTTTCCCTAGAATGTAGCCACACTAATCGAAATGAGAATGATTCGCAATTGCGTTTAATACTTACTTATATAGCGGCAACGGCCCGGGAGGGCGCGCTCCTACGTGCACATCCAAGACCCATGCACGCTCGCTAGTGTGAACCACCTACTGCCAACGCGTGGCGCTTCGTGGCACCATTGCGGTATTGTCGCGGCCATGGCACCCAAAGGGCATAAAGCCGATCCTACAGTTGAACCTATGAGCGAGCACGCAAGAAAACTTCTTATCGTCGAAGACGACCCCGGTCTCCTAAAACAGCTCAAATGGTGTTTTGAGGATTACGACGTGTACACGGCCGAAGATCGCGAGGCGGCTATTGCTGAGCTGCGTCGCCACGAGCCGGCCGTCGTGTTGCAGGATCTTGGATTGCCGCCGAAACCGGAGGGCGTCGAAGAGGGACTCGCCACGCTGGCCGAGACGGTCAGAATTGCACCGCATACAAAAGTCATCGTCGTCACGGGCAATGGCGATCAGCAAAACGCGCTCACAGCTGTAGCGCAGGGCGCCTACGATTTTTATGAAAAACCCGTCGACACCGATACCCTAAAACTGCTTGTCAATCGTGCGTTCAATATTTCCGAACTCGAAGCCGAAAATCGGAGACTGCAGAGCCAGGTCAACGAGTCACCACTCGACGGTATCGTCGCGGCGAGCGCGGCCATGCTCGCCGTTTGTCGCATGATCGAAAAAGTCGCGCCGACGGACGTAACGACGTTGCTCCTCGGTGAGAGTGGCACCGGTAAGGAACTGCTCTCCCGGGCGCTGCATCGACTGAGTCCGCGCGCCGAGCAAAACTTCGTTGCGATTAACTGCGCGGCGATTCCTGAAAACCTGCTTGAGTCCGAGTTGTTTGGTCACGAGAAAGGCGCGTTCACAGGTGCTCACAAGCAAGCGATTGGTAAAGTTGAGCTGGCCAACGGCGGCACCTTGTTCCTTGATGAAATCGGCGACATGCCGATCGCACTGCAAGCAAAAATGCTGCGGTTCCTGCAGGAACGTGTCATAGAACGCGTGGGTGGCCGGCAGGAAATTCCGGTCGACGTGCGCGTCGTCTGCGCCACCAATCAGAGTCCGGAGATTCTGATCAAGGAGGGGCTGTTTCGCGAGGACCTGTACTACCGCGTCAGTGAGATCACGATCAACATTCCACCGCTGCGGGATCGAGAGGAAGGTCGCCTGATACTGGCCCGCACCTTACTCACCAAATACGCCAAACTGCAAAAAAGAGCGATCAACGGTTTTGCCGACGATGCTGTCACGGCTATCGAGGCCTATGCCTGGCCCGGCAATGTCCGCGAGCTCGAGAACAAGATCAAAGGTGCTGTCATCATGACGGACGGCAAAATGCTGACGGCAGCTGACCTCGGCATCGCCGACGGGGGTTCGGTAGAAGAGTTGCTAAATCTTCGTGAGGTGCGACAACAGGCTGAAACAAAAGCGATCCGCGTGGCACTCACCAAATGCTACGGCAACATTTCCAAGGCGGCTGACCTGCTGGGCGTAACCCGGCCGACCTTGTACGACCTCCTGAACAAATACGGTTTGAGCGCCGACTCGTACTCAAAGAAAACATCCCTGTAGGAGCGGCCCCAAGGCCGCGACAGCCCCCGACGCAAACCAATCAGACCCAATTAGCATCCCACAAGGGATACTCCTTGATAGTCCGCACAATACCCGCGCGCAGGGGGTTCGCTACGATGTATCGTGCGACTCCTTCCAGGTCTTCTTCTCGGCGTATCGCCCGGTCATAGAATGCAGGCTGCCAAATCGCGCCCTTCGATCTCAGGATCTCGTTGATACGACGAGCTGAAAAGGCTTTCACATTTTTGATGGATTCACTCAGCGACCGGGATCCCGTTAGTGAAAACAACCAGTGAAGGTGATCGGGCATCACCACGAACGCTAACGACTTAACGTGTCCAGCGTCGTGTTCATGCCGCATGCAATCGACGACAGCCCGTCCACATCGAAAACTTTGGAACAATGGTTGCCACCCGTGGGTCGCTGTAGATACGTGGTAGATCTGATTCTGGAGACTGCAGCGACCTTTGCGAAGTTGGTAATGGCCTTTCATCAGTTAATGATGACTGGCGGGGTGAGAGGATGATTCGCGTTATTGGGGGCTAAGTGTTGAGATTTGGTGGTTGAAGGTGATTCGCGGCCTTGGGCCGCTCCTACGGGGGGGGCGGTTACCTTGTTTTGAAGGCGTCGGGGTTCAGGTCGTGGCGGGCCAGGAGTTTGTAGAAGTCGGTGCGATTGCGTTTTGCGAGGCGTGCCGCCTGGCTTACGTTGCCCATCGTTATCTGCAAAATTTGTGACAGATAATTGCGCGTGAATTCGTCGCGCGCATCGGAGAACGATGCCAGCTTGCCTGCGTGCTCTCCCAGTGACTGCTGCACCAGTTCGCCGCTGATGACAGGCGATCGCGACAGCGCCACGTTTTGTCGAACAACGTTATAAAGCTGCCGTACATTACCGGGCCAATCGGCGGTGACGAGCATTTCTACGGCTTCCGGAGCATAGACTTTTCGTTCCTGATCCGACTCACGAGATATCTGTTGAAGAAAGTCAGCAACCAGCAGCGGGATGTCCTCGCGGCGATCATCCAATGGCGGCAGCTTGATGTTGACGACGTTCAATCGGTAATACAGATCTTCTCGAAAGCGACCCTGACCCATGAAGCTCTGCAAATCCCGGTGAGTCGCTGAAATGACGCGAACGTCGATTTTTTTGGCCTCCGTACTGCCAACCGGACGGACCTGACTTTCCTGCAAAACACGCAGCAATTTGACCTGCAAACGCATCGGCATGTCGCCAATCTCATCGAGCATCAGGGTGCCGCCTTCGGCAGACTGAAACAGACCATCGTGACTTCGGGTTGCACCCGTGAAAGCGCCTTTCTCGTGCCCGAATAATTCGGACTCGAGCAGGTTTTCAGCCATCGCACTGCAGTTGATCGCTACGAACGGTTTGTTGCGCCGGTCACTCGCCTTGTGAATCGCCTGCGCGAGCAGTTCTTTACCCGTGCCGCTCTCACCGGTGATCAATACTCGCGCATCGGTTGCGGCAACCATTTTGGCCTGCTGCAAAACCTCTTTCATTGCCTGATTGCGGGTAATGATTTTGGACGCCCAGTCCTCGTCCACCGAAGCGCTGCCGGACACTTTCAGGGCGCGGTCAACCAGCGACAGGAGTTCGTCCTTGTCGATGGGTTTGGTCAGGAAGCCGAATGCGCCGTGCTGGGTTGCTGTGACGGCATCCGGGATCGTGCCATGGGCGGTAATGATGATGACGCGCAATCCAGGTGAGCGGGTCTGCAGTTCCTTGAGCAGCCCGATGCCATCCATTTTGTCCATGCGCAGGTCAGTGATGACCAGATCCGGGGTGAAACGGTTCAGAACAGCCAACGCGTTATGCGCCGACTCAACAGCCTCGACGTCAAATCCCTCGGCGCGCAGACGAATGCTTAACAGACGCAATAGCCCCGGATCGTCATCAACGAGCAGGATCTTGCCATTGGACTGAGATTTCTTGTTCACCATAGTGTTTTATATCGCGCGGGATAGGCTTATCCGCATAGGTTAGATCATTCTTGCTCGCGAATCGAGCGCTCGATATTGGTGATGGCCTCAAGCTTCTTTTCGGCCTCTTCAAGGTCCTGACGAAGCTGAAGATTCTCCGCCTCGACCGAAGTCAGGCGCTGTCTCAGGGCCTGTTGCTGTGTTTCTGTCGCGCGCGAGGTCGAGCTGCGCAGTCGGCGTGCTTCGGAGTCCGCAACAATCTGCCGCTGCGCATTATTGAGGTGAATGGTCGCCAATGAGATCTCGGCGGGTGTCAGTAAAATGGTCTGTGCGAGCACTTCGCGCAAAATGCTTTGCGCACGCTCGGGGTCCGACTCCGGATGCCCTGGAATGGCCAGCACCAGCCCAAATCGCAGGTTGGTTGAGGGACTGGGGGTCAGCTGCGCGGCGGCTGAAGCGTCCGCGAATATTTCAGCCTGCGCCGCGGGGTCGCCGGAGGCGATCTGGCCGAGCTCAGTAATATAGGAGTCGACTTCCTGCACGCCAGATTCGCCGGTTTTTTCCGGCCCGGAATTAATACGGCCCTTGATCCAGTCGGTGGTCTGACCACAACCGGACAATCCCGCAATAACCAGTATGGTCATGGCAAGTGCGCGTCCGGTTCTTGTCAGTTTGCCGTTAACCATTTGCTGCCAGCTTCTGTTGCTCTGTTTCCCGCTTTTGCGGAATGTGAATTCTGAAATGCGCGCCCGGAAATTCATCCGAGTCGACTAGTTCAACTGAGCCATCGTGTGCCTGAATGCACTCAAGTACAACCGACAGTCCTATACCCGTTCCGCCGACCTGGCCACCTTGTTCACGTCGTCCCTGGAAGAACGCCTCAAAAATTCTGGGGCTCTCTTCCTCCGGTATGCCGGGACCCGTGTCGCCGAATTCCATGACGAAACTTTTCGGCAGACGTTGTGCTCGGATCGTAATCAGTCCACCCCTTGGCGTGAATTTGACAGCGTTTGACAGGAGATTATCCAGCACCGTCCGGATCTTGTCCTGATCCGCGTTCACAATAATGTCATCGACTTCCAGTTTCAGCTGGATATTCGCCGCTTTCAGCGCCAGTCGCTGCGCCTTTGCGACTGAAATGACCTGTTTCCGGAGCTCAAAATCGGCCAGTGTCAATACTTCGCTTTTGGTCTGCCAGGCGCTGAAGCTCAACAGGTTCTCAATAAGTTGCTGCAGTTTTAGCCCATTCATACGCAAAATATCGGTGACTTCGCGTTGCGGAGCATCGAGGTCACCGACCGAACCGTCCAGCAACAACTCGGTACCCTCGCGAATATTCGCCAGCGGTGTCTTCAGTTCATGAGACATGTGTCGCAGGAATTTGTTCTTTTCCTGAGCAAGTTCGAGGAGCCGCAAACGCAGCCATTCGAGCTGCCGGCCTAGTCGCTGCAGGTCGGTTGGACCTTTGATTTCGATAGGCTTCGAAAAACCGCTTTCACCCAGTTGTCCAATCGCATGATCGATCTGGCGAATCGGACGGGCGACCAGCAACGTAAAAACAAGGATAAGAAACAGGGTGCCCGGAACAAGCGCCGCAACCTGCCAGGCCGATACACGTTGTGCGGTTCGGGCCGTTTCCTGCAGCGCGGATAATTTTGTGTCTACGTAGGCCGTCAAAATAGCCGTCAAGCGCCCCACGTCCTGCCGCAGCGGCGCAAACCTCTCGATGGCCGTGGTCAGCGTCGCGTCGTCCGCGCTCGTGTCTGACAGGACCGCTATGATCTCGCCAGCCTCTTTCCCAAGCGCCGCGGACAACGCCGTCGCGTCCACCTCATCGACCAGTGGCGCCATATCAACCAGCAGGTCTTCGAATGTCTTCAGATCCTGCGTCATCAATTGCAGGCTGTCGGGATTTTTCAGAATTTGATACTGCCGCGCGACCCGCTCAAGCGAACTGAGCTGTTCATTAATGCGTCGATTACTCTCGGCTGCGGTTACGCCAGTAAATACCAGTTGTTCGCTCTGTTCTGCGACCCGATCAAGGTTGACCAGTGCCCAGACCACGGCGATTAGCAGCGGCAGGGCGACCAGCCCGAAGCCGACCAGAATCAGTCCGTTAAGCGATCGTGGGCGTGGGAGGTTCATGTCGAAAGTCTAGCACCGAGTGACCGGTAATCTCCTCAGGATGCCCAATAGGCGCTCGGGTCCCGGGCGGCAATTTTTCGTTCCCACTCCAGAGCCGTTCGAACGATCGTTTCAAGGTCGTCGTGCTGTGGTACCCACCCCAGGACGTCACGAACGCGGTTCGCTACGGCGATGAGTTCAGGCGGGTCGCCGGCGCGACGCGGTTCTTCGGCAATATTCAACTTCTCGCCATTTGCCCGTTCCACCGCGGCCAGCACTTCACGGACGCTGTAGCCGTGCCCGTAGCCGCAATTCAGTACGGTTGATTCGCCACCCGCACGCAAATACTGCAATGCATCCAGATGAGCTGTGGCGAGATCTTCTACGTGAATGTAGTCGCGCAGCCCGGTGCCGTCCGGGGTGGGGAAGTCTGTGCCGAAAATGGATACGCCAGGGCGGCGACCGGTCGCCGCTTCACAAGCGACCTTGACGAGCAACGTGGCTTTTGGCGTCGATTGTCCGATCGTCCCCGTCGGATCGCAGCCAGCGACGTTGAAGTAGCGCAGCGCAACGTAAGTGGGTCCGCCGGCCGCCGACAGGTCTCTTAGCATCCACTCTGTCATGAGTTTGGAGGTGCCGTACGGGTTTATAGGCTGTGTCGCCGACTCTTCCGAGGCCTTGCCGCCATCGGGAATGCCGTAGACAGCAGCCGTCGATGAGAAGACAAAGTTTTTGACGCCATGCCTGGTAGCCGCCTCAAGCAAGGTGCGACTGGAGGACGTGTTGTTTCGATAGTACTTGAGCGGATCACTCACCGATTCCGGGACGATCGTATGCGCCGCAAAATGCATGACGGTGTCGATATCGTTTTCGCTGAATAGTTTTTCCAGCAACACCGCATCGCCGGTGTTGCCGTTTATAAAGTCGCCAAATGTTACTGCCGCTTCGAAGCCTGTCGACAAATTATCGAGGATCACGACGTCTTCGTCCGCCAGCCCCAGCTGTCGTACGACGTGGCTGCCAATGTAGCCTGCGCCGCCGGTTACCAATATCTTCTTGTTTTTACTCATGTTTTATCTTTTCCAGAGGTAAAAGTGACGGAAGTGTGAACCGCCCGCTATTTCAGTGGACAAAGTTTAACAATACTTGCCACCGGAGTACGGACCTGGATCGCAATCCGTTGGGTCACCGAACGCCGGCGGTTGGGTTCGCGTTCAGGAGGCGCCGCTATTATTTAGTCTGTCATGGGCAAGATCATGGAAGTAATGGACACAGTTAAGCAATGCAGGCTGGCGACACTGCTCGTTGGCGTGCTGACTGTGTCCGCTTGTTTGACGGAGTCGGAGGGTTCTGCCCCTCCCGTAACACAATCGAATTCACCGCCGATGAATTCGCAGCCCACGGCGAATGCGGGCGTCGACCAAAACGTTAGCGAATTTGAAAGCGTAACGCTTGATGGGCGGCTCTCAACTGACCCGGATTCTGGCGATGTTCTGACCTACACCTGGTCACAGACCGCGGGTCCGCTGGTAACGCTGAGTGCGTCGAACGTTGTACAACCGACGTTCATCGCACCTGCTGTCGCGCCCGGTACGACCACCACACTTAACTTCCAGCTGACGGTTGACGACGGTATCGATACTGCAGTGGATTCAGTCGTTATTGCGGTTCAGGAAGGGCAGAGTCAGGTCAACGTGTCGGGCGTCTTGCGCTTTGAATATGTGCCGACGAATCACAATTCCAATACCTGCTTCGGCCTCAATTTTGCCGGTACAGCGGCGCGGCCGATTCGTGCTGCGACGGTTCAATTGCTGGACTCAGACGACAAAGTTCTGGGCGAAACGGTGTCGGGCGACGATGGTTCATATTCATTTGCCAATATTGCAGCAAGCACGGATGTGCGGGTCCGGGTGCTTGCAGAATTACAAAATGACGGTGCGCTGCCGAACTGGGACGTGCAGGTGCGCGACAACGTTGACTTGTCGCCGAATCCTCCGGCACTGCGCTTTCGGCCTTTGTACGCATTCGACTCTGCAACGTTCAATACCGGCGTCAGCAACATAACGGACCAAGACATCACGGCTGAAACCGGTTGGCGAGGCACTTCTTACAGCGGCACTCGCGCGGCGGCGCCGTTCGCGATCCTGGACGATATCTATACCGGAATGAAGCTTGTCCTCAGCGAAGATCCTGATGCGAACTTTTCTCCGCTGGACGCCTACTGGAGTGTCAACAACACCAAGACCGAGGGCAGTCCAACCGACATCGACAGCGGTGAACTCGGAGGGTCGTTTTACATCGGCGGGACCAACGATGCCCTGTTCATCATGGGCGACGCCAGTGTCGACACCGGTGAATTTGACTACTACGTGACCTTGCATGAATGGGGCCACTACCTCGAAGACAATTTCTCACGCTCGGACAGCGTTGGCGGTACGCATTACATCGGTGGCACGGTGGACGCCCGGGTCTCCTTTGGAGAAGGCTGGGGTACCGGCTTTGGTGCTATGGCCTCCGGTAATCCCATGGCCTGCAATACGGGTGCGGCAAACGGCGCCGGAAGCTGGGGGTTCAACGTTGAAACCTACAACGGTGGTCACCAGGGCTGGTACAACGAAATCTCGGTTGCCACGCTGCTGCTCGACCTGTTCGACACCGATGACGACGGTGTCGATAACGCTTCCATCGGATTTGGGCCCATTTACGATGTCATGACCAACGAGCAGCGTAGAACCGAGGCCTTTACCACATTGTTTTCGTTCGCGACGCTGCTGCGTACCAAACTGGACGCGCCGCAGCAGGGCTTTCTGGATGCCTTGTTGAGGGCCGAAAATATCGAGACCGACGGCCTTGATATCTGGGCCACTGAACAGGCGAATATCGACGTTTATCCGAACAACGCACGGGACGTATTGCCGTTGTATATTGACTATGCGGCTGACGGTTCGGTCCTGACAGGCGTGTGTGTCAATAATGATCAGGATCCGGACGGTGACGGCAACAAGCCCGCGGAATATCGATATCTTAGAATCACGACGACGCGGTCAGCACGCTACGATGTGACTATCGTGCCCAACCCGGTGCCGCCACCGTCAACGGATGCGCCGGATCCCGATGTTACTCGAGACCGCAGCGATCCGGATATGTATATTTATCTGAATGGGGGGATTGTCGCCGCTGGCGTTAGCGGCGACGATGATGTTGAAACATTTACTACGCAGAATCTGCCTGCAGACGTCTACGTGGCGGACCTGCACGAGTGGCGCTATGAAGATCCGGACGCAGCATCTGATTTTCCCGACCAAATCTGTTTTGATGTAAGCATGACGGCGCGATGACCGCTGATCACAAGGTGATTAATATGACTCGAGCGAAAAATTTGACGGTTCTGGCAGTGGCGATGTTGGCACTGTCGGCCTGTGGCAATGACAAGACAGGGGAACCGGCGGCCGTTATTGCATCCGACCCTGACCCGAAATCAACTGATCCGGAACTTGCGGGTGCCGTCGTTACACCGGGGTCACCTTACCGGGTGAGTTACCAAATCATCGGCACGCCGGTGGTTGGCAGCCCGATTACTGTCGATCTGCAAGTCGAGTCTCTGGCAGGGCCGCACCCGGTTAACCTCGACTACCGCATCCGCGACGCGTCGTCAATGGTATTGGCGGAGTCACAGCCAGCGCGTGTACGCATGGAGCCGGCGGCAAACGAAAAGGTATTCAAGCAGTTGGTGACGGTTATCCCGCAACGCGAGGGTCGCTTTTATCTGAACGTCAGCGCGTCGTTTGAGACCGAGAACGGCACAACCTCCACGGTGACCGCCATTCCGATCCAGGTTGGCGCCGGGTCCCGCGAACTGCAGGAAAATGGTGAGGTGCAGTTTGATGAGGATGGTGAGGCGGTAAGGGTGTTGAGTAACGATTGAGGGGTGGGTGCGGGGACGGTCGCGGCCTGGGCACCCAAAGGGCATAAAGCCGCTCCTACAGGGTAAGAAAAAAGGGAAAAAATTCCCAAAATAATTTTCAAAACTGAATCTGCGTCACAGACCCAATCAGGGCAAAAAATTAGAGTTATTGACCAAGCTGCAGGACACGCTGGTCAATGCAAACGGATTTACGCAACAAGATACGAGTGGCGACTGAGGCGTCCGGCATGAAGAAGCCGGACTTCATCGAGCTCCTGTCATTAATCGATCAGCATTATGACAAGATGGAAGCGACGATCACCCAGTCGATTCGCACCGCAACCCTGGCCGATACCGGGAACCCCATAGAAGCTATTTTCGACAGCGTTACAGAGGCGCTTTTGTCGGTCGACACAGACGGCGTTATTCGAAACTGCAACAAGGTCTGCACGCGATATTTCAAGCTGACCAAGGACCAGCTCGTTGGCTCGAAAATAGCTAATATCCTGCCGAGCGCAACAGAGCAATCGCTAGCAGCGTTTCTCGAGCCCTATGTCTCCAATCTCGACGATACCAATATCAATCTTGTCGACGGTGAGGTTGATGCCTTGCGGTCTGACGGTGACCGATTCACAGCAGAGATCAACGCGAGCCGCCTTAGGGCCGGCAGTGGTGACATTTATGTGATCAGTCTGCGCGACATCACCTATCGGAAAGAGTCGGAAAGCGCACTGCGCGAAAACGAAGGACGCTACCGTGCGCTGGTGGAGAATGCGCCGGAGGCAATCATCGTTTTTGACGTTGATAAGAATCGATTCACGGACGCAAATGACAAGGCGTGCACCCTGTTCAACCTGTCAAGAACCCGTCTGTTGACGGTCGGCCCGGAAGCCATCAGCCCGAAAGTACAGCCTGATGGCACGCCGTCATTCGGCGTCCGTCGTGGCTATGTTGATCGCGTGTTCAATGGTGAACATCCGACTTTCGAGTGGTTGCACCAGGACTCGGCCGGACGGGAATTTCCGTGTGAAGTGCGTTTCAGTCAGCTGCCGTCCGATGACCGCAAGTTGATCCGGGTCAGCATCACAGACATCAGCGAACGCAAACGCGAAGAAGCGCTGTCCTACGCACAAAACAAAGTACTTGAGATGATCGCTGCCAGTGCGCCGCATGACCGCACGCTGCGAGCCATCTGTCGATTTGTTGAGAAACTCGGCGGTGGATTGAAGTGCGCGATCATGTTGCTGGATACGAAGAGTCAGACGCTGTCAGTCGAACAGGCACCGAGCCTGCCGGATAAACTCAAGCTGTGTCTTGATTTCATTAAAGTGGCTCCGGACAGTCTCACGTGCGGCTCCGCTGTTTATCACACGCAAGATCGCATCACGATGAGCATTGCCAAAGATCCAGCGTGGGAAGGCAGTCGCAAGGTGCTACAAGATCATGGCGTCAAAGCCGCCTGGTCTTTCCTTATACACGGAGCAGCCGGACGCATCATCGGTACGTTGGACGTGTATGTCGACGAGCCGCGTGCGCCGACGACGGACGAACTCGACAAGCTCAGCGGCATGGCCAGGCTGGCGGGTATCGCAATCAAACGCCAGCAGGACGAGAACAAGCTGCGTAACAGCGAAGCGCGATACCGCGGCTTGTTCGAAAACGTTGTCGACGGTGTTTATATAGCTTCTCGACAAGGCGAAATCATTACGGCAAATCCGGCGCTCGTTGAAATGCTGGGATACGACAGTGTCGAAGATATGAAATTGGCCGGTAAAACGACGGTGCTGTACGTCAACCCGATAGACCGAGACCGCGTATTTGCGCGGCTAGAGGCAGAGGGTGTGGTGAAAAACTTTGAGTACCGTTTGCGCCGCAAAGATGGCAGCACAATTGTCGTGCTGGAGAATTCACGCGCGATCAAGGATGACACCGGCCGCATCGTCGCGCATGAAGGCACGATTACAGATATTACCGATCGTAAGCGAGCCGAAACCCGGGTTTTCGAGGAAAAAGAACGGGCAGAGGTAACCTTGCAATCAATTGGTGACGGCGTCATCACGACTGATGCTGAGGGCGTCGTCGACTACATCAATCCGGTAGCACAGGATCTGACCGGCTGGGATATGCGCAGCGCGCGGAATACGCCGGTCACCGATCTTATGATGATCGTGAACGAACACACACGGGCGAGCGTAGAAAACCCGGTCATACGATGCCTCAAGGAAGGGCGCATTATCACGGTCGCCGAGAATTCAGTATTGATTACCCGCAACGGCGATGAGATTCCCATTCAGGATTCGGCCGCGCCGATACGCGATCGCATCGGCAACATCATCGGTTCCGTGATGGTATTCCACGATGTGAGCAAAGAGTCTCGCCTGTTCCGTCAACTCAGTTATCAGGCGTCGCATGATCCTTTGACAGGACTGATCAATCGGCGTGAATTCGAAAACTCTCTGATCGGCGCTCTCGAGAAAACTCGCGACAATGACGAGGAGTCTCACGCACTGCTGTACGTCGACCTTGATCAGTTCAAGGTGGTCAATGACACCTTCGGTCACACAGCGGGCGACGCATTGCTGCGACAGCTGACCGAGTTGATACAAGCGAATATACGCTCCACCGACTTGCTGGCCCGACTGGGCGGCGATGAGTTTGGCATTCTTCTCGAGCGCTGCAGCGATGAACGTGCGATCGAGGTCGCAGAAGATATTCGAGGATCGATTGAAGGGTATCGATTCGAATGGAAAGATTCGTTCACGACGGTGAGGTGTTCCATCGGTATCGTCATGATCAACAGCGAAAACGCCGATGTCGCGAGCGTCATGAGCTCTGCTGATGTGGCGTGCTATTCCGCCAAGGACATGGGGCGCAACCAGGTCCACCTCTACCGGGACAGTGATGCGTCGCTGCGCCACGAAGAGATGAAGTGGGTATCGCGAATAACAAATGCTGTCGAGGAAGAACGCTTCGAGCTGTTTTTCCAACCGATTATCGGGATTGGTGAAAAGCACGGAAACCGCCGTGATCATTACGAGCTGCTGTTACGGATGCGGGATGAGAAGGGCGAGCTTGTAGGTCCTGACCAATTCATTCCGGCGGCCGAACGTTATAATCTGATGTCCACTCTGGATCGTTGGGTCATTCACGAGGCATTGACCGAACTGGCCGATCGCAACGACGACGGCGACGCGCGTTACATGCTGGCGATCAATTTATCCGGTACCTCGCTGAGCGAGGATCGCTTCCTCGACTTTGTCATCGATGAACTGAAGAAACAGAAATTACCGGACGGGGCAATTTGTTTCGAAATCACTGAAACAGCTGCGATCTCAAATCTGTCGCGCGTTGTGCATTTCATGCAGACCTTGAAGAAACTCGGGGTCAAATTCTCTCTGGATGATTTTGGCAGCGGCCTGTCATCGTTTACCTATCTCAAGAACCTCCCTGTCGACTATCTGAAAATCGATGGCCAGTTTATTCGCAACGTCGCTGAGGACATCGTCGATGAGAGCATGGTCAAAGCCATCAGCTCAGTCGGCCATGCCATGGGGATCGAGACCATCGCGGAGCGCGTAGAGACCAAGCAGGTGCTTGATAAGCTGGGAGCGCTCGGTATCGAGTTTGCACAGGGCTACTACATTGCAAGACCGGCTTCTGTGCAGTCATTTATGCCCTGGGAAAAGAAGGCCGATCAGCTAATTGCATAGGAGCTATCCGCAGTGTCCACGGGTGGCGTAGCGCCGCCGATACGGTACACTGCTGGGATGTCCAAAAGCTCTATTTCCGAAAACAGTTCAGAGGCCACACCGCAACTGCTGTCAGCGGATGAGCCGGGGCCTTTCGCAGTGCTGAATCCATTAGCTGAATTGCCCATTCTCCTGGTCTGTGACCACGCCAGCTGCCGTTTTCCGAGGTCTTTGGGTGACATGGGCCTTGATCCATTTGCACGTCGCTGTCACCTCGCTGTTGATATCGGCGCCGGGCCGTTGACCGAAAGACTGGCGGCCAGTCTCGAAGTCACGGCGATATTGGCGCAGTACTCACGACTCGTGGTGGACTGCAATCGCCAACTGATGGATCCCGGCGCATTCCTGCAATTTGGCGACGGTATCCTGGTGCCGGGCAATCGAAATCTTCATCAGGAAGAGAAGGACCTTAGAGCCAATGCGCTCTATCATCCCTATCATCAGGCAGTGGACAACCAGGTACAGCGATTGCAAAGTATCGGTCCGGCGCCCGCATTTATCGCTATTCACAGTTTCACCCCCGTAATGAACGGTGAGACACGCCCATGGGAGATGGGTGTTCTCTGGGATACCGATACACGGCTGCGGGATATTTTCCTCGCAGATTTCTCGGCGGCAGGGTACTTCGTTGGAGACAATGAGCCGTACTCGGGAAAGGCGCCGCAAGATTTTACGATAGACCATCACGCGGAAGAGATCGGACTGCCGCATATTGGAATTGAGATTCGCCACGATCTGATTGACGATGAAAAAGGCGTTGATGAAATTGCAGCGGTGATGCATCGAATCATCGACTCGATACCGAAACGATTGGAAGAAATGGGGGTAATGGATGAGCGGCAACGAGCCAGCGTTCACGATCGGTGTTGAAGAAGAATATCTGTTAGTCGATAAAGAGACTCGCGCTCTCGTTATTGATCCACCGCAAACACTCATGCAGGAAGCGGAAGAGAAATGTGGCCCGCAGGTCACAACCGAGTTACTGCGCTCGCAGCTCGAAGTGGGTACCAAAGTCTGCAATAACGTTCAGGAAGCGCGCGCCGATTTGTCCCGACTGCGCCGCAATATTATCGAGGTAACTGACCGTCACGGTCTCGCTCCCATTGCCGCCTCGACGCATCCGTTTTCCAGCTGGACCGAGCAAAAGCATACGCAGAAAGACCGTTACAACGAGCTCACGCACGAAATGCAGGGTGCGGCCCGACGCCTGGTCATTTGCGGGATGCACGTTCACGTTGGAATAGATGACGACGAATTGCGCATCGACCTGATGAACCAGTTGTCGTATTTCCTGCCGCATCTGCTGGCACTTTCCTGTTCGTCACCATTCTGGAATGGCAGGGATACCGGCCTCAAAAGCTATCGCTTGACTATTTTTGACGCACTGCCGCGCACGGGTCTGCCCGAGCGCTTCGCGAGTTGGGCCGAGTACCAGCGCCACATCAATATTCTCATGGAGGCGGGGCTGATCGAGGACTCCACGAAGATCTGGTGGGATCTGCGTCCAAGCGCGCGATTCCCGACGATAGAGACACGCATTATGGATGTGTGTACTCGACTGGACGACACAATCGCTCTTGTTTCATTGCTGGTCTGTATATTGCGCATGCTGTATCGGCTACGCAGGCGCAATCAGCGCTGGCGCATCTACACGCCGATGTTGATTCGGGAAAACCGCTGGCGCGCGATGCGCTACAGTTTTGATGAGGGCATGATCGATCTGGCCAAAGGCGCCATCGTACCGTTCGAGCAGTTGATGGATGAAATGTTGTCGCTGGTCATCGAGGATGCGAGGGCGTTGGGCTGCGAGAAGGAGATTGCCCACATTCACGAGATTCTCTCGCGCGGTACCAGCGCTCATCGGCAACTGAAGGATTTCGAGCTGGAGCGAGCGAATGGTGCCAGCGTTGAGGATAGTTTGAAATCTGTCGTCGATACTTTGATCGCAGACACCGCCGAAGGGCTGTAAACGTGACCTGGTTCGCGCGTGAGTTTCCGGAATGCGGCACAGGTCGCATTATGTAGAGCCCTACCTCGTTAGCATAGCGTTATGTCGATGCTAAGCCCTTTACTTACGCCATTTCTGGCGCTCGGAGCAGTTGCTTACGTGGTTTTGGCTGTGCGCGTATCTCGCTCTGGTCCACAGTACGCTAATAGCATGGTTAGCTTCTTTTTGTTGCTGATCGGCGGCATGCTGGCTGGCTCGTCATTCTCTTATGCAGCAACTGACGTAACTCTGTACGGCGTCGGTCGTACCCTCACGTTTTTTTCTGCTGGTTTTATTCCGGTCGTTTTCTACACCATTTACCGCAACTATACGGCGGGTCCGCCGCACGCCATGACGATCGTGATACTCAGCATTGTTCCTATGGTTACGATGGGATTGTGCTTGACCAACTCGATGCACGGCATGATCTGGGTAGTCAATGAAACCGCAGCAGGTATCAGCTTCAGCAACGTTTCCGACCACTACTGGTACAGCAAGATTTACGCTCCATTCACGTACGGCTTATTCGCCTTTTCGGCGATTGCGCTCATAGGGCGTTTGCCGACAATCGCACCTGCGCACCGCAAGACGATTTCGTTGTTACTGATATGCGCGTTGTTGCCATTCGCTATTAGCATCGTGAATAATATTCTCGGCGTGGGGCCGGCCGACTTTCCATTTACGTCGACTGCACTCGCATGCGTCTGGCCGTTCTTTGCTTACGCGAGCCTTAAGTTAAGGGTGCACGAATTCAGTCCGCTTGCGTATCAGACACTGTTCGATCATGTGCGTGACCCAATTTTTGTCGTCGACAATGAGCAGTGCATCATTTGTGCGAACAAGGCTGCGCAGCATCTGCTGGAAGGAAAAGAGAAAGAGCTTATCGGACGCAAGTTGTGGGAAGATTTTCCAGCAGCCCGTGCGATTCTTGAGCAGGCAAAAGAGCTGGATCTGACTCAGACCCTCAGAATGGACGCGAGCAATATCTACGAGGTGAGCGTAGGCCCTCTGGCAGGACCCAAAGGGCAAAATATGGGCATGGTGGTGGTGTGTCGCGATGTGACCGAACGACGCACGGCCTTGAGTAAACTGGCCGACAGTGAGCATCTGATACGCACGCTGATCGAAACCTCGTCCAACGGAATTTTACGATTCGCTCGCGACAATAATGATGCTGGTCGAAAGTTCCGCTGTGTCTTCGCGAACCGGGCGGCGGAGTCGTTCGTCGGCGAAGGCAGTGGAACGCTTGTCGGTATGCCGCTGGATAAACTGGAACAATTAAGTCCGCGCAAACTCTCTGACCATTTCGATGGTGATACAACAGCGACTGCGCAGGTGACCTTTGAAGTCTCGGCGGAAGCCGAGGAAGGCGAGAGCTGGTTGCGAATAATCGGTGAGCCGGTTGGCGAGGATTTTTCAGTTACGTTGATCGACATAACGCAACGTAAGCAAACTGAAGACAAGATGCTCGCGGACGCATTACGAGATCCGCTAACGGGCATACTGAATCGACGCGGATTCGAACAGGAGGGTGCTTCCTGCATTCGTCGCAGCAGTGTCGGCGCGGTCTTGTATCTGGACCTGAATCAGTTCAAATCGATCAATGATCGTTTCGGCCATCAGGCCGGCGACGCACTGTTAAAGGCATTCGGCCATCGTCTAGAGTTCTGCCTGCGGCCAGAGGATATCCTGGGACGCCTTGGTGGCGACGAATTCGCGATCGTATTACCAGGAGTGCCCGTGGACGACGTCAAGCATATCGCTGAACGCCTCGTGCAAACGGCGTCAGAGGCCTACATCATCCAGGGGCAGGAGATACAGTGCACCGCAAGTGTTGGTATCGCGCTGATGCCAAAACACGGCGAAGAGCTCTGGCACCTGTTGAGCGTCGCGGATGAAGCGATGTACAAAGCGAAGCGTATTCCGGATGACGAAGCGTCCAATGATTGCGCCGCCTATGTGGATGCCGCGACCGCCTCGTAATTTCGGCTAGCAGGAAATAATGTCAGGGATTGTTCGGGAAAAAGTTGATTTCCAGCGTTGCCGGGTCGACAGTATCGAAGATCATGCCTTCCAGCATATCGCCCCGTTCAACGTCGATCTGAATTGGTCCTGCCAGTATGTCGGTTTCACCAATCTGCGTAATATAAATATCGAAGCTTCCCGCCGCCAAACCGATCACTGGTAAGGCGATGCCGCTAGGAACAGCCGTACGAGCGGCAATTTTGTCTATGATCGTCGTGCCGGTGTCCACGACATAAATATTGATTAACGCAAAGTTGGTCGCCGCGTTGAAAAGTTGTAATCCAGCCTGTGACTCGACAGAACGGCGATCGGGAAGATAGGTTTTGAGCTCAAAACTATCGGCTGATCCATAGGCGACAGCTCGGCCGCGCAATCCGAGGGCGAAATTCAGGGTATCGTCAATCAGTACAGGTGACAGCAGGGTAGTCGGTGTGTAGAGAACCGGATTATCTCCCGCCGCAAGTTCGAACTCGGCAGAGATGTCCTTGTACGCATGGCCGGCGACGAGTTGAGAGGTGAGTAATGCGTCCCCATAAATGTCCACCGTATCGATGGCTAGCGAGCCGTTGACGAACTGAACGGTAGATGGGTAGTTGGCATCCGGCATTCTTAACGAGCCGCCTGCTGAGCTGGTACCCGAAACAATGGCCCGGGCAATAATCGGTGCGAAAGTACTCGCGTCGCCATCAAATGAGGTCATGATGTATTGGGTCGCAGCCACAAATGTGGTGGTCGCCGATTGGTAAAGAACGTCGCCCGGCAGTTCCGCCGCAGTGATCGTCAGTACGTAATCGCCAGCCTCGAAATCGCCCGGGGTCAGCACATCACCAAAGGCCAGCGTACCGACCGCATTGTCAGCGGCAGGCGCAACACCCGGTGCGGCGAAATAGTAGTCAACGCTGCCCAGGCTTTTAAGCGAATCAGCGGTATGTGCAAATCTTGCTTCAAAAAACGTCTCGGTACCCGTGAACTCGCGCTCCGGAGTTTCCCAAACCAGCACCGATGCGTCGGCGAGCGTTCCGGTCAAGACGAAAATGTAATCCGTATCTTTCACAATGTCCTGGGAGACACTGGCAAGGTTTCTTCTCTCTGTCTCGCCGGGATAAGACAATTCGAAATTGAAGTTATAGCTAAGGTCGTCAAAGCGAGTTGCGGAAGTAGCCCTGGTATAGGCTGCTGTGCCAAGACTTCGCTTCTCAATCAGAAACGCAACTTCGGGAGCTGTCTTCACAGCGTTGATAGCGCTGATACTCGCTTTGCCGGTCGCTTCGGGCAGACTCGACTCGCCGCCGCAAGCGCCGAGAAAAAGTGCTGCGGCCAGCGTTACTAATACAAAAGTTCGTTTCATCAATTTGTTCACTTTTCGTAGCCGTAAACCGACTTCACTTCAAGAAATTCATCCATTCCGTGCGCACCCCATTCGCGCCCATTCCCCGATTGCTTGTAGCCGCCAAATGGGGCCAGCGCTTCGAGGTCAGCACCATTGATATGCACCATGCCGGTACGCATGCGTGATGCAACACGACGGGCTCTGTCAAGATCGCCTGACGAGACGTAGCCCGACAGACCGTACGGTGTGTCATTCGCAATTCGAATCGCTTCGTCATCATCGTCGTAAGGGATGATCGAAAGTACCGGACCAAAAATCTCTTCACGTGCGATGGTCATGTCATTGTTGACATTCGAAAATACGGTTGGTTTCACGTAATAACCCGTGTCGAGGCCGTCCGGACGCCCGGTGCCGCCGGCCGCCAACGTTGCGCCTTCATCGATACCCTTCTGGATCAGGCCCTGAATCTTGTTCCATTGTAATTCGGAGACCACTGGCCCAACGCGCGTGCCTTTTTCCCGCGGATTGCCAACAGCCGTCGCCGCCGCGACTTTTGCCGCGATCGCTGCCGCTTCGTCCATCTTGTCTCTGGGTACGAGCATGCGCGAAGGGGCATCGCAGGATTGTCCGGTGTTTTCGAACATTCCTTTCGCGCCATCGGTAACGGCTGCCTCGAGATCGGCATCATCAAGAATAATGTTGGCTGACTTGCCACCGAGTTCCTGGGCGACTCGCTTGACGCTCGGTGCCGCGTTTTGTGCAACCAGAACACCGGCGCGGGTTGATCCTGTAAAGGACACCATCGCAATACCCGGGTGCTGACTCAATGCCGTGCCGACGCCCGGGCCATCACCATTGATCAGATTGAAAACGCCTGCCGGTACCCCGGCCTCATCGAGTATTTCGGCAAACAATATGGCATCGAACGGTGCAATTTCGCTCGGTTTCAAAACCATGGTGCAGCCCGCTGCAATCGCTGGTGCAACTTTGACCGCGATCTGGTTCATGGGCCAGTTCCAGGGCGTAATCAGCCCGCAAACGCCGATCGGTTCCTTCACAACCAGGGTTGAACCGATCTTCTCCTCAAACTCATAGCTCTTTAGCGCTTCGAGGGCCGCGGCGATGTGCTGTGTGCCGCTGGCCGCCTGGGCGTACTTGGCGAGGCCCCAGGGCGCGCCCATTTCGTCCATAATCGCTTCCGCGACTTCGTCAGCACGGCGAACAAAAACATCCAGAATTGACTGCAGCAGGTTGATGCGATCTTCACGGCTGGTTTGCGAGAATGTTTCGAACGCACGTGCGGCCGCGGCGACAGCCACGTCGACGTCGGCAGCCGAGCCAATGCTGATTCGACCGTATACCGCTTCGGTGGCCGGATTGACGACATCCATGGTGCGCGGTTCGGCCGGGTTAACCCACTGGCCGTCGATGTAGAATTGCAGTTTTTCGAGCATTTCAGTCCTCCGGAAATCAGCCGCGCATCATAACGTAATTCGGGCTTTTCGGCTCGCACAAATGGGACATTGGCAAGGATGATGGTATCAATGCCACAATAGCGGCTCGGACATGCAAAAAATAATAATGGTTCGGAGTTTAACTGCTTGATACTTATATATAAAATAGGCGATCTCTGATGCTGCAGGTGAATGATATTATTCATCTCGCTGTGACCGGTCTGGCACAGGGCTGTGCCTACGGTCTGATCGCACTCGGGTTTGTGCTTATCTACAAGGCGACGGAAGTCGTCAACTTCGCGCACGGCGAATTCATGATGCTCGGCGCGTTTGCGGTGCTGGCGTTTTCAGAGGCCTTGGGCGGCAGTTTCTGGCCTGCTTTTGTCCTGGGGTGCCTGTCGATCGGCGTCGTAGGGTATCTGATCGACGCACAAATCATGCGCCGTATTATCGGTCAGTCGTCCGCCAGCATTTTCATCCTGACGGTCGCGTTCGGCTTTATTTTTCGTTCGCTGGCCGGAATGATCTGGGGCTGGCAGACACTGTCGTTGAATACGCCGTTTGATGGCAAGGTCGTGATTGCCGAGGGCTTGTCGATTAGCCATGATCGAATCGCAATCGTGGCGGCTACGGCAATCCTGTGCGGTGTTTTGTACCTGTTCTTTTCAAGAACACGATTCGGTGTGGCGATGCAGGCAGCATCGCAGAATCAGCTGGCTGCGTTCTATATGGGCATTCCGGTCAAACGCCTCGTGTCTGTCACCTGGGCGATTGGAGCCATGATCGCCGCTGCCGCCGGAGCACTGCTCGCGCCCGTTACTCAAATTGATACGACGATCGGCTTTCTCGGTATCAAGGCATTGGCGGGGGCTATCGTCGGCGGATTCGGCTCCATTCCGGGTGCGCTGCTGGGCTGTTTGTTGATTGGCATCATAGAACCCTTCGCCGATTTCTACTTCCCAGCCATCAAAGGCGTTTCCGCCTACGTTGTCATGCTGCTGGTCTTGTTCGTCAAGCCCGAGGGTCTGATTTCCCAGACCTTTCAGAAGAAGGTCTAGCAAATGCAGGTTTTGTTCAAAACGCGTTACGAAGACGATATACATTTTCTCGCCAAAACCGGTGAGAAAATTCGCGTCGGCCTGGTCGTGTTGTTGCTGATCGCGGCACCCCTTTTTCTGCAAAATTACTATCTGGCAGAACTCGGGTTGATGCTGGTCTACGCTATCGCCGGAATTGGGCTGATGATTCTGACGGGGCACACCGGACAGGTCAGTTTTGGTCACGCAGCCTTTCTTGCTATCGGCGCGTATTGCCACTCCATCTTGATTTCGCACGGCGTGCCATTTTCAGTTTCTGTCGTCCTGACCGTGACCCTGTCAGGCGTGATTGGCATGCTGCTTGGTAGATCCGCTTCCAAAATGCACGGGTTCTATCTCGCCATAGCGACGCTCGCATTCCTGATTCTGGTCGAAACCTTCCTCGGCGAATGGGAGGCCGTGACCGGCGGACATGCGGGATTCAAGGTGCCGGCCCTGAAGCTGTTTGGAATACCCCTGAAGGCTATGTGGCAGCAGTACTATCTCGATTTATTTTTCGTGTTTGTCGTCGTTCTCGGCGCTGCCAACCTGTTTCGAACACCAACCGGTCGCTCCTTTCTGGCGGTAAGAGATTCGGAATTATCAGCACGAAGTCTGGGTGTCAGTGTCGAATGGGTGAAGATTCAGTCCTTTGGTGTTAGTGCAGCGATTACCGGACTGGCGGGCGTTCTCCTGGCACACCATCTGAGCTATTTGTCGCCGGAAGTATTTGGCGTGCTGGAATCGCTCAAGCTGATGCTCATGATCGTCGTTGGTGGTCTGGGCAGTATTCTGGGTGCGATATTCGGCGCGATTCTGATCTCGTTGTTGCCTATCGCGATTAGTTTTCTGAGAGATGTCTTGCCACCGGCGGTCGGCCAGCAAGCCGGTCTTGAGCCGTTGCTGTTTGGACTGATCATTGTCGTTTTCATTGTCTTCGAGCCGCAGGGTATCTATGGCCGGTGGATGAAAATCAGGTTCTTCTTCGAAACCTTCCCGTATTACCGAAAGTCTTCTTTCGTTCGGCAGAAGAGCTATCTCAAAACTGAGCGCATGCGATGAGCGCAGCAGCAACCTTATCTGTTCGTAACCTGTCGATCATGTTTGGTGGCGTGCATGCAGTCGAGGACGTTTCGTTTGACGTTAATCCGGGCGAAATATTCGCCATCATCGGTCCGAACGGAGCCGGAAAGAGCACGATATTCAATCTGATTTCACGCTTGTACGAACCGTCGAACGGTTCCATTCACTACGGTGAACACGATTTGCTCAAGTTGCCCGCGCACAAGATAGTGAAGACAGGGATCGCTCGAACATTTCAGAATATCGAACTGTTCGAACAGGCGACCGTACTGCAAAATCTTCTGGTTGGTCGTCACAGCCATTCATCGGGCAACCCGCTGACGGATTTCGCTTTCCTGCCGGGTGTGAAGCGCTCGGAGTTGGAGCACCGGCGGAAAGTCGAAGACATTATCGACCTTCTTGAGATCGCGCAGTATCGTGATGAACGCATTTCCGATCTGTCCTACGGAGCGCGCAAGAATGTGGAACTCGCGCGGGCTTTGTGTGCGGAACCGTCGTTGCTGCTGCTCGATGAACCCGCATCCGGTCTGAATAACGAAGAGACAGATGATGTCGGATTCTGGCTTGAAGATATAAAACACGACCTCGGCGTCACACTGGTCATGGTTGAACACGACATGAACCTGGTTGGCTCTATCGCCGACCGCGTTATGGCGATCAACGACGGACGACTGATAACGATTGGCACGCCCGAAGAGGTGCGCGAGAACGCGGAAGTTCAACAGGCCTATCTTGGAGTTTCTCCATGACGGTGCCGTTGCTCGAAATGCGAAATATTGAGACGTATTACGGACCAATAATGGCGATTCGTGGCGTCAGTCTCGTCGTTAATGAAGGCGAAATAGTGACGGTTCTCGGTGCGAACGGCGCGGGTAAGACGACGCTGTTGAAGACGGCGTCCGGTGCGCTTGATGCCAGCAAGGGACAGGTCTTTCTTGACGGTAAGGAAATTCAGAACCGGGACCCTGATTGGGTCGCTCGCCAGGGTTTGGCGCATGTACCGGAGGGCAGGGAAGTGTTCCCTTTCCTCAATGTCGCCGAAAATCTCGCGATGGGGGCCTACAACCGCAGCGACAAGCAGGCTATCGCGGCCGATGTCGAAACGGTTTATGGCTATTTTCCGGTGCTGCGAGATTTGCGGGGCAAGATGGCCGCCTATCTTTCCGGTGGACAGCAGCAAATGCTGGCAATCGGTCGTGGCTACATGGCGAAACCCCGGCTGCTGTTAATGGATGAACCCTCACTGGGTTTGTCACCGGCCCTGGTTGAAGAAATATTTGAAATAATCACGCGCCTTAATCGTGAGCAAGGTCTTACCATCCTGCTTGTCGAGCAAAACGCCAACGTCGCGTTGCGCGTCTCGCAACGGGGTTACGTCATGGAAGTGGGTGGCATGGTGATGGACGGTGCCAGTGACGATCTTTTGGCCAGCGAGGACATAAAAGAGTTTTACCTTGGTAAAAAAGAGGAAGGTATTCGCGGACAGCGTCGCTGGAAGAAGAGAAAAACATGGCGTTGAACGGCACCGAAGTCACGTCACACGGCTGCGATACCGTGCCGAAGCTGTTCATGAAGGTGAGCGCTGAACGCGGTGACCGCATTGCGATGCGGGAAAAGGACTTCGGTATATGGCAAAGCTATTCATGGAGTGACTATCGTGAGTACGCTTTGGCGATCGCGAACGGTTTGCTGTCGCTTGGTTTGCAGCGAGGCGACGTGATTTCCATCCAGAGCGAAGACTGTAAGGAATGGTTATTCGCCGATCTCGGCGGTCTTCTGGCGGGTGGCGTGGTCAATGGTGTCTACCCCACCTATCAGTCCCGTCAGGTTGAGCACGCGCTGACCGATTCCAGCTGCCGTTTTCTGTTTGTCGAAGACGAAGAGCAACTCGACAAGTTTCTGGAGATCGAAGACAGGATGCCGGACGTCGAGAAGGTGTTCGTGTTTGACTGGAAAGGCCTGCGCGGCTTTGAGCACGAGAAGGTTGCGCCCGTTGAAGACCTGTATGAGGCGGGGCGAGCTTACTCAAAGCAGCACCCGGACCGCGTAGACAGAATCGTTGCCGACAGCCGCCCTGACGACCTGGCTATCCTGATCTACACATCGGGCACCACCGGCATGCCGAAAGGGTCGATGATTTCGCAGCGCTACATCATGTTTCAGATCAACCTGACACCGGATACGATTCGGCAAAAGGAAGACGATGAGCTGCTGACCTACCTGCCTTTGTGTCATGTCGCCGAACGAATATTTTCAGCATGGGCGCCTCTTGCGACCGGTGCGACAATCAACTTTGCAGAAAGCCCGGAAACCGTCGCGCAAGACCTGGTCGAGCTTTCACCGACCTACATGTTTGCCGTACCGCGAGTGCTTGAAAAATTCTACTCAAAAGTCACGACGGCAATGTCGGAAGCAACCTGGATCGGCAGAAAAACATTCGAGTTGGCTATGCGAGTCGGTATGCGACGAGCCGACGCGTTGCTCGCTGGCGAGTCTCAGACCACGGTGAACAAGGTGATGTTCCAGATCGCAGACCGCGTGGTGTTTCGAAATATCAAAAAGTTGCTGGGTCTCGACCGGGTACACGGCCTGGTATCCGGCGCGGCGCCGATTTCGACAGCTTTGTTGAAGTGGTATCTGGCGATGGGCATACCGGTTGATGAGGCCTATGGACAAACTGAAGCTGGCGTCGTTACGGCAACAAGAAAAGGCGTGTTCCGCCTTGGAACGGTTGGTCCGGCTGCTGCGGGCGTGGATATACGGATTTCAGATGCAGGTGAAGTGTTGCTGCGATCACAAGGCAACTTTTCCGGATACCTTAATCAACCCGAGAAGACAGCCGAGACGCTTGTCGATGGCTGGGTTCGCACCGGCGATGTCGGTGAACTGGACGAAGAAGGCAACCTGTCGATTACCGATCGACTGAAGGACATCATTATCACAGCGGGTGGCAAGAACATCACACCGTCCGTCATGGAGAATGAGCTGAAATTTTCGCTGTATATTTCGGATGCAGTCATCATTGGCGACAAGCGCAAGTATCTGACCTGCCTGATCATGATTGACCAGGAGAATGTTGAACACTATGCCCAAACTCACGCCATACCGTTTACAGACTACAAGTCGCTGTGCGCGAATAAGGATATCGTTGCCCTGATCGATGGTGAGGTGGCGCGAGTAAATGAGGAATTCTCATCTGTCGAGACCGTCAAGAAGTTTCGCCTCATCGATGTATTGCTTACGGCAGAGGACGACGAATTAACGCCGACAATGAAGCTCAAACGTAGCTTCATTAACGAAAAATACAGTAATCTTATTGAAAGCATGTACGGTGCCTAGCCAGCGCAACTGTTAACCGAGGACGTTTGGATGAAAAGATTTATTTCAGCTTTGGCATTGTCGATGATATTGACTATCGTCGGCTGCGGCAGTGAGTCACCGGATTCCCAGTTTCCGCGCGGTGTGACTGCCGACTCCATCAAGATTGGCTCACACACCGATTTATCCGGGGTGCTGGCGATGTGGGGCGTGCCGATGACCAATGGCTTGCGGCAGCGCTTCGATGAGCTGGCAGAAGCTGGCGGGGTGCATGGCAGGACCATCGATTTCGTCGTTGAAGACAGCCAGTACCAATTGCCCCTCGCTGTGAAGGCGACGAACAAGCTGATCAATCTCGACGAGATATTCGCGATGATTGGTGCCATGGGGACGCCGCATAACAATGCCGTATTCGAAACGATGTTTGCGGCGAATGTGCCAAGCTTGTTTCCGCTGACCGCAGCGGTATCAATGTACGAACCCCTGCACCCAATGAAGTTTAGTTTTTTTGTCAGCTACCGGGATCAAATTCGCGGTGGGATGAAGTATCTCATCGACAAACACGGCTATGAGAAGGTCTGTGTTCAAAGTCTCGCCACAGACTACGGCGCGGAAGTCGCCAAGGGTTTCGAGCAATCGGTGGAGGAAAATGGTCTGGACGTGGTTTACGAGGGTCGTCACAAAGCCTCCGATATCGACTTTACCGGCACTGTCACCAGTATCAAGAACTCCGGTTGCGAATTGCTGGTGCTTGGGCCGATTATCAAAGACACGATCCAGTTGTATACCGCAGCCAGAAATGCCGGATGGGAAGGTACCGTCATGGCCAACATGGTTCCTTATCTGCCGGAAATTCCGATGGCCGCTGATGGAGCAATGGACGGACTCTATGCGGCAGCACCCTTTTTCGTACCGGACTTTTCAGCCGCGATCGAAGATGAATGGGTGTCCGCATGGCACGCGAATTACGTTCGTAAATACAACGAAGAGCCTGCGGCGCAGTCTGTGATCGGCTACGTGATGGCCGATCTGCTTATCCAGTCACTGGAGGCGGTTGGCCCGGACGTCACAATCGAAAAAGTGCTGGGTGCTTTGGAAGGGATAGATCGTTACGACAACCCGTTTGGCGGACCCACGATTTCGTTTAGTCCGCAAAAGCACATGGGAGGCGATTCGCTGAATCTCTACCAGGCCAGGGACGGGAAATGGGTAACGGTCGCCGAATCGGTGCCGTATTAGACGCCGAGTATTTTCTGCCGGTAAGTCGCCGGCGGCATGTCGTACCAGGATTTGAAGGCCGTGGTAAACGTGCTGATATTTGAGTAGCCGAGCAACATCGCGATTTCGAGCGATTTCAGTCGCTCGTCACTCAGATAATTGACGGCGAGAACGGCTCGCACCTCCTGCAAAACCTTCTGGAAGCTCGTTTTTTCCGCTTTTAGACGTCGCTGCAAGGTACGCCGACTGAGTTTCAATGCGCGGCAGGCGGCATCAGCGTTGGCTTCACCAGAGGCCATCAGGTCTGCGAGCTTGCGTTTCAGTTCGCCTGCGATATCGTCCTGTTTATAGAGAGACAGGAGATAGGTTTCGGCCTGATCTGTAAGTTGACGGTACATCCGACCAGTATAACCTACGTAAACAGAAAATAAGGAATCAAGATGTCATCACCCGTGCAATATGAGCTTCAGGACAATATTGGCGTAATTACGGTCGATAATCCGCCGGTGAATGCGTTGTCACAGGCTGTGCGCCAGGGGCTTCTCGATGCGATCACGCAGGCGACACGCGATGAGTCCGACGCGGTCGTGATTTTTTGCGCCGGCCGGACATTTATCGCCGGTGCTGACATCAAGGAATTCGGCAAGCCGTTCAAGGCACCCGGATTACCCGACCTGCTGAATACGATTGAGGCATGCCCGAAGCCCGTCATCGCAGCGCTTCACGGCACTGCGCTGGGCGGCGGTTTCGAAACGGCTTTGGCAGCGCATTATCGATGCGCGCTCCCATCGGCGAAGGTCGGATTACCGGAAGTGAAATTAGGCCTGTTGCCAGGTGCCGGGGGAACGCAGCGGACACCTCGTCTCGCTGGCGTCAAAGCGTCACTGGACCTCTTTGTCAGCGGGGCGCCGATTCCGGCAGGGCAGGCACAGGGTATTGGGCTCATCGATAAAATCATTGACGGTGATTTGCTCGATGGCGCCCTGGCATGGGCTAAGGCGTTGGTTAGCGAAAACGCGCCGATTCGTCGCAGCAGCGAGCAGGCAGTGCCTGACTATGATCCGTCGATATTCGATGAGTATCGGCGAACTCTCGCAAAGCGTGCTCGAGGACAGATGGCTCCCGGGCATATCGTGTCCGCGGTTGAAGCGGCCGCGACACTGCCGTTCGATGAAGGGCTAGCCGTTGAGCGCAGACTTTTCATGGAATGTATGCAGAGCCCGCAGTCAGCGGGAATGCGGCATATTTTCTTCGCCGAGCGGCAGGCATCCAAAGTTGACGGCTTGTCGAAGGCAACGCCCAGGCGACCAGTGGACAGTGTCGGTGTCATAGGCGGCGGGACGATGGGCGGTGGTATCGCGATGAGCTTCGCCAACGCCGGAATTCCCGTCACCATGATCGAGATCAGTGATGAGGCACTGCAACGTGGGTTATCGATCGTTGAACGCAACTATGCTGGCAGCGTCAAGCGCGGCAAAATCAGCGAGGAGAAAGCGGCGGCCTGCCGGGGTTTGATATCCGGCTCAACCGATTACGCGGCCCTGGCTGACGTCGACTTGGTCATCGAAGCCGTGTTCGAAGATCCGGATCTCAAGAAGAAGATATTCACGCAGCTGGACGCGGTCTGCAAACCCGGCGCCATTCTTGCGACAAATACCTCCTACCAGGATGTCGACGCCATCGCGGCGGTTACAGCGCGCCCGGAGGACGTCATTGGCATGCACTTCTTCAGTCCCGCACACATCATGAAACTGCTGGAAGTCGTTCGTGGCGAAAAGACCGCCGACGATGTGCTGGCGACGGTGATGGCGCTGGCAAAGAAGATCCGCAAAGTCGCGGTTGTATCCGGCGTCTGCTATGGGTTCATAGGCAATCGGATGCTGCGGCCCTACGGCAAGACCACACAATTGCTGTTGCTCGAAGGCGCGTCGCCGCAGCAGGTCGACTCGGCGATGGAGAACTGGGGTATGGCAATGGGTCCGCTGCGCGTTTTCGATCTCGCGGGGCTGGATATTGGCTACAAAGCTCGCGAGGCATTGTCGAATGAGCAGAAGGGCGATCCGAAGACCTACCGCGTACCGGACTTGTTGGTGGAGGCAGGCAGGCTTGGACAAAAATCCGGGTCGGGTTTTTATGTCTACGACGAAAATCGCAAACCGACGCCGGATCCGGTTGTCGACGAGATGATTCAGAAAGCTGCTGAAGAACTGGGTATCGAACGCCGCGAGATTAGCGATGATGAAATTGTCGATCGATTGGTCTCGGCGCTGGTTGACGAAGGGCGTAAGATACTGGAAGAGGGAATCGCGCAGCGATCCAGCGATATCGATGTGGTTTACATTTATGGGTATGGATTTCCGGCTTCCCGCGGCGGTCCGATGTTCTACGCGGACCAGCAATAGAGGAGTAGCGCCATGGCAACAGCATGGATACAGGTGTTTATCTTAACTTTCGCCGAGTGCGTCGCCCCGGCGGGCAAGACGGTTTGTCAGGAGCAGCAGTTTGAATTGCAGTTTCTGACCAAGGCCGATTGCCAATACGCGCTCGAACAACTGATCGCCATGAAAGGCGAAGCTGAGCATGTCATTGTCAATCGTCAGAAATCACGTTGCGCACCGACTGCGGTGGAAACTGATGCGTATCCGAGCCTTGATGCCATTAACGCAGCCCACAGTGACACGTCAGGCTGGCTTGCACCGGGCGAAAATGACATTCGCCGTGCTGCGGTCAGCAAAGACCATAACGAGCGACTTGAGCAACTCATGCCCTGTGATGAGACAGCCAACGTCGTGCCTTGCAGGATTGGTGACATTATCGTCGAAGATTCGACCGGTGACAGCGTTGAAATATGGAAGAGTGACTAGCTGTGATGGCTGGCATCTGATCTGACTGACAATGTCAGGTAACCAGGCCAAACGACTAGAGCTCGGCGCAGGGCTGCCGCTATCCCGAACCGACGCCGGATTAAGAACTCCGCCCCCAGGCAAAGATGCAGCGCTGTGGCATCATCTTAATATAAGTGACTGCTTAAATAAGTTAATACTTAATTAATGCAAAATTAACCAGGAATCTTTCTATGTCCTTCTATACAGCCGATCTTTGCGATGCCAATGAAGACTTGGTCCGCACGACCGAAGCGGTGTTTTCTGTTTTTGGTGGTCGGGTCACCTTCGGCGGTCCGATTCGTACGCTGCGCGTTTTTGAGGACAACTCTCTTGTGAAAGAAGCCCTTTCCGGCGCCGGTGACGGCGCTGTGCTGGTCGTCGACGGTGGCGCTTCCACACGGTGTGCGTTGTTAGGTGGCAATCTGGCCGAACTCGCGGCCAGCAATGGTTGGGCGGGTCTGGTGATCAATGGCTGCATTCGCGATGTGCATGAGATTGAGCGTTGCGACATTGGAATCCGCGCACTGGCCACTTGCCCGAGGAAAAGTGAGAAACGCGGCCAAGGTGAGGAAGCCGTGGAGCTTGAGTTTGCCGGGACCCATTTTCGGCCGGGCGAGTTCGTCTATTGTGACCAGGATGGCGTCATCGTCGCGGCCAAGGACTTATTGCGGGTCTGAAATCGCTTTTCGAATACTGGCTAACGTTTTGCCATCGTCGAGACTGACGGTGCCATCCTGATTCGTTTCAATACCGAGGTCGGACAGGAGTCGAGCGATGTCGGGGAAACCTTCTTCATCGGCGTATTTTCGGTAAAGCGGCATGAACACCGGCGATTCGATAAAGGTATCCAGTTTCTTGAATAATTGTGGACCCGACCATCGGCGTCCTGACGGCAGACAACACGCCTGCAACTGTCCCAGAACCCTGTCGAGTGACTCCGCGCCATTTGATCGCTGTCGCAGCGTGATATCGGCCTTGAGAGCTATCGCTGCGCCACTCCAGTAGACCTTCATTCTCGCGTGGCGGATGCCGCCGGCCGCCGCCGCGTTCGGTGAAAGGTCGGGGCGCGACTCCTGACCGCGCACAAAACCTTCGCTCAAACGTTGCCACGCGAGCTCGGGCGTGTATCGCTGCGCACGCGACATGAGTATGTTCTGGTAGTAAGTGGCGAAGCCTTCGGAGATCCAGCGATAGCGTTGGCTCAACAAAGGCATCATCAGATGACTGAACTCGTGCGTCGCGGTCCAGTCTGTGTAGAAATCTTCGATGGGCCGTTCCGGATCGACAAACAACTCAACTGTTTCGCCGTCGCGGCGTGTCACCCGACCGAAAATTACGGGCGCATCACTGCCCCACGAATTCTCAGATGAGGGAATGACGATTATTTTGGCTTTTGGGTTGGGAAAGCGGCCGTAGACCAGTTCGATGGTGTCGGCGGTTGTTTGAACCCATTCAGTGAGTTCCGCCGCCTTTTGATCATCGACAGGCTGTCGGATCTCGATAGTCAAGGTCGCCGCAAGAAGGGCGATAGAAAAAAAAGAGTCCACAATCATCGTCTGATTGTGGACTCTTTTGGGACCTGCAAGTTCTGCTTCTTTACGCCTTAGCGGCTTCCGTCCCATCTGAACGATAGTGATCCATCAGAATCTGCGCGACTTCAGGCCGTGAGAACTCCGGCGGAGGGGCAATTCCGTCACCGAGCATTTCGCGAACCTTGGTGCCCGACAGGAATACGTAGTCACCGGGTTCATGGTCTGGTGCTTCACGCATCATGACGACCTTATTCAGTTTCTTGGACCAGGCGGTGTGATCTGCGCTGAATATTTCGATGTCCAGTGCGCCTTCCGGGATCTCATCAAAAATAGCCTGAGCGTCAAACGGACCGTAATAGTCGCCAACGCCAGCATGGTCACGACCAACAATCAGGTGAGTCGCCCCCATGTTCTGGCGAAATACGGCATGCAGTACCGCTTCACGAGGACCAGCGTACAGCATGTCAAAGCCGTAACCGGACACCAAAACACTGTTCTTGGGGAAGTACACGTCGACCATCTTGCGGATGCAGGCATCACGGACAGAGGCCGGAATATCGCCGGCTTTGAGCTTGCCAAGCAACATGTGAATCGCGATGCCGTCGGCGTTCAGTCTTTCCATGGCCATGCGGCACAATTCTTCGTGCGCCAGGTGCATTGGATTGCGCGTCTGGAATGCGACGACCTTTTCCCAGCCTCGTGCTGCGATGTCATCGCGTATTTCGACGGCTGTCTGGAAGGTGCCCGCAAACTCAGATTCGAAGTAGCTGAGATTCAGGACCTGAATGGGACCAGAAACGCAGTATTTGCCTTCTGCCTGAAATACGGCAACGCCAGGATGCGATGAGTCGAGCGTGCCGAAAACCTGTTCCGTCATGGTTTCCTTTTGTTCTGCCGATATTTCCTCAATGGCGTCGACGTCCATGATCGCGATCACCGGTGCGCCGTCCACGTTCGGGTCGCGAAGAGCAATGCGCGTCGCGCCTTCGATGCCACTAATGTCGTCGGTCAGGTTGAGCACCGGTACCGGCCAGAACAAACCATCAACGGTGTGCATTTTCTGCGAGACGCTGAGTGCATCCGCAACATTCATATAGCCTGACAACGGGGTGAAGTAGCCGCCGCCCAGCATGACGGCGTTAGCCGCCGCTGCTGAGGTCAACAGCAGCGAGGGCAGGGTGGCTGCTTCTGTGATCAGATCATCACGTTCGACTGCGTCCGTTACGAGTAACGGATTAAGGGTGTCGGCGCCGTGTGGCTGGATCAAGAAGCTGCACCTGCAACGGCCAGGTCGTCACTCATGATGAAATTATTTTGCTCGAGATGGTCAAGAATGATCTGCACTTCCTCTTCGAGCGTCATCTTGTCGGACCTCAGATGGATTTCCGGATTCTTTGGTGCCTCATAAGGGTCATCGATACCCGTAAAGTTCTTGATCTCACCGGCACGGGCCTTTTTGTACAGGCCTTTCGGATCACGTTTTTCGGCCTCAGCGAGTGAGCAGTCAACGAAGACTTCTATGAACTCCAGGCCGGACTGTTCGTGCAATTCCCGAACCTCGAGGCGATCGCCTCTATAGGGGCTAATGAAGCTGGATAATGCAAGGACACCGGAATCGCCAAACAGCTTTGCTACCTCCCCGATACGGCGGATGTTCTCTTTCCGGTCTGCTTCTGAAAACCCGAGGTTCTTGTTGATACCGAGACGAACGTTGTCGCCATCGAGCCGGTAGGACAGCTTGCCGATGTTGTACAGAGCACGTTCCAGTGCGACTGCAATGGTGCTCTTGCCGCTGCCCGATAGTCCGGTGAACCAGATCGTTGCGCCGCGCTGGCTCAGAATGTTGAAACGATCTTCGCGCGAAATTTCGCCGTCTTGCCACGTAACGTTGGTTGCTTTTTGATTCGCCACTTTGAAACTCCAGCTTTATGATTTGTTTGTAAATCCGTTGAATAACAGGTCCGTGCAGTTTTGAATGACCTCAAACAGATCGAGGTCAGGATCGCGGACGATCAGGTCGCCCCACGCGTTGCACATTCCGATGACGGCCTGGGCAGCGAAATGACAATCGACTGATTGCTTGATCGCACCGCTTTCCTTGCCGTTTTCAAATATTCCTTCGAGGCGTTGCCGGTAATCGCTGCCCAGCTTCTTCAGCCGTCGTCGTCGTTCCGATGGCAGATACAGCCGTTCGTCGTTGTAGACCTTAAGCGCTTCGTTTTTTTCCCGGTAGCTGCTCAGGTGAGACGTGACAGTTGCGATCAACTTGGCCTCGAAAGTCTGATCACCGTCGGCGATCTTCTCCATGTGCTGGACGTAGTCCTGTATGCCGTAGAGGCAGACCTCGTCGAGGGCTTCTTCCTTCGATTTGAAGTAGTAGTACAGGCTGCCTTGCTTTATCCCCATGTGCTCAGCGATATCTTTGGTGCAAGAACCATGGAAGCCCTTCTCCGCAAACACAGCGGCGGCTGAGCGAATTGCTGACTGCCGCTGCTGCTCGTATTTGCGTGTGCCGCTACTGGTCACGTGGATGGCCCTGAATGATTAAGGGCAAAATTCTATAGACTTATAGAAGTTAAATCAAAAAGTCATCGATACTGAGTTAAAACAGAGAGTTGCAAATATACATAATCTATAAATAGCAAGAAATGGGGTGGGATGTACCCGGATTCATAGCCCCGGCTGGTAGTGACTGGTCGCGCGGGCCTCGACGTCTTCGCGATAGTAGGCCACCTCTTTGAACAAGCGATCAGCGTATCGCTGCGCTTGATCGTCAAAATGAGGCGACTCAGGGTTGCCGCTCTGGCCACCGGCCAGCATACTTTTGGCCCGCACTTTGTCGCCGAACTCGACGACTGCGACGAAACTGTTGCCCGCGGTCCCGTAGAGTCGCTTCGTGTCGTCATAACGTCTGGCCTTGAAGGATGCCAGGGCGCCCCAGTTTCCTGAGGCCATACCAATGGGTATTGATGCTGCGTCGTCGTTAAACGGCTGCCGGATATCACCGGTCAGACGCTGATACCGATTCACCTCGCCCCACGGCACATCCCAACGGCCGAAGTCCCGGGTCAGCATCTCGATGGTTGCCGAGAATATTCGGACTTGTTCCTGCGGCTCGAGCGTACTCAAAGCCGTTATTTTCTCAATAAAGGATGCCGCTGCCATGTCCTCGGGCAAGGTCCCTCGCTCATACAGTGCGGTGCCGTAGAAGTGGGCCAGGGTCATTGCTATCGATTCTGTGGATACAGTCAGGTCCCAATCGCGCAGTTCGTCAATCGCATCGCCCAGGTCCCCTGATCGTGGTTCCTGCGAGTCATAGGCGTGAACAAGTGCCGGAACAATCTTTTCGAAACCCGGGAGCTGCGGGTCGTAGGCAAGCTCGATCAGTCCGTCGAGGGTCAGGTTCGATATACCGGTCAGAACGCGAACCGCATGCATGCCACGAAAGTTTTCAGGGTCCGGGGCCATGTAAACTGGATAGTCCTCACGCTTCGGACTGAATTCGGCGGCCGACGTGAACGGTGTCGAATTGCAGTTTTGAATCCAGCCGTTCGGGGGATTCAAAACGGTGATGATCTCTTCGACGTCGTGAACTCCCTGCCAGTCCGTTGCGACGTCACTGCCGTCTACAGGTTTTGAATAGTCAAACGATGGATCGCGTCGGGGCACGAAATTGCCATGGTAGTAGGCAATATTGCCACTCGAATCTGCATATACCGTGTTGTTGGAGGAGTTGGTGCGAATGTCCATCATGTCGCGAAACTCGTCATGGTCACGGAGTTTCGTGCGGGTGAATGACTGACTTAAGGCGTTGACCGGATCCCAGTTGATTTTGGTCGATACCCAGCGGCCATCCAGTGTGTGTGTAACGGGTCCATGATGGGTGTGGTACATCGGATACGTCTTCTCCGACATGCTGTCGCCGTCTTTGTACTTGAGCGTCACTTCAGACACTTGCACAGGACGCACTTCGTCGCCGTAGCGATAGACGAGCTTGCCATCATCTTCGAAAACGTCTTCAACAAATTCGTCCATAAAATCAAGGTAGGTGGACGTGTGCATCCAGCCGGTGTTTGCATTGAAACCCTGGTAGACAAAGAACTGCCCCCAGGTGACGGCACCGTAGGCATCCAGACCCTCCTCGCTGACGACATGAATCTCACCGCGAAAGAAGAATGATGTGTGTGGATTGATCAAGAGCATCGCGTTGCCGGATTCCGTCAACTCACCCGATATTGCAAAACCGTTTGATCCACCGGGCTCCTTGAATGTTCGACTGGTGTCAGCGACAAGGGCGGCGGCTCCATCCCGGTTATAGAACGCGTCAATGCCGTCCAGTGGTATTTGTTCGATGTCGCCGCCGATAGAGCCTTCGCTGAAAAACATCGGCATCCAGGGTTCGAAGCGAGTGAGCAGTCGCGGCTTAACCTCTGGGTGCGTGGCGAGGTACCAGTTAATGCCATCGGCGAACGCGTCGCACAATTGCCGCAACCATTCGGGCGCTGACTGGTACGCCGCTTTCGCTTCGTCGGTCGTCATGTACAGTCTGGCTCGCAAGTCACTGACCAGGGCATCTGCACCTTCCACCTCTGCCAATCGTCCGGTTGCCCAGATGTAATTCTGCTCTACGCGGTTGAAATCATCTTCACTTTGGACGTACAGCATCCCAAAGACTGCGTCGGCATCGGTTTTTGCATACACATGCGGTACGCCAAAATCGTCCCTGATAATGGTGACGTTCTGCGCACGTGCTTTCAGGCGTTCGTATTCAGGGTCGCTGGTTTGTTGAGAGCAGCTGATCAGCAGTGCTGGAAAGATCAGGGCGACGATCAGGATTGAGGACCATTTAGTCGGCATGTGGGCTACCGTTCGCAAGTTTGTTTGCATGGATTCAGTCTGTCAGACTCCGACAGCGGTAGCAATTGGCTGGCTGCCGTCAATGGAGAAGCCCAAGTGAAAGGTATTCGCTGGATTGTTCTTGCCATTATCGTGTTGGCGAGTTTCGTTGCGTACATATTGCGGACTAACTTCAACATTGTCGGCGAGATGATGATGCACGACCTCGGTATGAACGAGGTCCAGCTCGGCATGGTCTTTTCTGCCTTCGCCGCGGGATATGCGATTTTTCAATTGCCGGGCGGCATTTTTGGTGATCGTTTCGGGCCGCGATTTGCAATCACCACTATTGCGGTGCTCTGGGGTGTGTTGACGCTGGTGACCGCTGCGATTCCCGGCACCGACGTCTTGTCCGTTAGCGCGATTGTTACGACCCTGATAATTACCCGCTTTCTGGTGGGCGCGGCACATGCACCGTTTTTCCCCGTCAGTATTGGCGGCACCATCGCATCCTGGTTTCCCGTCAAGCAATGGGGATTGGCAAACGGACTGACGAGTACCGGACTAACACTGGGTGCAGCGGTCACTGCGCCGATTATCGTGTGGCTAATGAGCGAGTATGGCTGGCGGTCTGCGTTGTTTATCACAGCGCCAACGGGCTTTCTTATTGCCATCCTGTTTCGTTGGTACGTGACCAATGACCCCAAGGATCATCCGAAGATTACGACGCAGGAGCTTTCCAGAATTGCCTCGGACAGGCCGCCATCAGGCTCAGTGCCGGAGAAGGGCAGTTGGAAAGTTGCATTAAAGAATCGAAACGTCTTGTTGATTACCTGCAGTTACTTCTGCATGAATTAC
>JAACFM010000077.1 GCA_009937445.1 Gammaproteobacteria bacterium | reverse complement strand
CCAAGGGATTATGAGTCCCCTGCTCTAACCAACTGAGCTACAGGCCCGTAACTTTCTAATCTTCGAGCAAGAAGCTCCGCAGTTGATCCGAACGGGTCGGATGCCGCAGCTTACGCAACGCTTTTGCCTCAATCTGCCGAATTCGCTCACGTGTCACATCGAACTGCTTACCAACCTCTTCCAGCGTGTGGTCGGTATTCATGTCGATACCGAAGCGCATACGCAGAACCTTGGCTTCTCGAGGTGTTAACCCGGCAAGTACCGAGTGCGTTGTTTCTTTGAGCCCTGAGGTTGTCGCTGAATCAACTGGCGAATGCACGGTCTGATCTTCGATGAAGTCACCGAGGTGCGAATCTTCGTCATCGCCGATCGGTGTTTCCATCGAGATCGGCTCTTTCGCGATCTTCAAAACCTTACGAACTTTGTCTTCCGGCATTTCCATACGCTCGGCCAGCTCATCCGGCAACGGCTCGCGACCCATTTCCTGCAGCATCTGACGAGAAATGCGATTCAGTTTATTAATGGTCTCGATCATATGCACGGGAATACGAATGGTGCGTGCCTGATCAGCAATCGAGCGCGTAATGGCCTGGCGAATCCACCAGGTCGCGTAGGTCGAGAATTTGTAACCGCGTCGGTATTCAAACTTGTCGACCGCTTTCATCAGGCCGATGTTGCCTTCCTGAATAAGGTCGAGGAACTGCAGGCCGCGGTTGGTGTACTTCTTCGCGATCGAGATAACCAGTCGCAGGTTAGCCTCGACCATTTCTTTCTTCGCACGGCGAGCCTTGGCTTCACCGATCGACATCTGCCGGTTGATCTCCTTGATCTCGGCGATACTCAATCGTGTAGCGATTTCAACTGCAATCAGCTTGCGCTGACAGCGGATGATGTCGTCTTTGAGCTTGGCAAGAATCGACGAGTGCTTGCGTTTGGCGCGAATGTGCTTCTCGATCCAGGAGTAGTCTGTTTCGCTCTCCGGCATCGCGCACACAAATCTGCATAACCATGCGTTCCTGACTGCGGATGATTGAAACCACGTCACGGAGGTTTCGAACCAGTGCATCGAATAATTTCGGTGCGAGTTTCAGCTCCATAATCTGGTCTGCCATCTCGCCCAGCGCTTTTTGCGTCCGCTTGTCTTTGTAGTCGTACTTCTCGAGATACTTCATGCCACGGTTAAAGTGGCGACGAATGACCTTTACGCGAGCCTTGACTTCGTCCGGATCCGGTCCTGTATCGATGACTTCCTCATCGTCGTCCGATTTCGGAGCAGGTGGTTTGATTTCCTCCGGCTCGTTCGGATCAATAAAGCCGACAACGAAGTCCTGCATGCGTGTCTCGCCGCCAATAACCCGATCAGCAACCTCAAGCAGTGCTTCGACGGTCGGCGGGAAATGCACCATGTGGTACTTGACCTGATTCAGGCCAGCCTCAATCCGCTTGGCGATCTCGATCTCACCCTGACGCGTCAGGAGTTCAACCGTGCCCATTTCACGCATGTACATGCGCACCGGATCCGTCGTCCGACCGAACTCGGCATCGACGCTGGCAAGCGCAGCTTCGGCTTCCTCGGCACCATCGTCATCGGTTGCGGTCTTGTCGGACAAGGTGATCGATTCCACATCGGGTGCCTTCTCATGCACGGCGATGCCCATGTCGTTAATCATGTTAACGATGTCTTCGATTTGTTCCGGATCGACGATGTCGTTGGGCAGGTGATCGTTGACTTCCGCGTACGTCAGATAACCTTGTTCCTTGCCCCGGCCAATCAGCTCTCTGAGCTGTTTGGCTTGTGCGCTAACGGCGGCGGCTGTAGCTGCTGTGCTTTTTTCGGTCAAGACAAAAACCCCTACGGGTAAAAAATACAAACGATTAATTCTACTCTTATAAAAGAGTGGAATCTACCTGAACTTCTTAATGTTACGCGGCCTTCAGCAATTGCTGAAGTTCGGATTTCTCGTCGTCATTGAGCCCCGTAACTCGTTGTTTTTCAATCAAGAACTCGATTCTTTCCTTGCGGCCAGCGATGGCCAGTTGTTGCATGCATTCCTGTAACTCGGCGCTGGCATCAAAATCATCGTCCATCGGCACTGCAGCGGCGGCCAGTTTTCCCAAATGCCGACCTTCGTCATGGTGGCGCCAGCGTTCCAGTAATCCAGCCGTCGTTATATTGGGTTCCGACTGCACGGTTTCAATGATTGCTGCCAACAATTCGACACCTGCACGCTGGACGCCCGCTAATTTCCCGGTGTCGAGGTTTTGGCCTGACTCCGGATAATTCAAAATCAGCGTGATGGCTCGCCGGACCACGGACGGACCGCCGCTCGCAGACGGTTGTCGTCGCTTCGGTAAGGGTCTCGGCCCGCCGTGCCTGCCGTGGTCGCTTCCCGATTGTCCGGCAGCCATCATTTTTTCAAGTTTCGCCGCCGTCAGGCCAACCGTGTTGGCCAGACTCTCGATCAATAATTCCCGATATACGCCATTGGGTATCTTGCTAACGAGCGGCCGTGCCATTTCCGCCAGTTTTGCCCGCCCATCGATCGAGTCCATGTCCACCTGGCTCGACAGCTCCTGGATCAGAAATTCAGAGAGCGGCAGCCCGGCGTCCATCAGTTTCACAAACGTAGCGGCGCCGTTTTCGTTTACAAACGAATCGGGGTCGTGACCATCAGGCAGGAACACGAAACGAATCTGTCGTCCCTCGCGGATCTGCGGTAGCGCGTTTTCAAGCGCGCGCCAGGCAGCCTTCTTGCCGGCCCGGTCGCCGTCGAACGCAAAATAGGCGTTTTCGGTGATGCGAAACAGTCGGTTAAGATGTTCACCGGTCGTCGCCGTGCCCAGCGTCGCGACCGCGAAATCAATACCGTTCCTGGCGAGTGCGACGGCATCCATATAGCCCTCGACTACCACGAGTCGATCAATGTGTCTCAGTGCCTGACGCGCTTCGTACATCCCGTAAAGTTCGCGTCCCTTATGGAACAGGACCGTTTCCGGGGAGTTCAGGTATTTCGGTTCGCCGTCACCCATGACTCGACCGCCGAAGCCGATGGTTCGGCCGCGCGTATCGCGAATCGGGAACATCAGACGATCTCTGAAACGGTCGTAGTGCTTACCGTTATCTTTGCGAATAATCAGGCCCGTGGCGAGCAGCCTTTCCGTCGCTTCGTCCGACTTTCCGAACTTGTCGAGGACGTTGCTCCAGCCGTCGGGCGCGTAGCCGATCCCAAAGCGCTTCGCTGTGGAGCCATCGATGCCCCTGTTCTTGAGGTACTCAACGGCCTCGGGCGACTCTTTCAGGGACGACTGCCAATGTCGCGCGACGGTGTCCATGAGCGAAAAGAGTTCATCGTAGCGCTGCGCGGGTTGGTCGCTCTCGTTTCTGGGAACTTCGACGCCCATTGAGCTCGCCAGCGACTCGATCGCCTCGACAAAGCTCATGTGCTCATATTCCATAAGGAAGCCGACGGCGGTGCCATGCGCGCCACAACCAAAGCAATGGTAAAAACCCTTGCCCGGGCTGACAGTAAAAGAGGGCGTTTTTTCGTCGTGAAACGGACAGCAGGCTTTGAATTCCCGACCGGCTTTCTTGAGCTGCGTGCGCCGACCCACAACTTCCACGATATCTGCTCTTGCGATCAGATCATCGATGAAGTCCTGAGGGATTAATCCGGCCATATGAACTCAAACGTTGCCCAGCATGCGTTGGGTCTTGCGGAATTATTATTATTTTCGTGAAGCATAGCCTAATGAGCCGGCTTTGCCAGAGCGCAAAATACGCGCCAACTTTCAGGGTCGAACTAGAGGGCGTTGAGGCGCTCTTTGACCGTGGCGCTGACGGCGCCCATATCAGCTCGGCCGGCAGCTTTCGCTTTAACCTGACCCATGACCTTGCCCATATCGCGAATGCTCTCAGCACCGCTGGCCTTGATAGCCTCGTCTACGATACTGGCCAACTCTTCGGCGGACAGCTGCTCCGGCAAATAGGTATTGATGACCAGGATCTCGGCACGCTCAATGGCGGCAAGATCCTCGCGATCGCCTTTCTCGAATTGGTCTACGGAGTCGCGGCGCTGCTTGACCATTTTGGTCAGTACAGTCAGCACGGCCGCGTCATCGAGCTCTTCACGGGTGTCGACCTCGATCTGTTTGATCGCGGCGAGAATGAGGCGCACCACTTTCAACCGGTCTTTATCACCGGCCTTCATGGCAGACTTCATGTCTTCTGTGAGTTGGCCTTTAAGGGACATCGCGGAGATGACGCCTCGACTAGTAAAGGCGCTTGCGCTTGGCTTCGTCGCGAGATATTTTCTTCAGATGACGTTTGACAGCCGCTGCTTTCTTGCGCTTTCTTTCCTGAGTGGGCTTTTCGTAGAATTCACGACGACGCAGCTCAGTTAGGATTCCGGCCTTTTCACAGGCACGTTTGAAGCGACGCAGGGCTGCGTCAAAATACTCGTTTTCTTTTACGCGAACACTTGGCATTGTTCAGGTATTCCGTCCAGACATAAATAAACCCGGCTCATTGGCCGGGACTCAGCCGCGCATAGTAACTCCACATTTGGCGGTTTGCAAAGGGTTCGGGTTATGATTCGCCGCCTATGGGTCCCCAATCAATAATCCTTGGTATCGAAACCAGCTGCGACGAGACCGGCGTGGCGCTTTATAGCGCTGAAAAAGGCCTCATCGCGCACACTCTGCACAGTCAGATTGATCTGCACGCCGTCTACGGTGGCGTGGTTCCTGAGATTGCGTCTCGTGACCATATTCGGATGCTATTACCTTTAATTCAACAAGTTATGGACGAGGCTGGGATTGAGAAGCCGGATGCAATTGCGTATACAGCCGGCCCCGGACTCGTCGGGGCGCTGATGGTTGGGGGCGGCATGGCCAATGGGCTTGGATTGGCCTGGGGTTGCCCGGTGATTGCGGTTCATCACATGGAAGGGCATCTGCTGGCGCCGATGCTGGAAGAAAATGCGCCGGAATTTCCTTTTTTGGCGCTGCTGGTTTCCGGTGGGCACACGCTGTTGATCGCTGTTCGCGATCTGGGCGACTACGAAATGCTGGGGACAACACTGGATGATGCTGCTGGCGAGGCTTTCGACAAGACCGCCAAATTACTCGGTCTTGGATACCCCGGTGGCCCGTTGCTTGCGGCTCTTGCGGAGGAAGGAGATGATAAAGCGTACTCGTTTCCACGCCCCATGCTCAACAAGCCGACGCTGGATTTCAGCTTCAGTGGCTTGAAAACGGCGGTCATGCTCGAGGTTCGAAAGGCCGAAGCGTCTGGCGAGCTCGACGCTTGTCGCGCGGATATCGCGGCGTCATTTCAACGCGCTGCCGTGGACACGCTGGTTGGCAAAGCCCTGAAGGCTGCTGAGAGAGAAGGGCTGGAAAGGATCGTAGTGGCTGGTGGTGTCGGGGCGAATCGCCTGTTGCGGTCAGATATCGCAGAACGCTTTTCAGGCGATGTGTTTTACCCGCGTTTTGAGTTTTGTACTGACAATGGCGCGATGATTGCGGTCGCCGGTGCGCTTCGAATGGCAGAAGCCTCGCGGGTAACAGAAATTCAAGCTAAGGCAAGATGGTCGCTCGACACTCTGGAAGTGCCACCATCAGCCGAGATCAGGAAGTAAGGAACTATGGATAAGATTTTTCTTGACGAATTAAAAGTCGATACGGTCATCGGTATTTGGGAATGGGAGCGTCGCATTCGGCAGACGGTGGTCATCGACATTGAGATGAGTGCCGACATTGCCAAGGCCGCCGCGACTGATGATGTGGTGGATACCTTGAACTACAAATCCGTTGCCAAGCGGATTCAGGGATTCGTCGCCGATTCGAGCTTTAAGCTGGTCGAGACGTTGGCTGAGCGCTTAGCCGCTATCATTCGCGACGAATTCGATGTCGCCTGGGTGAGGGTCCGCGTCAATAAACCCGGTGCGATCCGCGGGTCGAAGGCTGTTGGCGTGTTGATCGAGCGCGGCGAGCGGACGGACTAATGGCGGCGGTCTTTCTGGGTCTCGGCAGTAACGAATCACCCGAAGAGAACCTGAAGTTTGCAGTCAACGAGCTCAGATCGCGTTACGGCGAACTAACCGTGTCTCCCGTCTATCGGGGTGCCGCTGTCGGATTCGACGGAGCTGACTTTCTGAATCTCGTTGTCAAGCTGCGGTCAGAGGATTCGCCGCTGGCTATCTGCGAAGTCATAGAGCAGATACACGATCTCGCGGGCCGCGTTCGGGGCAGCAGTCGATGGGAGTCCCGTCGTATCGATATTGATTTGTTGCTATACGATAACCTGATCAGGGACGAGCGGCCGGTGCATGTACCCCGCGACGACGTCCTGGAATACAGTTTCGTGTTACGTCCGCTGGCCGATATAGCACCGGATCTGGTTCATCCGGTCACTGGGAAAACCTACTCGGAGCATTGGCAGGCGTTTGATAAAGACAGTCAACCATTGACCAAGGTGGACGTTAGCTGGTGACCAGGAAGCAAGCGTTTACCAACCGATCGAGCGCCCACCATCCACCGAAATAATCTGTCCGGTGACGTAACTGGCGTCCTTTAGCAGGTACAGCACACAGCCTGCGATGTCATCAGGATCGCCGGCACGACTGAGCGGGATCTGGTCGAGGATGTTTTGCTGAACGGCCTGCGTCATTCCGTTCTCTGGCCAGAGAATAGCGCCAGGGGCGACGCCGTTGACCCGGACAGCCGGCGCGAGGTCTTTTGCCAGCGAGCGCGTCAGCATCGCGAGACCGGCCTTCGCCGATCCATACACCGCATGATCTCGTAATGGTCGCTCGGCATGTATGTCGACAATATTGACGATCCCACCGCCTGAGCTTTGCAAGTGCGGCGCCGCAGCCTGCGATAGAAACAACGGCGCTTTGAGATTGCTGCCGATGAGTTCATCCCATTGCTCTTCGTCAATACTGCCAATGGGTGTTGGATAAAAACTGGAGGCATTGTTGACGAGGCCGTCGAGTCGTCCACCCCAGGCAACAACGTCCTTAATGAGCGAAGGCAGTGTATCAACAGCTAAAAGATCGGCCTGAAAAACCGCAGCGGATGCTGCTCGCTCATGGTTGAGCCGTTGCGCAAGCTGCATGCTGTCATCTTCTGAGCTGCGGTAATGAATCGCGACTCGTGCGCCGTTCTCGTGCAGGCGTGTCACAATAGCGGCGCCAATTCTTCGGGCAGCGCCCGTGACGAGGATGACTTTGTCGTTGAGTGTCTGTTCTGGCATGCAATCATTCATAAAGACTTTATAGCGCACATGCAATACGAACCGACAGCGATGCTTCCAGAGCCTGACAAATTGAGCGCAAAGCACAGCGCTCGCGTGCACGCTCATATTCTGCAAAAAATTGAGGAATCCGGCGGTCAGCTGAGCTTTGCCGAGTTTATGCACGAGGCCTTGTACGCTCCCGGCCTGGGTTATTACAGCGCCGGCTCGACGAAGTTTGGTGCAGACGGGGATTTCATCACCGCCCCGGAAATTTCGCCGGTTTTCGGACGCGTTTTGGCGCGGCAATGCGCTGAAGTTCTTGCCGATATTGAGGGCGGCGAAATCATCGAATGCGGCGCGGGCAGCGGCAAGCTCGCCGTCGATTTGCTCGGCGCGCTGGAGAAGTTGAATGCTCTGCCGGCCACCTATGGAATCCTGGAAGTATCACCGGAACTCGCGGAGCGGCAGAAGAAGCGCCTCAAAGAAGCGCTCCCGCACCTGCTCGACCGGGTCCAGTGGTTATCCGACCTGCCACGCGATTTCAACGGAGTGATCGTCGCCAATGAGGTGCTCGATGCCTTGCCCATCGAGCGATTCGTGCGGCGGGCCTCCGGCGTGTATCAGCTTTGCGTGTCAACAGATTGTGGGGAATTCGTCTGGACGGAGACGAAAGCACCTGCACGATTGGCGGCCGCTGTGGCAAGCATTGAGGCGGACATCGGACAGGCCCTGCCCGAGGGTTTTACGTCCGAGGTCTCGCTTGCGAGTACGTCATGGATTGCCGATCTGGCCGGGTGCGTCCAGCGCGGCGCTGTCTTCCTTTTCGACTACGGTATTTCCCGGCGCGAGTACTACGCGCATGATCGAGCGGACGGCTGGTTGCGTTGTCATTTTCGTCATCACGCGCACAATGTTCCTCTTGTCTACCCTGGCATCCAGGACATCACCACGTGGGTCGACTTTTCGTCGATTGCGCATGCTGCCGTGGAGGCCGGTCTGGATATCCTCGGATACCAGACGCAATCTCAATTCCTCATGGGCGGTGGGCTTGAAATCGAGATGCGCGGATTTACCGATCTGCCCGTAGCCAGACAACTCGAATTGTCCGGCCAGATCAAAACACTTACTCTCCCCGGCGAAATGGGCGAGAATTTCAAATGTATGGCGGTTGGGCGCGGCGACATCGTTACACCCTCTGCGTTCCACTTTGCTGACAGGACACAAACCCTTTGACGACACTACAGATTGTAATTCTTGCCATCGTGCAGGGACTCACAGAATTTTTGCCTATTTCAAGCTCGGGTCACCTGGTGTTGGTGCCCTATCTTTTTGAGTGGACGGATCAGGGACTCGCGTTCGATGTTGCGGTGCACTTCGGATCACTGGCTGCCGTGTGCCTGTTTTTTCGAAAAGATATTGCATCGCTGCTTTTCGGCGGCTTGCAGATACTGGGCGGCAATGTAAAAACGCCAGAGTCACGTATGGCGCTGGCCATTGCGCTTGGCACCGTGCCGGCGGCTATTGCCGGGCTCAGCTTCGCGTCCTGGATTGAGCTGAATCTTCGTGATCCCGCCGTGATCGTTTATACGCTGGCTGGCTACGGAATTATCATGGCCCTCGCGGACCGGTTTGGGCGGCGCGAAAGAAACATGACGGACGTTGGATTCAAAGAAGCATTCATCATTGGCTGCGCTCAGGCTTTGGCATTGGTACCCGGCACATCTCGTTCCGGAGTCACGATTACGGCGGCCCGAATTCTGGGCTTTGAGCGGCAGGACGCCGCGCGATTTTCGTTTTTATTGTCGGCGCCAGTGATCTTTCTGGCTGCAGGTTACAAGTTTGTAGAAATGCTCTCCGGTGAAGCAGCGGTTGCCTGGGGGCAACTGGGACTGGGTGCTGTGGTTTCCTGCGTTGTTGCCTACATTAGTATTGAGTTTTTCATGCGCGTGGTGACTCGTATAGGACTGGCTCCGTTCGCTATCTACAGGCTAATCCTGGCTGGCATTATTTTGTATGCGTTGGTCTAGCAGAACTGCGATGGGGTTAGGCGGATTTCTTGAAGTCGGCTATTGCCTGCTGTCGTGCTGTGCGAATCGCTGCAGGAATTTTTGAACCGCTGTGCTGTGCCGCAATGTCGGCCGTGTTGATTGAGCAAGCGGCGGCCAACGCATTGCGCAGAAAATTCGCCTGAGGGTAGGGCCTGTTCTCCAATCCCTCTCGTCCCCTGGCGTCCGCCTCGCAGGTAATAAGAAACTGCTCGAAACGCTCCGGCCTGCGAAACGCATCGCACTTTTCGAAGAGCTTGGTGATCGTCTGGCTCTTAAGTTCCATCGCCCGATGGCAATGGGTGTGAAATTCAGCCGCAATTATCGCGAGGTCGCGACAGGATTTGGGCAGCGGGAGGCGTCCGTCGAGGCGCCGGATAAGGGCGACACCGCGAATCTCATGCCCAGGGTGACTGGGTAGTTTTTCTTTCGGCGTTGCACCCTTGCCAAGATCGTGCGCTAGCGCGGCGAAGCGGATTTCAACGTCCGGGCTTAGGCGTTCAGCCTGATCCAGAACCATCATGGTATGCAGACCGGTATCGATTTCCGGATGCCACTGTTGCGGTTGCGGTACACCGAACAGGGCATCGACTTCGGGAAACAGTCGTTCCAGTGCGCCACAGTTGCGCAGTACCTCGAAGAAGACCCGGCTGTTCTTTCCCCGCAATGCTTCCTCGGTCTCCTTCCAGACGCGATCCGGTACCAGCGCATCGACTTCGCCTGCCGCGACCATGCTGCGCATCAAAGACATCGTTTCGCCAGAGACTCGAAACCCCAGTTCGGAGAACCGGGCCGCAAACTTCGCCACCCGAAGTATGCGAACCGGGTCTTCTCCAAAGGCGTCAGAAACGTGCCGCAATACCCGATTCTTTATATCCGGCAAGCCACCGAAGGGGTCGATCAGCTTACCTTCGTTGTCTTTCGCGATCGCATTAATGGTCAGGTCACGGCGAGACAAGTCGTCTTCAATTGATACGTCGGGCGAAAAGTCGAACGAGAAGCCATGATAGCCGGGGCCGGTTTTCCGCTCTATTCGCGCCAGCGCATACTCTTCTTTCGATTTGGGGTGCAGAAAAACCGGGAAGTCTTTGCCCACTTGGCGGTAGCCATCGGCCAACAGTTCTTCCGGCGTTGCGCCCACAACGCACCAGTCTCGTTCCTTGAACGAGATTCCAAGCTGCTCATCACGAACAGCGCCACCGACGAGATAGATTTGCATCGTAGAATTGTAACCGACATTAACGGTTGACGTTTCGGTTGCCGAGCCAGCAGAGTTGGACTATGGCGAGATTATCAGTAACCCTTCTTTTGTGCGCAACGCTGACCGGTTGCTACTACCTGCAAGCGGCATCAGGTCAGTTGGAGGTCATTCGCAAGCGTGAGTCGCTGGATGAAGTGATCGCCGATCCCAATACGTCGCCGGAACTCGCTGCCCGATTACATTTGCTTGACGAAGCGCGTGATTTTTCGGTCTCGAGTCTCGGTTTGCCGGACAATAACAGCTATCGCACCTACGCCGATCTGGAGCGTGACTATGTTGTGTGGAATGTCTTTGCCGCACCGGAGTTCTCGCTCGAGCCCAAGGTGTGGTGTTTTCCCGTGGCGGGCTGCGTGAGTTACAGAGGCTACTTTTCGCAAGACAGGGCAGCGAAAGAGGCCGCACGGCTAAAGAAAGAAGGCTTCGATGTTGCTGTTGGCGGCGTCGCCGCCTACTCGACACTGGGGAGATTCAGCGATCCGATTCTGAGTACGATGATGCGCTGGGATGACATCGATCTGGTTGCGGTCCTGTTTCACGAACTGGCGCATCAAGTGGTCTACGTTAAGGATGACTCGGCGTTCAATGAGTCTTTTGCTACCGCCGTAGAAGAATTCGGCGTGCAGCTCTGGCTCGAGGAGAGAGGGGAACAGGAGAAGATGGCCGAGTATGTTGCCGGAAGAGAGCTGCAGCAGTCCTTGACCGAGCTTGTCATGAAAGCGCGCGAGGATTTGCACGGCGTGTACGAATCGGATGTCGAGCTTGAATACAAGCGAGTCCTGAAGCGTGAACGCCTGCAGACGCTTGCTGCAGATGTTGCAGACGAATTGCAACGTAACGGCAAAGAGGCTGCTGGCTGGTTGACCGGCGAACTCAATAACGCCCGATTGATTTCCACGACCCTGTACGAAGGAAATTTGCCGTCATTCAGGGCCTTATACGGTCGTTGTGAGAGGGATATTGATTGTTTCTACACCGAGGCAAAAAAGCTGGCCGACCTTGATTACGATGACCGCAAAGCCGCGTTATCGAGTAGCGACCTGCTGCGTTTCGGCAGCGGCGCGAACGAGCAATAGCTCATCAGATAGTCGTTTTATGTTGCCGGTCATGCGCCAGTGAAATATCGCTTGCGCGGCAAGCACTCGCTTCACGTATTTGCGAGTTTCGTTGAACGGAATATTCTCGATCCATATGCGCGCATCAATCGGGCCGTCGTCAGGTAGCCAGCCATCAACGCGATGTGGCCCGGCATTGTAGGCTGCTGTGGCGGGCACTTGATTGCCATCGTATCGTTCGGCCATTTTCCCGAGGTAGGTTGTGCCCAGTCGAATATTGCTCTCCGGGTCAACCAGGGTCGCGAGCCCGGCATACGGGAATCTGATTTCCCTGGCGACATCGCGGCCTGTGGCTGGCATCAGCTGCATCAAGCCGATGGCACCTGCGCTTGAGCGGACATCGCGCATAAAAAGACTCTCACTTCTCGCAATACCGTACGCCCAGGTGGACGAAATACTTGCCTGAGATGAAAACGACTCAAACGTTTGCTGCAAGGGCAGAGGATAGCGAATCGACAAATCATCGTATTCACCGAGGCCGGCCGCAGTCGAGATGGCTCTGCAATGCCAGCCCCAGCGATGCGCGAGCACAGCGGCCTGTAATTTGTCCTCGGTCGACAACTGTCGAATAAACTCATCCCATTCCGAGCGGCCACGACTATCCTGGCCAACATAGAACAGCTCACGGGCACGGATGATTTCCGGTAGGGATTCGAGTGCCTCAAGTCTGGCTTCGTCGCTTGTAAGCGCTGAGTGATCGAGCGAGTACCGTTTGTTGAGTTTGTCGGCAGCAAGAAAACCGTAGTAACTGCGTTCAAGACTAAGGGACTCGAGGTCCACCATCGCCTCCAATGCCTGTCCTGACTCGAGCGCACCGATTGCTTGCCAGTACCGCCACTCCTCCATGTCTCGCTCTGCCTCTGGCATCAGTGCGATATCGGTCAACAGCCGCCTCCACCGATCTTCGCGCAAGCTGGTGCGCGCTCGCCAACGCAGAACTTCATCGCTTTGCGCGGCGGCAGGGAGCTTTGCAAGTAACCTGTAGGCGTTCGGGAGATTGTCTCGGGCGGTCCAAAGCGCTATGTGCTGTGCCGTCTGCAGCTGCTGCGCTTCAGTAAATTTGTGCTTCGCTGATACCCGCTTCCAACGTTCGAGTGCCAGCTCGGGGTCGCGATAGGTCAAGCGTTCGGCTGCATAGACCAGTTGAGCGAGCAGCGTTGGGTCAGTGGAGCGTTTGCGCTTTTTATTCAGGAAGTCGGCGGGATTTGATTGCGCATTTTGCCACTCGGTTGCGGCATCGACGTGCTGCGGGTCGATCTTTCTGGCAAGCCATTTGGCCAAGCTGAAGTTTCGTGCTTCGATTGCCAGGTTGAAGCGTTTTTTAAACTCGACAATTCCAAGCAGGTTGCGGTCATCCAGATAGTCAAATACCGGGTCGCACTCACTGACCTGACTACTACCGATAAGCCACAGTTCAACAGCTCGTTGTTCTACCCGTCGATGTCTTTCCGCTTCGATTTCCGCTTGTAAAGCAAGGCAGTCGAGTTTGGCAATATTCTGGCCCTGATAAAACTGCTCATAAATGCTGAGATAACCCTGCAGGTCACCTTGCCTGACGAAGTTGAGCGCGTGGCGATAACGAAGTTCACGGGCGGGCCGCAACGTGCCGTACTGTTGGACAAATGCGGTGAGGTCTTCGTTCGAGACAGAGTCGATATTGGCGCGCAGCCAGGTCGCCCGAAGGTCGGGCCAGAGGACGTACTGCTCAAGCAATTGCTGGTCGGGGGCCGCAAGACCCTCAACGGCCGTCCAGTCGCCGCGCTCGACCGTGTTATACACATCCCGGAAGAGTTCGCGCTGCCGTTCGATTTGGGCAGGACCGCTCCCGACCGCCGCCGGCGTTGTGACTGTCGCGAGAACAAAAAGTCCTGCGGTCAGACAAAATCGGCGGGCGGTTATCGAGAGGTTCATCGGTAGGGCGTTACCTCATGAGAGAGCCGTGAGTCTAACGAATTTGGAACATCAACGCCCGGTCGCCACGACGCACGTTCAGAAACAGGATGTCATAACGAGCAGCGACTTCCCGCAGCTCCTGCAGATTCTGAACGCTAATGCGATTCACGTGAGTGATCAGGTCTCCGGTGCGCAAGCCACGTTGAGCGGCCGGCGTACCTTCCTGCACCTCATTGATTTCAATACCGCTGTCCCCGGTCGTGGTCGTGGCGGAGAATATTGAACCAGCCAGTCCGGGGTGAATTTCCTCACCCATGACCATTTGGCTCTGCGCTCGCCCAAGTTCGGCCTGAGCAGAGAGGACCTTGTTATCCCGAAGATACGTGATGTTTACCTGCTCGCCAGAGCGCAACAGTCCAATTCGGTTCCTGAGTTCTACTGCACCATCGACCTTCTTGTCGTTAACTTCGATGATGATGTCTCCGACCTTAAGGCCGGCGAGTTCTGCAGCGGAGTCCGACTGAATACCGGTAATGAGCGCACCACTCTCAATGTCATTGCCCAGTGCTTCTGCGGCCTCAGCGTCGATGGTCTGGATGTTCACGCCCAGCAAACCGCGGCGGATTTCTCCGAAATCAAGAATCTGGCTCATTATTGAGCTCGCGATTTCGGTCGGTACCGCGAAGCCGATGCCTATATTGCCGCCCGAACGGCTGAAGATTGCGGAGTTGATTCCGATCAGCTCGCCGTTCATGTTGACCAGCGCGCCACCGGAATTTCCTGGATTGATGGAGGCGTCGGTCTGAATAAAATCTTCATAGCCGTCACGACTGATTCCGGTCCGTCCCAGTGCACTGATAATTCCTGACGTTACTGTGTGTCCAAGTCCAAAAGGATTGCCGATCGCAATAACAAAATCGCCGACGCGCGCTCCGGTTGAATCACCAATAGGCATCTCGGTCAGTCCATCGGCGTCGACCTTGATCACAGCGATGTCGGTTGCAGGGTCTGAGCCCACGATTTCTGCATCGAGGAGAGTCCCGTCGATCAACGAGATCTGGATGGCATCAGCATCTGCAACGACGTGGTGATTCGTAAGAATGTAGCCGCGCTGTGCATCGACAATGACACCGGATCCGGCACTGGCGATTTCCTGCGATCCGCTGCCACCGCCACCGCCACCGCCGTCAGGCAAGCCGAAAAAGCGCCGAAAAGCGTCGTCACCAAAAGAATTACGGCGGGTAACGGTCTGGCTAACTCGAATATTGACGACGGCCGGTGACACCTCTTCAACCAACGGTGCAAGGCTGGTAACCGGCTGACCTTTTACACTCAACGGCAGCGCAGCGTACGCCGAGCTCATTGCAGCGATCGTCAAGAGCAGGGAAGGAATGAAAAGTCGAGTTTTCGAGGTCATAGTTAGTCTCAATCGTTGTTGCGGATCGCGTTCAGATTAATGATGCGGAGCTGAATCTACCGTGAATGTAAAGATTGCGTCGAATTATAGGCTTTTACAAAGATGTCTGATCGCAACATTCCGTCGCGGTCAGACATTCATTGCGCTTTTCTCAGGCGGCTTCTACTGTAATTCGCCTGGCCTGAACCTCGGGCAGCTTCGGTATGACGACCTCAAGAATACCGTTGCTGATTTTGGCGGTGATACCGTCAGCGTCCGTTGTCTCAGGTAGCGTAAAGCGGCGTGAGAACCGGCCGGTCAAACGCTCTGTGCGCTGCAGTTCGGTGTCTTCACTGCGCTCCTCAGCGTTACGAACGCCGGAAACCGTTAATACACCAGCGTCCATCGAGACCTCGACATCAGCCGGACTGACACCCGGGACATCGGCGCGCAACAGGAAGCGGCCTTTTTCTTCGATTATGTCAACGGCTGGCGCCCATTCAGCCGGATCTTTGCGTGCTGTGGCGCGACTCAAATCGCGCTGCAATAAATCAACATAGGGCCAGGGTTCAAAGCGTGCAATTTTCATGATTTTCTCCAAAGAATGCGTGTTGTTGAGAGCCTATTTGAGGACTCGCTGTAGCATTTCAAGGGGCTTTTTCGCTCGAAAACAGCTGTTTTTACGCGTTTTTAAGGGTAATATTTCGTCTAATCAGATGCCACTATATCTAGTAGAAGAGAATTTTAACGAAAGTGTCAGTTTTTTTACCTTATTTTTAAAGCACTTACTCGCGAATAGTCTGTAAGTCATTGATTTTATATTGAAAAGACCTGTTCAAAAAAAAGGGTAAAATGCTTGACAGAAGCCCGTTTCGGGCATAATCTTGTGCTCACTCGGACACAACATCTTGTGTCTGTTCAAAGGGGAAAAGAGGCCGGCAACGGCACTCGTCGCGCGTTTTTCTGGCCGCCGGCGAGCGGGGTCTTTTTCACTGAAGAAAGCTAGTCAAAAGTATGTACTTGGGGTCTCCTAAGGGAGTACAGGGGAGTAAGAAGAGCAATGAAGTCTGCCGTAAATTTGGATACGGACACGGTTACCGACATTCAATTTCAACCAGCATCACTCGATATTTGGGATGCGAAATATCGTCTGACAGCCAAAGATGGCTCAAAGATAGATGCCGATATTGACGACACCTACAAACGGGTTGCCCGGGCGCTCGCGGATGTGGAGGTCGAATCAAAACGTGATCACTATTTTAAGGAATTTGTCTGGGCGCTGCGCTCTGGCGCGATTCCCGCTGGCCGCATAATTTCCAATGCGGGTGCACATGAGCACAAGCCGGCAACGTCCACGATCAACTGTACGGTGTCGGGTACCGTCGGTGATTCGATGGACAATATCCTCAACAAGGTTCACGAAGCGGGATTAACGCTGAAGGCCGGTTGTGGAATTGGTTATGAATTCTCGACGTTGCGACCAAAGGGTGCTTACGTGACCGGTGCCGGTGCGTATACGTCCGGACCGCTGTCGTTTATGGATATCTACGACAAGATGTGTTTCACCGT
>JAACFM010000156.1 GCA_009937445.1 Gammaproteobacteria bacterium | reverse complement strand
CTTCCCCGCCTAATGCTGTCGAAAGATGGAGCAATATCATATTTCGTCCACCCTGGATTCCACCGGCGCTCGTTTGAAACGCGGCCTCCCCTTTCACGTAGGCCTGACCTATAGAGGTGCACCATGACCCGAAGAAAACGCTACAGCGCTGAGTTTAAGCGCGAAGCACTAAGACGAGCAAATGAAGAGGGCGGAACTGACACGCTGATTGCCGAAGAGCTGGGGTTTAGTACCCGACATTCTGCTAACGCATTCGTCTCCGGTGAATCTCACAAAGACTGTACATGTCAGTTGACAGGCCGTAACATGTCACTTGACATGTCAACCGCCTACCAGGAAATCGTCGTCAGCGATCGCAAGCAGCAGATACTGCAGGAAGCGGTCGGGATCATTGCGTCAGAGGGCTACGGAAAGCTGACGATGCGCGGCCTTGCCCGCGCCAGCAACATGAAACTGGGCGCACTGCAATATCACTTCCGTACTTGGGATGACATGCTACGTGCCTTAGCTGCGTATATCGCAAACACCTATCGACTGTCGTTTGAGTCGCTGAAGCAGGATGCAGACGTACTCAACCTCAGGGACATCGTTCGGTTCATCCTCGACGACGTGCCCGGCTCTGCGTTACAAGCGGACCGGCTGTTCCCGCAACTATGGGCGATGGCGCGGGTCGAGCCGTTGATGGAAGCCTTGCTGGACGAAATATATGTGGATTACCTGGACGAGCTGGAGAAGCGACTTGTCGACATGGGCAATACAGCACCCCGTGCGGAAGCGCTCGCACTGATGTCGCTTTTGGAAGGGGCGACATTGTTCGTGGGCAGCGACCGTCGCTGGGCCGACGACGCCGGCGCCGTGCGCGATGCCGCGCTCGCGATTATAGACATGCGCTACGGCAACGCAGAGTAAACAATACATCGAGAGAGACCATTGACCAATTCACAAACGCTCGATAACACTATTAACAAGGCGGCCTTCTGGTCGGCTGTCGTCCTGATCCTGGCAGGCGTCCTATCCGTGTTTCTTCCACTCGATGCCCCGGAAGGAGCGTTCGCAGATCGGATGATGTGGTACAACTCAAACGTCGGCGCCTATGTCATGGGCTGGATCGTGCAAATGATCGCAATGCTGACATTATCCGCCGTATTTGCAGGCACAGCTTGGCAGACTCGCCAGTCGCACCCGTTGAGCACCTTTCTCGCAGGTACAGCGCTGCTGATTGCCACCGTTGCCTTCATTATTCCCAAGTTCATCGCCATCTGGTCGATACCGCAGATGGTTGTAGCATCGTCTACTGTCTCGGCAGATGTTGCTGTTGCCGAGCAGCTATTCCAGTTGTTGAATCCCTCGCTTCCGTTTTCACTCTTCCAGTCTTTTGACTACCTGGGATTCTGGATGTACGGGGTGTTCGGTCTCCTGGTTGCCCGACCACTCTTTCGACTGTCATTGAGCGCCAAGATCGCTGCCGTCGCATTGGCCGTATTTGGACTAGTTTTTCACCTCCTTTTCGTGGGTGTGTTGACCAGCAGCGTGGTCACGGCCGATATTGGTGTGTACTTCGAATCGATCGGCGTCTTGTTGCTCGTTCCTGTCATCAGCATGGCGATTTACTTCCGGAAGGCGATGAAGGCCACGGGTGTCGCGTGACTTCAGCTCAGTGTGCGCTGGAGCTATTCGATTCGCTCGATCCGGTCGATGCCGACTTCATGATCGGTACATGGCGCTGGGCGGCCAGCAGAGTGGGCCAGCGTCGAGGATCGCTGTCAGCTTTTTTCAGCTCATCATGCCAGTGCTCCGCACATCGAAATCCCGGGCGCGACTGCGAATGACAGAGTATCGAGGGAAAGTCAGCGCCACAATGATTTACGACCAGTTGCCGATCAACGATGTGTTTCGGAAGCTGGATGAAGACACTGTGCTCGGTGTCATGGACAACAAGATCGTGAATGACCCATTTTTCTTCACGCTTACGAGGGGATGTCTCGAATGAAAACGCCAATCTTCCTGATCGCTCTACTCCTTGCCACGGCAAGCCCTGGAGTCCATGCCGCGCCCGAATTCCTGTCACTGGACGCCGACGAATTGCGGACGATGGAACTCGAGCGCATTCCGCCCTTTCCTGCCGAGGTCGTCCTCGATGGCGAGAGCGAAAATTGGGAGTCGGTGATTCATCAGGGCGACTTCGTCGTGTCGGTTTTTGCAGCAAGCCCGGCCATCATCGACATCAACGAACCCTTTCCCTATGACGAGTTCGTACTGGTGCTCGAAGGTGAGGTCACACTGACCAACGTGGACGGGGGAACCGCGACTTACAAGCAGGGCGATACCTTCCTGGTGCCGAAAGGCTGGCTGGGTACCTGGGAAATGCCGGTCAGGTACCGCGAGATGATTGTGATCGAAACCGACGCCTTGCTGTCCGCAGAACCTTAGCGTGATGAAATACAGAATTACACGACGGGATTTTCTGAATGGTGTGGCCATCGGCACCGGCACAACCCTGCTGGCGCCCGCTGGGCTTTTCGCACAAGTTTCTCCGGGCGCATCGTCCATTGACTATCCGCCAACGCTTACCGGGATGCGGGGCAACCACCCCGGCTCTTTTGAGGTATCGCACGCCCTCGTCTGGAACGGACAAAAACCCGCCGAGCATCGCAAGCTGGACGAACACTACGACATGGTGATTGTTGGCGCCGGTGTGAGTGGTCTTGCGGCTGCCAGGTTCTGCCAGAAGCGCATGGGAGCCGATGCGAAAATCCTGTTACTGGATAATCATGACGACTTCGGCGGACATGCCAAGCGCAACGAGTTTGACCATGATGGACACATGCTGCTCGGCATCGGTGGATCGGTCAACGTCGAAGGGCTCGATAGCTACAGTGCAATATCCAAAGGCCTGTTAGACGACCTTGGGATCGATCTCAAAGCCATGCAATCCAACATGAGTGATTTCGGCTTTCTGAGCGCAACGGACGAGAGTATTCTGGCTCTTCCCGGAACGAACGGGCACGTAAAAGTGCGCGGTCAATGGAGCCGGTTGATGCTCGGCATTGGCGATTACGAGACCGCCGTGCGCGATCTGCCACTGCCCGCATCAGAACAGGACATATTGATCGAGTTACTCAGCGGCGACCGTGACTATCTCGAAGACCTTTCTCTGGGCGAGAAGTCCGCCTACATCAATTCGGTTACTTACGCAGAATTCCTCACTGCACGGGTCGGCCTCTCGGAAGATACTATTCCGATTTTTTATCCATTCGCCCAACTGATGGCTGGACCGGCTGCGTCGCGACTCAGCGTCATGGAGGCGTTTTATTTCGGAAGTCCTGGCATACAGGGAATGGGCTGGCTAGGTGATCTGGCGGCCGGGCTTCTCGAAAGTCTTATGGCCGACTCCGAGTCACTGTATTTCCCAGACGGCAATGCGTCGGTGGCCAGACTGCTGGTGCATAAACTGATTCCTGCGGTAGCTCCAGACACTGAAGGCTTTGATGATATCGCGACAAGTCGTTTTGACTATGGAAAACTCGATCTGGAGCGTAACTTCGTCCGATTACGACTAAACAGTACCGTGGTCGGCGTGCGAGAAACCGAGAACGATGTAGTTACGGTTGATTACGTCCGGGACGGCAATGCCGTCAGTGTAACGGGCGACCACTGCGTGCTCGCCTGTTACAACGGCGCTATCCCTTACATCTGTCCGCAATTGCCGGAAAGCCAGAAAGAAGCGCTTCGCTACGGCGTCAAGGTTCCGTTGGTGATGACCAATGTCCTGGTCAAAAATGGACACGCTTTTTCCAAACTCGGCGTGCATCAGGTGAACTGCCCCGATGACCCATACGCAGTGGTTACCGTTGCTCCGCCCACGACAACGGGAGGACATCAGCCACCAAGCGGGCCGGACGATCCGTTGGTGATTTACATGCTCGGCGCCCCCAAGATCGATCCTGCCGACGGTGAAACGAGTCGGGATTTGCTTCGAAGAGCACGCCATGACGTATACGCAACCACATTCGATATCTATGAACAGGAGATCAGGGATCAACTCCAGGGACTGCTTGGTGAGTACGGCTTCAGTCATAAGACCGACATTAAGGCGATTACCGTAAACCGCTGGCCGCATGGATATTCCTACGAGTACCTGTCATTGGATGATCCGGA
>JAACFM010000155.1 GCA_009937445.1 Gammaproteobacteria bacterium | reverse complement strand
CTTTGTCCGGCATGAACGGTGAGGGACCGGGTTCTACCCGGTCCCTTTCTTTATCGAAGTATCCCAGATCATACTCCAAGAAGCTGACCAGCCAAATTTGGTCATCGACCTCGCGTATGCCAATGGTTTGGCCAGCGAACACGGAACTGAGGTTGATCTTGCGTCTGCCGATGCAGATGCGGCCGCAGCGCGTTACGCGCACGGCCCGATCGTGATACGGGTACTCAGGCTCGCCCGGTGGCACATAGATACGGGCTGAAGGTGTATAGATTTCCCCGGGGTAGGCACCTCCCAGTGCCTGATGCGGTCGCTCGTTGTTGTAAACCCCAATGAAGTCATCGAATCGCTCTTGCTGCTGCAGGAAGTTGAAGGCAGCGGGCTTTGTCGCTTCGTTCTTCAAGGTCAGGTGCATGCGTTCGTGGCGGCCGTTCTGTTCTGGGTGTCCCGGCTTGATGCGCTGGATGTTGATGCCCAGGCGCAGCCACCACACCGAGAGCTTGGATAGGCCGAACAGGGCATTGCCGGAGGCAAAGGGCACGCCATTGTCGGTGCGTATCGCCTCAGGCAGCCCGAAATCTTTGAAGGCATTCTCGAAAATAGTGAAGGCAAGGTCGGAGCGAGTCGAGGCCACGCCCTCGCAGGTGATCAGATAGCGCGACCGATAGTCGGTAATGGTGAGCGGATAACAGTATTGCTTGTTGCCCAGCATGAACTCACCTTTGTAGTCGGCACACCAAAGGCCATTGGGCTCATGGGCCCCCATGAGTGTGGTGCCTTGGGCCTTGTAGCGGCGCCGTTTTTTGCGTTTAACAAGGCCATTACGATCAAGCACGGCATGTACAGTGCTGATCGCTGGTGGCTTGACCAGGGTGTATTGGCGCAGCAACTTGTCGCGGATCTTGCGGGCGCCCCAGGAGGGGTGTTTCTTCTTGATGCCCAAGATCGTGCGTTCGATCTGGAATGGTAGCTTGTTAGCCTGTCGGTATGGGGCTCTGCTGCGGTCGTTAAGGCCATCCAAACCGCTATCCTTGTAACGGTTATAGATCTTGTAGCCGGTGACTCGGGAAATGCCGAACTCGCGGCACAGCGTCGCCATCTGCTCACCCTCAAGGAGCCGGGCTATAAAACGTAGTCTCTCATCCATCGGTTTACACTCATTCCAAGGCATCCGGGCTCTCCCCAAATGCTCCTATGTGTAAACCATGTGTCCGGAACAATCTGTAAGCTATGTGTCGAGTAGCTCAACAAAGCCCCGTAAAGGGGCTTTGTCGTATCTGAAGCCAGCAGCTGAGAACCACGTTCGATTGACTCGGATCGGCTTGGGCCGATCCTCACCCTTCGGGCGGCTTCGCCGTCTTAACTCGCTTCGCGAGTTGATCCGCCCCTGGCCACCATTCTCTTCAGTGTAGGGTCTAAAGACCCCGTTTGAACGACTTATCGAGAAATCTCGAGCTGACGTGTCACAGGGGTCCTTAGACCCTACACACGCGGAAGCGGAATTTCGCAAGGACGTACGCACAGACTATTCTCCGCAAGGGGTGCGGAGAATAGAGGCTCCAATCTCCGCATCGAATGCCGCTTTGACCTCAATCCCCTTACGGCTACTTGGTTTCAGACAGTACGCAGGCCATGACCTGCTAATACCTTGATATAAGGCAGGCTATAACCTACTATTCGTCGACTAAAACGCAGGTTAGGAGCTGCACATGCCCCGAAAGCAACAACCACGGGTAGCTCGCCAGATCACGAGGCAGCTTGACGACGTATTGGCAACGGCCAATATTCCGTCGCGGCCTCGTAATGGCTGGATAGCTACGATCCGACAAGCGCTCGGAATGAGCAAGACTCAACTGGCAAAGCGAATCGACATTGCCCGCCAAAGCCTGGACGATCTGGAGTCCAATGAGGTCAGAGAGACGATAACGCTTGCTAGTCTGCGCAATGCGGCGGACGCGCTCGGGTGTGATCTGCAATACGCTCTTGTTCCCAGAAAACCTCTCGAGAAGTTGATCACCGAACAGGCGCTGAAAAAGGCGAGCAATAAGCTCGCGCGCGTGAATCAATCGCAAGCCTTGGAGGCATCCGCGATCGACGCCGAGCCGCTGTCCCGAGCTGTTACCGATCTCGCCAGAGAAATAGAGGTCAAGCGACCGGCAGATCTCTGGAATGACTGAAAAGATCACCGATCAGCCCGAGGGTGCAACACCCCTGGACGACATTTCCGGTTTGCTTCGCGACGACATCACGACACGAGGTCAACTGGATGAGGCCGAGGGCCTCAATATTGTTAACGCAGTCGAGTGGCTTGAGCGTAGGCGATTTCCAGATGTATTTACTGTGGAGTTCTACCAGGAGTTACATTCCCGAATGTACGACCAAGTTTGGTCATGGGCTGGTACCTTGCGCTCGGTAACAGGCGCAGGACCTAATATTGGCGTACCGCCGCAAAGGGTCCCGATAGAGCTCGGCCGCGTCGCTATGGAATACCATCGCGAGTGGGAAGAAAGGGGTGAAGAGAAGTTGCTGCCGTTCATCGCGAGGTATCACCACGCATTGGTATCGGTGCATCCATTTGATAACGGCAATGGTCGGTGGTCGCGTTTATCTTGCGACGCCGTTGTAGAATATCTGGTCAATGAGCCTCCGATCATATGGGCAACGGAAACGTTGGTGAAAGATAGCGACGAGCGATCAGCGTACATCGCAGCGCTAAAGCAAGCGGACCAATTCAACTACGATCAGTTGATCAGCTATCTGACTGAGTTGAATGGAGATCGTTGAGCCGCGCAAGCTTCCAAATATGCGAGGTTGAACTGTAAACCATGTGTCCGGAACAATCTGTAAGCTATGTGTCGAGTAGCTCAAAAGACCCCGTAAAGGGGTCTTTTCGTATCTGCGACCAGTGGCCGAGAACCACGTTCGATTGACTCGGATCGGCTTGGGCCGATCCTCACCCTTCGGGTTTATGCCCTTCGGGTGCGGCTTCGCCGTCTTAACTCGCTTCGCGAGTTGATCCGCACCTGGCCACCATTTATTAAAAAAAATCAATAACTTAAGATGACACCACTTTGAGGTCTTTCAGCTACGATTTCGTTGCTACCTAGTTGCTACAGCTGTTCCATAGGTGTTGACGGGTAACAGGCTGTAGAAATAGGGGATTGACCTTCCAGCATCAGCCCCAGCTCATTCAGCTCCTTACATGGGCGCGGTACCTGGTGGGCCATGTCCGGGATATCGTCGCCACCGAGATACCTGCAATAGAGGCAAGCTGAATATAGGGCGGTCGTACTGGCTCTTCGGAATCCACTATGATGGCCCGAAAGAAAGGACTGTGGAGGACAGCATGAGTTGGACTAACAAGTATTGGCAAATTGTTAACGGTCTTTATTGGGTGCCTTCGTACCTGGGGCTGACGTCAATTCCGAAGAAGTATTGGAAAGTTGACGGTGACACGGTTTCCATTCCCAAAGAGATGACGAACCCTGTGGGGCCCCTCTATCGTCGCACTCGGTCCGGCGAGGAATACTGGCAGTTTGTGCGGCGACAGGAAGAAACCTTTAACCATATTTTTGACCTGACATTTTCGATTCTGCCTGGGGATGTCGTGAGTGATCTGTTTGGTCAATTCGTTAGCGCCGGGTTCGGCCATAACTACGATGCTTACGACGGCGATCTCGGACAGGAATATTTTCACGGCAATCAAGTGACTGCGCCAGACGGATTCTTTCTTGCGAGGGACTCCATTCTGGCTGTGGAACTCAAATTCAATGCCAAAACATCACTCGACCAGCTTGCGAAGTACATGCTGCTGTTTGCCAGGGAAGAGCAGCGTAATGGAGAACGGAAGCATCTCGATTTGCTGTACGTCTTCAATTCCAGGCCGCTTGAAAAATTTGCGGCCCAAACCGGTATCGAGGCAAAGGATGTTGGTAGTGATTTAATGGACAAACTGATCGAGGCGGTCAAGGCGGATGGTGCTCGAAAGCTTCTTCAGGAAAACCAGCAGGCTGTTCAGCGAGTATTGGAGCGTATGTTTTCTTCGATGTTGCAACAAGACCAGGGCGACCGAACGCTTGCCGCGCTGTTGAACGGGTTCGCGGCAGAGATAGCGGCGCACCCGCTTTTGAACGTGAAAGCCGATTAGTGGCTGCCTGGCAGGCGGTGCTGTGCTCGTTCGCCGAGGTCATGGTTAAGGATAGGAAATTCTATCGCGTCGTTGAGCCGCGAAGAACAGCAACAATCGTTGAATGCTGATGTCGTGCTGGAAGAGTGAGTTCCTTGCGGCGCTGGGGTATTTTCGGCGTGACGTGTCAGCAGATCCGGCCGCTTTCGCTGGTCAACTCGCCGAATGTCAGCGTTGCGGCCATCACCGGGCCGAACGCGATCCACAAGTGTCGTGCGTGTAAATTTCGTGTAAATAAGCTAAGAATAATGACGAATCAGAACGACATATCTAGAACATAAACGGACGAGTATTGGGTGGAAACTGAAGTTGATCAACAAACTTAGATCAATCGAACATTCAGTAGATAGTCCTAACCGAATACTGAAAATCCGCGTGTTTCGCTAGTGAGTTCATTGTCGCATTGGGCCGGTCACTCGATTCCGTACGGTTCGATTGACTCGCTTCGCTACCATTCCTTAAACAGCGGGCTGTCGCCGTAGTTTCCGAAGCACTGGCAGGCCTCGGCGGCTTTCTCGAGAGGTGCCGTACGAAACTGGAACTTGAACGAGTCTCCGTAAAATTCGGTGTCGACCCTGAATTCAACAGATGTGATGCACGTCGGTTTGCAGTACTGCTTGCTGACCCAGTGTTGTCGAAGGCCAATTCTCCAATTTTCATCAGCACCGATTTTTGTTATTTCCGTCAACGCCAGCTGGCGAGGCTCTTCATTGAGAAACATGTAGATCTTGTGGGTCGGGCATCCCTGGCGTTCGGCGTAGGCATGCGTAATTGACAGCGCTTCGAACCGTTGCTTGAGCTCGTCGCGGGCTTCCTCGGTCGGATACCCGCTGCAATCTTCAGGAACGATCTCGGGAAGCCCGTCCAGGAAGGATCGAAATTCCGCGATCTGTTCCTTGTAGGCTGCCAGGATCGTTGCGACCTCATCATCGGAGAATCGGGGATATTCGCGCTGGTGCCGCGGAATCGGGGCATCTTCTGGCTTGGACGCTGCAAACAGCGCAGAGAGTTCCTGCTGATAGGCGTCATCGAACCAGTCCGGCGTGATCTCGGCCATTGCGTGAATAAGGTTCGGGGTCGCGCCATCAGGATCCAGCAAGATCAAAGCGGCAATCTGTTCTTTCGCCGCCTTTTCGTCACCTGCGTAGATGTGCTCGACACCGAGGGTATAGCGCGCATCCACATAGTCTGGGTAGATGCGAACGGCATCCTCGCATGCTGCAATGGCCTCCTCGCTACCTGTCTCGAGACCCTGGCATTTCTCCAAAGCCTGCACTGCGGCTGCTGGCGTGGCCATCATCGAGCGATAGTGCCTGATCTGCCAGTCATAGTTTTCAGCCATGCCGGGATTGAGACGCTTGAGGGATTCGGCAGCCCGAATAGCCCCGTCAAACTGGCCCACGCCCGAATAAATCTGATGCAGCACTTTCCACGCATCAATGAAATCGGGGTACATGCGTACCGCTTGTTCGATCTGGCCAGCACCCTCGCGGATGAAGCCAGTCTGCAGATACTCTTGCCCGAATTCGAAAGCGGCGACAGCATCCGGCGGTGCGCAATCCTCTGCAGAGGATTGCTGAGAGCCGGCACTCAGCAGCATTGAACAGAAGACGATCAGGGGAATACGCATCTCTCTGCCTCTTGAAGGAGCTATGAGGGTAGCCAGGCCAGACGACAATCCGTAGTTACACCTAACCCCCCGCTTATCCAGACCCTATCGAACAGGGTCGTGCGCTACTGGCAGGACGGACATAC
>JAACFM010000154.1 GCA_009937445.1 Gammaproteobacteria bacterium | reverse complement strand
CTAAGAGCCGATATTACCCGAATGTCTGCTTCCGGGGGTAAAGCGGCCGTTCAGAGGCTGGATTTCGAGCAGTCAATTTCGCCGTCCAGGAACGTGGTTGTGCATGTCTGCTTTCATCGAAAGCGGTCACCCAGATACTCAAAAACAACCTAATTTGAGGGTCTGCTATCGGCCGGAAGCGGACGTTTCTGTACAAAGAAAAGCCCCGGCGTATCCGGGACTTTTGGTGTCTGGTTGCTGGCGACTCAGGGTTTCCTGCACTCCACATGATCGATTCCAGCCAGGCTTCAGACTGGCAGGGAAAAGGTGCCGACTTACGGAACCAATGCAGTCGATACGGCCGGAAATGCAAGGGCCTCATCATAAGGAAAGGGGGAAAACTCCGCTGCAATATCAATCCCCTGAATCCCTATCTGACTTCCCACAAATCCTGGCTGATTGCCTTGCCCGAAGCGAAACTGTCTGAAGTCCGGGCCGTCAGACATCAGGACCACTGCAGCATTAGTCGCAAACGGTGTAGTTAGGTCAAATACCAGTTCTGTTTGAGTCGCATCGATCTGTAGCGATGTTCCCGGAATCAGTTCGGTTGCCCAGCTAGAGTCGCTCTCGGACAACGAAAACGGTTCCAGTGGAAAAACCGGATCGGGCACGATTGTGCTGAAGCTCAGATCCCACGTGGCGAGAGTGTTCAGATCATCGACAGTTATAGAATCCGCAACGCTCCCAGGCAACGTCAACGTGCCGGACACTGCAATATTTCCGAACGTTTGCGTGAAGTTGTAGTTCACCGCCTCTGGCACAGAACAGCCGACCGTATTGATCGAGTCCGAGCCAGTGATTGATTGACCACCGAGTGTCTCACCCGACAGCGCGGCGTCAGTATCACCACAGGCAATTCCTGTGTCCTGCATTTTGAAGTGGAAAACCATATCAACGAAGCCATCACCATTAACGTCCTCCACATGGCCGTCGTGAGCCGTTGGCGCCGCGCCCGGCCCAAATGTCACCGTTGAGAAATCGACTAGAGTAGCGTCAAAATCGACGGAGCCTAGAACTGCCACGGGTATGACCCCCTTACTTTTTAGGCCGAAGGCGTTGCGGTCGCTGCCCGGCTTCACGTCAATCTCGACCGTCTGTTGTACCGCCTCGCGAAAATCCATCCTGCTTGAGAGGATCGTGGCATTCTCGCCGGTGGTCGTGTTGAAAAAAGTGAATCTCCCGGACGGCAGCGGGGCGCCAACTGGTGGTAGCGCCATCGGCAGATTCTGGTCATTCTGAAACCCTTCGCCGAACCACAACACCGAACTAACGGTTACTCGCCACGGGTCAGTGCCAAAGTAAGGTGGTTCACAGATGGAGAAAGCGTTGACCACGTCCTGGTTACCACCTCCACCCCCGCCGCTGTCACTGACGGTTACAGTTCCGACGTCCGCCGTACAGGTCCCGATCACTCCTATCGAATTAGATAGGCTGGCCGTAGAAGCGAGGGTTGCACCGAAGTAACTTGTGAAATTGCCAAATTGAACGGGTGCGTCCGCGTTATCCTTGTCGTAAGTAAACGTACCGCTCATGCTGCCCGGCGTGATCCAGAAGTTTGGGTTCGCACTCATGATCGCGCTTTGCCCGGTAATCGTCTCTAGAAGGGCCTGGTTTCTACTCGCGAGGAATCCGCTCGTTGAGGACCACTCGTACTTTACGGGAGCTGCTTCTACACTATTGAAGGCCAAAAGCGATGCGAGCGCTATGAAAGCTATGGGACCGTGGCTCAATTTTTGAGACATGATTCTTCTCCTACATGACTTTGATCGTTTTGATTCTAATTCTTGATCATGAAATAACCTTGCTGGCTATTGGCCCAGATTGCAAACGCAGAGCGTCCTGATGGGGCTTATGTAAAATACTGATTGGGGCAATTTGCCAATGTCCGCTTTGGGTCATTAGCAGACAGTTTAGCTTAATTTCTACTAACGGCAGCTTTGGGGCGATAAGCGGACGCTGGAACTACAATTTCCCCGCCAAACTGGATCGACTTCAAATTGCCCTGGAGCGAACGTCTGCTTTCACCAAGAGCGGTCATTCAAATCATCACAATTGCGTCGAAATGAGGGGCTGCTTTCGGCCAGAAGGAGACGTCCTAGATCCAGCCAAGCGCGTTGTCGACTATCTCTGTCGCCCCGGCTTGCGCGCATTGTCCGTGGGCAATTATCAACCGCTGCGGTTTCCAGCTAAGCACTTTCTCGCGTGCATCTCGCGCCTGACTGCGTCGAAGGAAGCTTGCCCGCCACTCCCGCGGCGTGCTGCCCTTGTCACCTACCAGGCTGTCAAGTCGCATCAGCATGCCTTTCCAGCCTGACATTGCTGCTTCCGGATGCCGCTGGATAAGATCGCAAACGATCACCGTTCGCGATGCGTGATGGAAGAAGACGACTTCCTCCATTGCGAATGAGCCGTGAAAGATGACCTGGTCTATGTCAGCCGCCCACGCTGGATCGGGCTGATCGCCGAGCTCGGCGTCAAATTGCAGTTCGGGCTTTCTCTGCGCGAGGCCTGGCGGAGCATAAATACGCGCTTCAGGCCATTGCTCTCGCCATTCAGTCAAGAAGATGTGATGGATTTTATTGGGCGATACGATGTGGCGCACGGCGTCAAAGTTGGACATGAAATCGACGATAGTGTCTGTCAAAGCGACCGGCGACCAAACCCAAGCGGTGCCGTCCGAAAGACGTACGACCGCCATTCGGGTGGGGTATGGAAAACCATAAAATGAAACGGCAGGCCCGTCGGCCACATACAGAGACGGCGCAAACTCTTTGATCATAGGCTCAGTCTGCGTCTGCCCGGCCCTCGTCCGCAATTCGGAAAAACACATAGACTGCCCGCAGCATACCGTGCACGGGTGGGTCCGCGTTGGGTCACAAGCCGTCATCTTACCGCAAGACTTACGAGCGGCGGCTATGCGACGTGAAGCAGCCGATTAATTAGCTTCCTGCGACCGGGTCAGTACGGCCAAGAGAGGCCGATCATCCGTTGCAACGAATTCCACGAAGGATCCACTTCACCACAAGTACAAGAAGCAATACAGCAATCGGCGGGCCAAACCAAAGTGTGTACGCCTTGAATGTAAAGCCCCATTCCGGTAGCACCGAACCAAGTTGGCCTACTGCCATCGCCCGCCCGTCGCGACACGAAAACTCGTATTCATAGCCAAAAACGTCGCACCAAAAGGGAAACGACAGCCAAATTAGGCTGGCGAGCCCCCACACAATAAGCCAAAGCCTGTTTCTCATTGGACAGCGTGTTCTTCAGTTCGCGATAGCCTCTTCCGTCCGAAGTGAGAGGCTGTCTGATGAGATCATCCTCCCGTGCACGCCTCCGATGTCAGTCCGGAATAGTGCTTAGCGCAAGTGTCTGCAACGGGTCATTTGCGGCGCTTAGCCCCGATGTTACCGCAACGGCCGCTTCCGGGCGCAAAGCGAACATCGCCTCACTTTGTCAAGCAAGAAAAAGGCCGACCCCGCGAATGAGATCGGCCTGTCTTCCTGGTTGCGGGGGCTCGCTTCGTAGGCATCCTTTCGTCATTCAGGCTATCGTTTTTCGGACAAGATTTCTTGCTTCTTGATCGTCCAGAACGGGCGCGGTCTCGATATCGACCATGTCGTTCCACTTGAGCAACCACGCTGTTAGTACATCGGGATCGTCAGTTGCAACGATGGCGACGCCGGTAAGGCCGATCAGATCATGCCAGCGCCCAACTACATCAAGGTCGCCGAATTCGCTCGCTGCCTCTTCGTCGCTCATTCCTGCGAAAATCTTCAGTGCTTCATGCCTCCTGTCTTCTTGCACACGCCACGTAACCATGAATTTCATATCGTTATCCTCTATCGCATGTTAGTTAAGTTATTGCCTACGAGCTGTCTACCACTCGATCGCCAACGGCTCCTGTGGGTCAGCAGCCGACATTTTACCTGAATTTTCTCGACCGGCGGCTATGCGACGCTTACCAGCCGCTCGGCTGGAAGTTCTCAAATCGCTGTGCACTAAGCGTCAGCATTCACCGATAGCCGTCGTTCGTTCAGGTTCCTGGCGACTGGCTCAGGTCGGCCAAGAGCGGGCGCCTAGCCTGGATATCGCGAATCGCCTCGTAGTCGCCGGGTTGTTGGCAGAAATCACCAAAAGTACGTGCTGGACCTCTTCCCCAT
>JAACFM010000076.1 GCA_009937445.1 Gammaproteobacteria bacterium | reverse complement strand
CGCGACAAGGACCTGGCCTGGATTAAGAAGCAGGCGGCGAATTTCGGCGTGAGAGTTGATGAGCGATCTGAGCTGGCCATGATTGCCGTGCAGGGACCAAAAGCTCGCGAGCTGGCAGCCCCGGTGATAGACGCCAAGTACCGCGACGCGGCGCTTGAGATGCGTCCGTTTTTTGGCCTGCAGGCGGGCGACTGGTTTATCGCACGGACCGGCTACACAGGCGAAGATGGCTGGGAGATATGCATGCCGGCTGACGAAGCCCATAGCGTCTGGGACCAGTTGCTGGCAGCCGGTGTTGTGCCCTGTGGCCTCGGCGCCCGCGATACGTTGCGACTGGAAGCTGCGATGAATCTCTATGGCACCGACATGGACGAAACGATCTCGCCGCTCGAGGCCGGTCTCAACTGGACGATCGCCTGGGAACCTGCTGAACGAGACTTCATCGGGCGTGGGCCACTCGAAGCGCTGCGGGAATCTACGGACAGACAGCGCTTTGTAGGTTTGTTATTGGAAGACCGTGGAGTTCTTAGAAATCACCAGAAAGTTATCGTCGAGGGCATTGGCGAGGGCGAGATCACGAGCGGCGGTTTTTCGCCGACCATTGGTAAATCCATTGCGCTGGCGCGTGTGCCGGCGGGTGACTACGACCGGGCGACGGTTGATGTCAGAGGCAAACTGTTGAACGTGCGCATCGTCAAGACGCCGTTCGTTCGCAACGGACAAATTCGAATCGATATTTAGGGAGAAATGCAATGAGTGATTTACCTGGAGACCTGTTGTACACCAACGACCACGAATGGTTGCGGCGTGAAGATGATGGGACTGTGTCCATCGGTGTTACCGATCACGCGGCAAAAGCACTGGGCGATCTGGTTTACGTCGAGCTGCCGGAAGTCGGACAGGACGTTGACGAAGGCGGAGACATGGCTGTTGTTGAGTCTGTCAAAGCGGCATCCGATGTTTATGCTCCGATTGGAGGAAGCATTGTGGCCGTTAACGAAGAGCTGGCTGACGAGCCTGAGAAGATCAACGCAGACCCTTACGGCGAGGGCTGGATTGTTCGCATGCAACCGTCCGATGGCGTTGACGAGAGCGCACTGATGTCTCCGGATGCCTATCAACAGTTCTGCGACGAGCTCGACGACTAATGCCTTTCATACCGCATACCAAGAACGACACGAAAGAGATGCTCGAAGCGATTGGAGTCGATTCGATTGCTGATCTGTTTGACGAGATTCCACCCGAGTTGATGATCGAACACCTGCCGCACGTGCCGCATGCAATGAGCGAGATGGAAATCTCGAGACTGATGCGCCAACGGGCCAAGGTGGATGGTTCGCCGATGTGCTTTATCGGTGCTGGCGCTTACGAGCACCACATCCCGACAGCTGTCTGGGACATTGCGACTCGCGGCGAGTTTTACAGCGCCTACACGCCCTACCAGGCGGAAGCGAGCCAGGGAACGCTGCAGACGATTTACGAATATCAGACGATGATCACAGAGCTTACCGGTCTGGATGTCAGCAACGCCTCTTTGTACGACGGCGCTTCAGCGCTGGCCGAAGCATCGTTGATGGCTGTGCGGACCAATCGTCGTGTCAAGTCCGGCTGCGTCTTACTGGCGCCCGGAGTGAACCCGGTCTACGAGCAGGTTGCTGCAGCCATTGCCGGAGCGCAGGGTCTGACGTTCGAACGACTGCCACAAGATGCGGCTAGCGGAAATATTGATTTTGACTCGCTACCCGAAGGCCGAGAACCTGTTGCTGTCGTTGTTCAGCAACCCTCTTTCGTCGGCACGCTGGATGATGTCGATCGATTGACGGATTGGGCACATGAACAGGGTGCTTTGCTGATCAGTATCGTCAATCCGACCTCACTGGCATTACTGCAGCCTCCCGGGCAATGGGGAGAGCAGGGTGCGGATATTGCCATCGGTGAAGGTCAGCCGCTCGGAGTACCGATGTCTTCCGGTGGGCCGTATTTCGGTTTCATGACCTGCAAGCAAAAACACGTCCGCCAGATGCCAGGACGAATTGTCGGTCGGACAACAGACCTCGATGATAATCCTGGATTTGCGTTGACCTTGCAGGCGCGCGAACAACATATTCGACGCTCGAAAGCCACGTCGAATATTTGCACTAATCAGGGCCTGATGGTCACGGCGTCGACGATTTATATGTCGCTGCTGGGATATGACGGCCTGGTGCATGTCGCGAACACATCGCACGCCAATACTGTGCTGCTCGCGGACGGTTTGTGCGCTATAGACGGTGTTGAGAGACTGTACGAAGGGCCATTCTTCCACGAGGTCGCTCTCAAGCTCGACAGGCCGATCGCACCGCTGCTCACCACCCTGGCAGACAGGGACATTCTTGGTGGTTTTGATCTGACGCCGATTGTTGGTGTGGATGCATTGCTGGTGTGTGCGACAGAAACGAAGACTGAAGCCGATATATCGACCTACGTTGCTGCGTTCGCCGATGTGATGGCCTCAGGTAACGCGTAACAGGAAATCAAGTGGCCAGAATTCAATACAAGAATGGGAGTTACCACACTCACGGTGAGTTACCGGCCGTGGGGAGTTATGCGCCCGACGTGTCGCTCGTTAATACCGAGCTGCATAACGTGTCCTTCGCGAACTGGATGGGCGCCAGAAAAGTACTTAATATTTTTATCAGCATTGATACCGATGTATGTGCGAAATCCGTTATCGAATTCGATCGCCTGGCGGGTGAAGTTAGCGACCTGGCCATGCTGATGGTCTCCTATGACCTGCCGTTCGCACACAAGCGTTTTCAGGAAGAGCATGGACTGACCAATGTCGTTGGGCTGTCAGCAATTCGCCACGCGGGCTTTGGCAAAAATTACGGTGTTTTAATCGTCGACGGCCCACTCGCCGGTATGTTTTCACGAGCGGTAGTTGTTCTCGACGAAAACAACACAGTCGTGCATCAGGAACATATTGAAGACATAACAAAAGAACCCGACTACCGCGCGGCATTTCGCGCGCTTGGAATTGAAATAGATGAATAAACCGATGGATAGCAATCTGATATTTGACAAGTCACGATCTGGACGACGGGCGTTTGCGCAAGCCCCCGCGAAGTCGGCAACGTCAGGAATCCCCGAGTCGATGCTGCGCACCGACAAGCCGCGTCTGCCCGAGGCATCGGAGCTGCAAACCGTGCGGCATTTCACGCGCCTGTCGCAGATGAACTTCTCAATTGACACGCAGTTTTACCCGCTCGGTTCCTGCACGATGAAATACAACCCGAGAGCGTGCAATGCATTGGCCCTGCTGCCTGAGTTTGCAGGGCGACACCCGCTCGGTCCTGTCTCACACGGTCAGGGTTTTCTGACGTGCATGTTTGAGTTGCAGGAGATGCTGAAAGACGTCACGGGCATGCAGGGTGTTTCATTGACACCTATGGCCGGTGCACAAGGCGAATTTGCTGGTGTGGCGATGATCAAGGCGTACCACGAAGCACGCGGCGACCACGAACGAACGGAAATTATCTGCCCGGACGCCGCCCATGGAACGAACCCGGCAACCGCGACCATGTGCGGTTGCGTCGTCAAGGAAGTGCCGACGGGACCGGATGGTGATGTCGATATGGACGCGCTGCGGGAGGTGCTGGGCCCGAAGACTGCAGGTATCATGCTGACCAACCCGTCGACGCTCGGCGTGTTCGAGCGGCATATCAAGGACATCGCCGACATGGTCCACGACGCAGGTGGCCTGCTGTACTACGACGGCGCGAACCTCAACGCAATTCTTGGCAAGGTTCGCCCCGGTGATATGGACTTCGATGTCATCCACATGAACCTCCATAAAACGTTTTCTACCCCGCACGGCGGCGGTGGTCCGGGTTCCGGTGCGGTTGGTGTGAATGATCGTTTGTTGCCGTTTATGCCGATTCCGGTTGTCGGCAGCAGCGAAGTCGATGGGGAGACCGTTTACGACTGGCTCACCGAAGAAGACATCCCACAGAGCATTGGCCGTCTATCCGGCTTCATGGGTAATTCCGGCGTGCTGCTGCGCGCTTACGTCTACATGCGCATGCTTGGCCGTGATGGCATGCAGCGCGTATCAGAATACGCGACGCTGAATGCGAACTACCTGGCTGTGCGCTTGCGCGATGCTGGGTTCGAGCTTGCGTTCCCGACCCGGCGAGCGAGCCATGAGTTCATCGTGACGATGAAGCATGAGGCTCGTGCCTACAACCTGACCGCCATGGATGTCGCGAAAGCGCTGCTCGACAAGAACTATCATGCGCCGACAACCTATTTCCCGCTGTTGGTGCCCGAGTGTCTGCTCATCGAGCCGACGGAGACGGAAAGCAAGGAAACACTGGATAATTTCGTGACGGCGATGATAGAAGTGGCGACGGCGGCGAAAGAAGGCACCGAGTTCAAGGAAGCGCCTTACACGATGCCAGTGCGACGTCTGGATGACGTAAAAGCTGCCCGACAGCTCGATTTGGCCTATCGCCCGGAGTAATTGCGCTTACGAAACGTGATCTTTGTAGTCGCACTGACCTCCCTATTTTGTTGAAATAGGGAACCGCTGCGCCACCCGGCAGTCTTGATTAGTACGGGTGCGCATGCGGCCCGCTAATCCACCCGTAAATGATCAGGAAGACTATGACATACGTCAGGCATCTGGCGGCAGCGCTGCTGCTCCTCCCAGGAATGGTGGCCACGGCCGCAGAAGACACCGCATGGACCGAAACGCTCGAGCGCATATCCTCAGGCGTCGTTTCCATACGTGTAGACAGCACACGGGCATTTGATACCGAGTGGAATTCCTCTTCGCAGGCGACGGGTTTTGTTGTCGATGCTGAGCGCGGGATCATTCTCACGAATCGTCATGTTGTGACGCCAGGCCCGGTGATCGCCGAGGCAGTCTTCAGAAATAACGAAGAAGTTCGCTTGATACCGATCTACAGAGACCCCGTTCACGACTTCGGTTTCTTCCGCTATGACCCCGCTGAGCTGCAGTACATCGAGCCAGCCGAACTGCCATTGGTGCCCGGCGGCGCCGGTATAGGTAAAGAAATTCGGGTCATCGGCAACGATGCAGGCGAGCAGTTGTCGATACTGGCCGGAACGATTGCGCGACTTGACCGACAAGCGCCCGTCTACGGTCGCGGCAAATACAACGATTTCAATACGTTCTATTTTCAGGCTGCGTCCGGCACGTCCGGCGGTTCTTCGGGTTCACCTGTGGTCAATATCGATGGTGAGGTTGTCGCGCTGAATGCAGGCGCTAACAACTCGGCCGCGAGCAGTTTCTTCTTGCCACTTGATCGCATTGATCGTGCGCTGCAGGAGTTACGAGCAGGTGATTCCGTGTCGCGGGGTACGCTGCAGACGACGTTTCAGAGCAAACCATTCGACGAGCTGAAGCGCCTGGGGTTGACGCCAGAGTCTGAGCGAGAAGCGCGTTTAAAGGATACAGAGCAGACCAGCATGTTGACTGTCGGTCAGGTCATTCCGGACTCGCCAGCGGCTGGAAAACTTGCGCCCGGTGACATTCTTATCCGGGTCAACGGCGAGCTCATCACGGAATTCGTGCCTCTGGAAGCGGTGCTCGACACCCATGTGGGACAGGAAGTCGAGATCGAGATTGAGCGCGGTGGTAGACAGCTGATCCACACCATCCAGGTGATCGACTTGCACTCGATCACACCGGATGAATACCTCGAATTTGGCGATGGTACCGTCAACACGCTGTCTTACCAGCAGGCACGTCATTACAACCGCCAGCCGACTGGCATCTACGTCTCCAATCCGGGCTACCTGCTGTCGAAATCCGCGATTCCGCGTGGTGCGGTCATTGTGGAAATGGACGGCAAACCGTTGAACGATCTGGATGACTTTGAAGCCGCATTGGGCGAACTCGCCGATGGAGCTCGCGCAAACGTGCGCTACGTCAACATGGAGAATCCGCAGAATTCTGTTGTTCGTTCGCTGGAGATGGATCGCATCTGGTTCCCGGCAAAGCGCTGTGTCCGGGATGACACCACCGGATCCTGGCCATGCCGGTCTCTGGCAGACGGTCCGGCGCCTGAGCCGACTCAGGCGGGAAGCACCCGACCGAAAAAATACGACGATCCTCGCGTTAAAGTCATCGCGCCATCGTTAGTCGTTGTGACGTTTGACCTGCCGTATACCTTATCGGGCGTCTCCGAAAGGCACTATTACGGGACGGGTCTCATCGTCGATAAGGACCGTGGTTATGTGGTGGTGGACAGAAACACCGTGCCGATCTCTATCGGTGACGTGAAGATAACGTTTTCCGGCTCACTGGAGGTTGAGGGCAAGATAGAGCAATTGCATCCGCTGCATAATTTCGCAATTGTGTCGTATGACCCGAAGAGCATCGGCGACACGCCAGTCAAGAACGCAGAGTTCAATACAACACCGCTGAAGCCCGGTGATGATGTCTGGGTGGTCGGGATAAAGTCTGATCATCAGCTAAAACATCAGCACAGTACGGTGTCGTCTGTCGATCCGCTGGTACTGCCGCTGTCACGAACTTTGCGCTTCCGGGATTCGAATATCGAAGGTATCAATCTCGTCACAGCACCTACTGATTTTGATGGCGTGTTGGTCGACAAAAAGGGCCGCGTCTCTGCCAGCTGGTCCAGTTTTAATGTGCAGTCGGGCGAGGATGCAGCGCAGATCAACCGTGGCGTCAGCAGTGAAGTCATTCAGCAGTTCCTGAACACCGTTCGCGAAGGACGGCCGTTTTATTCCCTGGAAGCGGAGTTTGTTTATGCGCCGTTATTCGCAGCGCGCAAGAGGGGCGTTGACGAGGAATGGATTGCCCGATTGGAGAAAAATGATCCGGAGCGACGCAGGGCCTTGAGTATTACCCGGCTGGTGGCCGATACCGCTGCCGCGAAACTGCTCAAGAACGGCGATATTGTGCTCGCTATTGATGACAATGTTGTGACGTCCTTCCGCGAGCTGGAAGCAGCGGTACAAAAACCTGAGGTGGTCGTAAGCGTTTGGCGAAATGATGCGGTTCAGGAGCTGACCATTGCGACGGCGGCTTTAAGCGGTCGTGGAATTGACCGTGCGGTATCGTGGGCGGGGGCTCTGTTGCAGGACCCACATCGAGCGATGGCAGCACAACGCGGTATTGCAACTGACGGTGTCTATGTCGCCTACTTCAACTATGGATCGCCAGCAACGCGCTATGGCCTTTGGGCCGGTCGGCGAGTTGTCGAAGTAAACGAAATAGAAACGCCGAATCTGCAGGCATTCATTGATGCTGTTAAAGACATTGAGCATCGTGAATCGGTGCGCCTGAAGACCGTTACCTGGAATGGCACGGCGGAAGTGATTACCCTGAAGCTGGATAATCAGTACTGGTCAGCCTACGAAATTCGTCGCGAAGACAACGGCTGGAGACGCACCGACTTTGGGTCGTAAACTCAGCACTTCCCAAAAGTTGTTCTTGCCCCTCGTCTTGCTTATTCTGACCGCAAGCCAGTTGAGAAGCAGGTTATGTCGAGTATTGATTCTGTTAACCTGTGCCGCATAGACGAGAGGAAACAACAATGAGAACCCTGTTATCTACTGTTCTAATCCTGATGTTGGCCGGCTGTGCTCAGGCGCCGAGTATCCAGCAAGGGCCCGATGCGGAGGTCACGTTTGACGGACTTGTGCGCATTGACCATTCGCAGTTCAGCAATGCCTGGATCGATCCTGATGTTGATCTCACTCAATACAATAAAATTCTGGCCGGCGGTGCGGAATTTGAGTTTCGTGCCGTCAAGAATAGTACGTCTGCTTCAACGGCCCGCCGTAACAGCGAGTCGGAATTTTGGATTAGCGATAAGAACAAGGAATCGCTTAAAGAAATCGTAACTACAGCGTTCCGCGAGGAGTTGCAGAAAAGCGAGAAATTCACAATGGCTGATGGCCCGGGCCCGGACGTTCTGATTATTGTTGGTGGCCTGCACGACATCGTATCGCGAGTGCCACCCGATATGATTGGTCGCGGCGAAACCTATCTTTCATCTGTCGGGGAAGCGACGCTGATTCTGGAAGCAAGAGATTCGCTAAGCGGTGAGACGATCTATCGTGCTATCGACCGGCGCAGCGCTGAACGAGCGGGCGGGCAGATGGTAGTGTCCAATACGGTCACCTCGACGAGCGAAGTTCGACGACTGGCAAAACGATGGGCAAGTCGTCTGCGTGTGGGGCTGGACTCGATTCACGAGTGAATCGGGTTAGCGCTGACTTGGGGCGTGAGAATCACCGACGGCGACACGGTCGCACAGTTACAGGACAGTAATAGAGAGAGCTGTAATGCAACAAAGAAAAAGACTAATCGGCTTATTGTCGATCATGATTGGCGGTTCCGGGCTTCTGTCAACGGCCGCCGCGCAGGATAGTGATGCCTTCCAATGGTCTATTACGCCGTACGTCTGGGCTGCATCGACCAATATCGACCTAACGGTTCGGGACAACAATATTGGTGAAGGTGATATCCCTTTCAAGGATTTGCTGGACACGCTGGATGCCGCATTTATGATTCAGGTGGAAGCCGGCAAGGGTAACTGGAGCGCGTTCGGCGATCTGACCTATCTCAAGACCTCAGCTTCCAACCAGCGCACTGTGTTTACGATCGATATCGACAGTAAACAAGTATTCTTGGACGCGGCCGCTGCGTACTGGCCGGGCGGCTTTGGCTCGCCATTGAGTATTTTTGGCGGGTTGCGTTACACCGGATTTGATGAAACCTACGGGTTCAGTCTGATTAACGGTACGCCGGTGAGTGACCTGCTGAGTGATGAAGACTATTACGACGCGCTGCTAGGCGTTCGTTATCGCTTCGATTTCTCAGACCGCTGGCAGTTGCTGACACACGGCGATGTTAGTTTTGGAGACTCCGAAGGCACATATATCGTGCGCGCGAACTTTGCCTATACCGTCGGCAAGCGAGAGCAGAACCGCATCCTGTTCGGATACCAGTACAAGTCGGCAGAGTATCGGGATGGTGATTTGAGAAAAGATTTTACGATGTACGGGCCTATGATGGGGTTCGATTTCCGGTTTTAAATTTGATGCAGGAAGTAACGAGACTCAGCATGCGTTGTTTAACTCTCCGCGCAGCCTTGCTACCGGCTGCCACCGTGATGTTGGTGGCCTTAACCTTGGCTGTTACCGCACAGGCTTCTCCGGCGATCGTCGAGGCGTGTGAGCAATGCCATGGTGTCGATGGCATGGGCCACGGCAACTCGATGATTCCGGTGATCGCCGGCATGCCCGCCGAGCATATTGAAGAGGCGATCTACGCCTATGTAGACGGCGCTCGGAGTTGCGGAAGGGTGCCTCTTATGTGTGAGGTCGTGGCAGACCTTTCAGAGGACAACATAGTCGAGCTGTCTGAGCACTTTGCTGCCCAGCTGCGAGGTCCGTCACTGGAAGAATTTGACGCGAGCCTTGCGGCAGAAGGCGAGGTGCTCCATCAGGAGCACTGCTCTAATTGTCACGTGCCGCCTGATGACGAGAATGTTGCAAGGGCGATTGGTATTCCTTTGCACGGACAGCGTTCCGAGTATTTGCGGTATGCCATCGAGTCCTACTTCAGTGGCGACCGCGAAGCATTGCTGCCAACGATGGCAAACCGAATATTGTTGCTCGAACCTGGCGACCTGGGCGCACTGGTTCACTACTATTCGAGCTATCGGGCGGCAGAATGAAGACCTCAGTTTGACCGGATCTCCCGCAGCAAACGGGCAACTCGTTCGCGCACTGACGTTGGTACCAGCGGCAGCTGTGATACTGGCGAATATCATCGGGACCGGTGTGTTTGTAAAAGCGCGGGTGATGACCTGCAACGTCGGCAGCCCTGAGATGGTTTTAACCGTATGGCTGGTGGCCGGATTGCTGACCCTGGCTGGCGCGCTCGTATACGCCGAGCTCGGCGCGATGATGCCACGATCAGGCGGTGAGTTTCATTTCATCGGCGCGGCATTCGGTCGGCGTTGGGCTTTTTTGTATGGGTGGACAAAGACGATCGCTTTGGGTGCATCGGCGGCTGCTGTCTCGATCATTTTTGTAATTTTCCTGAATGACCTGACGGGCAATACGTTGACGCCGCTTGCAGTTCAGTTGCTACCGGTACTGGTCATCTGTGTAGGGACAGCAATAAATCTCGCGAGTGTGCGGTCCAGTGGACAGACGGCGACTTTCCTGACGTCAGTGAAAGTGGCGCTCGTACTGTTTGTTGGTATGGGGGCTTTCATTCTTGGCGATGGGTCGTGGAGTAATTTCTCGCTGAACGGTGCTGCTGGAAGCTGCGAAGGTGTTCCCGATAGTGCGAAGCTTGGCTTAAGTGGGTTCGGAGCGGCAATGCTCGGCGCGCTCTGGGGCTACAACGGGTGGGCGGTGATTGCAGCACTCGGCGGCGAGATTAATGATCCGGGACGGACGATGCCGCGCGCATTGATCGGTGGAACCTTGACGGTTATCGCGCTTTATTTGCTAATAAACGCCGCGTACTTTTACGTGCTCACTCCGCTCGAAGTCGCGAGCGTTGCCGAGTCCTCATCGGTTGCCATGGAAGCTGCTTCGCGTTTCTTCGGCCCTGGCATTGCCGGGCTGATGTCGGCTGGGCTGATGATCTCCGCTTATGGCACGCTTCACACGACATTGTTGAGTGGGCCGAGAGTTCCATTTGCGCTCGCACGTGCCGGGCTTCTTCCCGCGGGCCTGGCGAAAATATCCGGCAGCGGAGTACCTGCGGTGGCGATTTTGACGGTTGGGGTGTGGTCGATAGTGCTTGCCGTATCAGGCACGTTCGATATCCTGACGGACATTTACATTTTCGTACTCTGGGTATTCTTCGGGATGAATGGCCTGGCAATCTTTATATTGCGACGCCGGTTCCCGGATGCGGTACGACCCTACCGTATCTGGGGGTATCCGGTTGTCCCGTCACTTTTTTTGCTGGTGACAATCTATTTGCTCATCAACACATTCGTTGCGACGCCCGGACGCGCGATCGCCGGCATTGGTTTGATTATCGCAGGCTTGCCGATTTACGAGTATTTCAACCGTCGCGGAGGCGCGTTGGAGCCGCTAAACTGGCAGCTGGACGAGAAACAAGAGACGGATCGGGCGTGACAAGAAGACTGACATGGATTTTTTAGCATCACCTTTCGGCGTCGTGCTGATTCTTGCCATCGTGGCGATTGCAGCGTTTACTTTTCAGCCAACGAAGTATGTCGGCATCTGGCAGAAAGTGGCCGAGTGCTACGAGACTGAGAGAAGGCCTGCATCCGTTGTATTCCGGGATGAAGACGTTGCTTTCGGTCTGTACGAGTTCACGAAGATTGATGCGGCACTCGACGATGAGGGATTCTGGATGGTCTATACGGGTCCCGATCCAAGGAAAGCGCCGCCTTGTACATTAATCCCCTGGGACTGTATTCGTTTCAGGGCGGATAAGGGTAGCAAGCACAATTTTCAAGTACGTTTGAAAAAACCGGTCGATTTTTTCGTCTCGCCGGAGCTTGGCGGTGCGATGCAGCGACGAAGTTTGCAGATGCCGCCGGGGGTTAAGTAGAGAACGTGCATATTCTGGTTCTGTGTACCGGCAATTCGTGTCGAAGCATTCTGGCGGAAGTACTTTTCAATGAACTTGGGCGGGGCAGGGTTACCGCTTACAGTGCAGGCAGTAATCCAGCAGGCGAAGTGAACCCAGGCGCTATCGCCAAATTGCAGCTGGAAGGTCATTCGACATCGGGGCTTGAATCGAAATCCTGGGATCGATTCGCTGGATCAAATGCACCGGTCATCGATATTGTAATCACGGTTTGCGACAGTGCTGCCGGAGAGTCATGTCCGATCTGGAATGGCGCCCCGGTAACGGTACATTGGGGAATTCCGGACCCGGCCGATGCCAGCGCAGAGGACATGGATGCGGCTTTCGATCTGGCCTACAGCCAGTTGCGCAGACGTATCGAGCAGGTACTGGAGTTGCCGCTCGAAAGCCTGGATATTCGTTATCGTAAAGATTCACTGCAGCGAATTCATGACGCTGCTACGGCCGCAGAACGCGCTACGCGCTAGTTCAGCTGTTCGCTTCGCTGAGGTCGGCTGCCAGGGCCTCCCAGGTGGTCACCGGCAGGTCACAATGGGTACCCACGCATTTGTAGGCAACGGTCTCACCGTCTAACGGTTTTCGATCCGCCAACGCGCCGGGCAGGCCGGTCTCGTTTGAATGGATCGCGAAGATCATGCGCCGGGGTGCGTAGACCTTTGCTGCAGAATCCTGCCAGCGGGCGATTTCCCCGGCTTCGCCGCGAATGACGATGATCTCCGGGTGATTCAGAAACTCCTCGAGCGCCTTGAGCAAGCTGACGTGACCGTGCGGGTATTCCTCGATCGCTTTCCACGCACCGCGCAGCGTTCGTTCCGCCGCGTCGAGATAGCGTGTTTCACCGAGCAGAAACCCAAGTCGCTGCAAGGCGAATGCCGCAATACCATTGCCCGAAGGCACGGCCTCGTCAGCCAGTGATTTCGGCCGGTGCATCAGGGTTTCGTGATCGTTGGCTGTAAAGAAGAACGATCCATTTTCCCTGTCTTCGAAATGTTCAATCATCAAATCCGCCAACTGCACAGCGAATTCAAGATGCGCGGTATTCCATCTCGATTGCAGCAGTTCCAGCAAAGCGTCGAGCAGAAAAGCGTGATCGTCGAGATAGGCCGGAAAGCGAGCCTTCCCGTCCTTAAAACTTGCGAGCAAACGACCATCTGAGATCAGATTGCTGATAATAAAATCAACGGCGCGAATAGCGGCTGCTGTCAGTTCAGGTCGATCCAGTGATCGTCCGGCAATCGCGAGCCCGCGAATGGCCAGGGCATTCCAGGACGTGAGTTGTTTCTCATCGCGGCCTGGAGCGATGCGCGTCATACGTTCTTTGAGGAGAATCTTCCTGGAGCGCTCAATGGCGGCGTGGGCATCCTCATCAGCGATTGGTTCGCGAACCGTCAGGTGCCATTGACCCTCAAAATTCGGCTCTTTATCAAGGCCAAACCGGCGGGCAAATACACCGTAATCGTCGCCAAGCAATTGCTCGACTTGTTCTGGCGTCCACAGGTAATACAGTCCCTCTTCACCTTCCGAGTCCGCATCCCGCGTTGAATAAAAACCGCCGTTCTCGTCCTGCATGTCGGCGAGCATCCAGTTAGCTGTCTGGTTTGCTGTGTCAGCAAATTCCGTTTCTCCGGTCGCCAATGCAGCCTCCGCGTACATCGCGAGCAGCGGGCCGTTGTCGTAGAGCATTTTCTCGAAGTGCGGGATTTGCCAGTAACGATCGACAGAGTAGCGGCAGAATCCGCCGCCGACGTGATCGAAGAGTCCGCCGTCAGCCATGCGTGTGAGCGTCAGCGTCGCCATCAGCAGCGCGTCGAGATCGGGTTCAGCCTCATTGGCACTGGCACGCCAGTGCCGCAGCAGCCGTTCGATGATCGTTGCATGCGGGAACTTGGGAGCAGACCCGAAACCGCCGAAGTCCCGATCAAAAGTCTGTGCAAACGTGTCGCGCGCCTGTTGCAGTGGCGAGGCTTCAAGCACCAGAGTTTCATCACCGGCAGCAGGCTCGAGTTTCCTGAAAACGCCCAGCAGTCGCTCGCCCTGTGAGCGAACCTCATCCCGTTGTTCGTCGAAATAGCTGGCCACTTTTTCCAGTAGATCGGGAAACGCGGGCATTCCATGTCGAGCATCGTTTGGAAAATACGTGCCGCCGAAAAACGGGTGCTGATTTTCTGCATCGAGGAACATGGTGAGCGGCCAACCGCCACCGCGCTGAGTTAGCAACTGGTGTGCCGTCTGGTAAATCTTGTCGACGTCCGGTCGCTCTTCACGATCGACTTTAACGTTGACGAACAGACGGTTCATTACGTCCGCTATGGCCTGATCTTCGAACGATTCGTGGGCCATGACATGACACCAGTGACAGGCTGAGTAGCCGATCGACAACAGGACCGGTTTGCCGGTTTTTCGGGCTTCTTCGAACGCCTCCTCGCCCCACGGATACCAGTCGACAGGATTGTCGGCGTGTTGCAGAAGGTACGGACTTGATTCACCGGACAGGCGATTTGGCATTTTTGAGGTTCCTGAGGTGACGGCGACTATGACGCAGTCTGGAAACTGACTATGATACGCGTCTTACATCGACGACTGGCAGGATTTCATGCTGACATACCCCGAGATCGATCCGATCATTTTTGCCCTCGGTCCTCTCAAGGTCCGCTGGTACGGATTGATGTACGTCATCGCTTTCTTGCTGGCCTGGTGGTTGGCCAAGCGCCGCTGCAAGCGTGCCGATTCGCCCGTCAACTCCGAACAGGTCGATGATCTCCTGTTCTACGGCATGCTGGGAGTGATCATCGGCGGCCGGGTCGGTTACGCGATTGTGTACGGCTGGGATCAACTCACAAGCGATCCTTTGTATTTGTTCAAGATCACGCAGGGCGGTATGTCATTTCACGGCGGACTGGCCGGCGTGATGACCGCGATGTGGCTCTACGGTCGCAAGCTCGGGCATTCGCTCTGGCGCATGACTGACTTCGTTGCCCCGATCGTGCCGCTCGGACTTGGTTTTGGCCGTATCGGCAATTTCATTAACGGTGAGCTGTGGGGGAAACCCACGGATGTGCCGTGGTCGTTCGTCGTTAACGATATCTCGGTCCATGCATCACAACTGTATGAGGCAGCGCTCGAGGGCTTCGTCCTGTTTGCGATTCTTTGGGTCTACTCATCCAAACCGCGTCCCTATCTTGCCGTCTCGGGAATGTTTCTGTTGTTCTACGGCATCTTTCGATTCTTCGTCGAGTTCTACCGGATACCGGATGCCCACCTGGACTATCTGGCGCTTGGCTGGGTGACGATGGGCCAGATCCTGAGTGCGCCAATGATTCTTATTGGCCTGATCCTCGTGGTGATGGCGTACCGATCGCCTGAGGTCAAAGCCTGATATGCGGCAATACCTCGACCTCATGCGCCATGTCCGTGAGAACGGCACGGCAAAAGGTGATCGCACCGGCACGGGGACGCTCAGCGTTTTTGGCCACCAGATGCGATTTGATCTCAGCGAGGGATTTCCTCTCGTAACGACCAAGAAGTTGCACCTTCGCTCCATTATTCATGAGCTGCTCTGGTTCCTGATGGGCGACAGCAATATTCGCTATCTCAAAGAGAACGGTGTATCGATCTGGGACGACTGGGCCGATGAAACCGGTGATCTCGGGCCGGTCTACGGGGTGCAATGGCGCAAATGGCCGACCCCCGATGGTCGCACCGTCGATCAGATATCTGAAATCATGCAGCAACTCCGGGAAACGCCTGACTCCCGCCGTATCATGTTGAGCGCATGGAATGTGGGGGAAATAGAGAACATGGCATTGCCACCGTGTCACTGTCTGTTCCAGTTTTACGTTGCCGATGGCAAGCTCTCGTGCCAGCTTTACCAACGCAGCTGCGACATCTTCCTCGGTGTGCCGTTTAACATCGCATCGTACGCGCTGTTAACTCATATGCTCGCACAACAAGCGGATCTGGCGGTGGGCGACTTCGTCTGGACAGGCGGTGATTGCCACTTGTACTCCAATCATCTTGAGCAAGCGGATGAACAGCTCAGTCGCGAGCCGTTGCCGTTGCCACAGCTGGCCATCAGTCGCAGGCCGGATAGCATTTTCGATTACAAATTCGAAGACTTCGACATTCTTAATTACGAGTCGCACCCGCACATCAAAGCCGCGGTTGCGGTCTAGCGCCATGATCAGCATCATTGTCGCCGCGTCGACGAA
>JAACFM010000075.1 GCA_009937445.1 Gammaproteobacteria bacterium | reverse complement strand
CGGGTCATGCTGACGCCCTGTTTCGCAAGCGGCTGCAGCAAATTGTGGAGCACCCCCGCTCCGCCGGCGGTATCGCTTGTCGAAACCAGAATAGTGGTCTTATCCTCACCGCTGGAGGCGAGCAATTTTCGGCCGACCACCAGGAATCGTGTTGCGTTGTCCGGACGATCCTCAATATTGTTGACCATGATCTTAAGTTCATAGACGTCAGCCGCGACTTCCGGACCTATAGCCGCTGTACCGTCTTCATCTCTCGCACGTCTTGCGCCAGCGGCATTGCTGGACATCCCGATAAGCTCAACATGCGGCAGATACTCACGAAGCCAGCCGCGACATTGGGCCAGCGACTGCTCGTGTGCGCATATTCGTTCAATGTTCTCGAGACCTGTCATCCTGCTCATCAGGTGCTGCTCGATCTTCAGTTCAATTTCACCGGCAATCTTTAGTGGGGACGTCAGGAACATATCCAGCGTGTTGTTGACTGAGCCCTCGGTCGAGTTCTCGATCGGAACAACGCCAAAATCCGCAGCACCGCACTCGACCTCCTGAAAAACCTCGTCGATCGTGTGAAACGGCAAGGCGCGGACCGAATGACCGAAATGCTTGAAAACCGCCGTCTGGGTAAACGTGCCTTCAGGACCCAGAAAACCGATTTTGAGCGGCTCTTGTTGCGCCAGACACGCGGACATGATTTCGCGAAATAAACGCAATATCTCTTCATCGCGCATGGGACCATCGTTGCGCTCCAGAACCTTTCTGAGCACCTCGGCCTCTCGTTCCGGCCGGTAGTAGTCAACCGCCGACCCAAGCTCTCCTTTTGCAACGCCCACCTGCTGCGCGATCGTCGCGCGCTCGTTGATCAACGTCTGAAGGCGCTCGTCTATGGAGTTGATGCGCTTGCGAATTTCCGCGAGATCAAGAGACTCTGTGTTTTTTTCCGCGCCAGCCATGCCTTACCTGTTCCGAAAACCTAATGGAATCCTGAGGTTATACAGGCTTGCCGAGATTTCGCAACGTCAGTACACCCGCAATCGAGCCGATTTCTTCAAGCAGTTCCTTTGAAGGCTCTTTGTCTACATCAACAATGGTGTAGGCAAACTGGCCAACTGACTTGTTTAGAAGGTCCTCAATGTTGACCCCTGCGTTTGCGATGCAGGTAGATATCTGTCCGACCATGTTCGGCACGTTCGCATTGGCCACGGTTATTCGATATCCGTTCAGCCGCGGGATTCGCGCCTGTGGGAAATTCACAGAGAAACGAATGTTGCCATTCTCAAGGTAGTCTTTGACGTTTTCGGCCACCATGACTGCGCAATTATCTTCGGCCTCTACCGTCGATGCGCCCAGGTGTGGCAATGCAATGGCCTTCGGATGCGCTATTAATTCCGCTGTCGGAAAGTCAGTGACATACGCGTGCAATTTGCCACGGTCGAGCGCTGCAATTGCTGCGGCATCATCGACAATTCCGCCGCGAGCGAAATTCACGAGGACAGCGCCGTCGTTCAATAAAGCAAGTCGATCCGCATTCACAATATTGCGCGTCGCATCCATTAAGGGAACGTGTATGGAGATGAAGTCCGAGCCCTTGAATAGCTGATCGAGCGTCTCCGCCTGGTCAACACCCGACGAAAGCTGCCACGCGTTCTGTACCGTAATGGCGGGATCAAAACCCTTTACCTTCATACCAAGTGCGAATGCGGCATTAGCAACCTCGACGCCTATCGCTCCCAGCCCGATGACGCCGAGCGTTCTGCCGGGCAACTCGAATCCCACGAACTGTTTCTTGGCGGACTCCACAACTTTGTTAAGAGCGTCACCAGTCTCGGTAAGCCCATTTACGTACTCGCTGCCCTGACACAGGTTTCGGGCACCCATGAGCATCCCGGCAATCGTCAGCTCTTTTACCGCGTTCGCATTCGCCCCGGGCGCATTAAAAACAGGAACCCCGCGCGCACTCATCGCCTCAATCGGGATGTTATTTGTCCCGGCGCCGGCTCGACCAATCGCCGCCACACTGGCTGGAATCTCCATGTTGTGCATGTTCTGTGATCGCAAGAGAATCGCGTCCGGATTGGCGATTTCTGATGCAACTTCGTATCGACTTCTCGGCAGCCGGCGCAAGCCCTCAACCGCTATGTTATTAAGTGTTAGTACTTTGAACATGTTTTTATCTCTAATGGCCAGGCAACCTAGCCGTGTTGTTTCTCAAATTCATGCATGAAGCCAATGAGTGCGTCTACAGACTGTTCACTCACTGCATTGTAGATCGATGCGCGCATACCGCCGACGGAGCGATGACCCTTCAGATTAGTTAAGCCGGCCGCGTGGCTCTCCTGAAGAAAAACCGCATCAAGACCGGCATCAGCCAAAATGAAAGGTACGTTCATCCGTGATCGACAACCCAGGTCGACCGGGTTCGAATAGAAGTCCGAGGTATCGATCGCTGCATACAGCTTGCTCGCTTTCCGGCCATTCACTTCAGCCATCGCCTCAACGCCACCTTGTTTTATTAACCACGCGAAAACCAGATCAGCGACATACCAGGCAAATGTCGGCGGCGTATTGGTCATGGAGTCCGAGTCGGCATAGGACTTCCACGTCATCAGGTGCGGATTATCCGAGCGTGCCCGGTCCAGGAGTTCGTTCTTGACGATGACCAGCGTGATCCCTGCCGGACCAATGTTTTTCTGAGCTCCAGCGTAAATAACACCGTACCGGCTCACATCGATCGGCTGCGACAAAATGTTACTGGACATATCGGCTACCAGCGGCGCATCACCGCCTGGCACAAAGGAAAATTCGACGCCAGCGATGGTCTCGTTAGGTGTAAAGTGCAGGTAGGCCGCGTTGTCGCTCAATGACCAGGCTGACTCATCCGGTATATAAGTGAATTTCCTGTCGGACGCATCTGCCGCGACGTTCACGTTGCAGAACTTCGCTGCTTCGCTCGCGGCTTTTTTGCCCCAACTGCCGGTCACCACATAGTCTGCTGTGTCTCCCGGTGCAGCAAGATTCAGTGGAGCCATTGCCATCTGCATGGTCGCTCCGCCCTGAGGAAATAACACGCTGTAGTCGTCCGAGATAGCCAGCAATTTGCGTAAATTCGCCTCGGAACGAGCGGCCAGTTCAACGAATTCCTTGCCCCGGTGACTGACCTCCATCACCGACATGCCGGTCCCTTGCCAATCAAGAAGGTCGTTTTTTATTTGCTCGAGAACCTCGAGCGGCAGTGCCGCCGGACCGGCACTAAAATTATGGACGCGAGACATTTCGCTGGGGTCCTTGGTGTGAAATTCAGGCGCGTATTGTTACGGTTTGAAGATGCAATTGCACTACATTAATTGAGGATATCAACAGGCAATCCGAGCATATGGCGCACCAGATTAGTGCATCACTCTTCTTCTTCGATAGCCTCGATTCTTGCCAGTCCAACCAGTCGTTGACCTTCTTCAACTCGAATCAGACGAACACCTTGCGTGTTGCGCCCAATGATCGAAATGTCATCGACACCGGTTCGAACCAAGGTGCCGTTTGAACTGATCAGCATGACTTCGTCTTCATCGGCCACCTGCAGCGCACCGACTGTCTTACCGTTGCGTTCCGAGGTCTGGATAGCGATGACGCCCTGACCACCGCGGCCTTGAATAGGAAAATCTTCGATCGGCGTGCGTTTTCCGTAACCGTTTTCGGTCGCCGTGAGGATCAAGCCTTCATGCATAATCGACAACGCGATGACCTCGTCTCCGTCCGGCAGACGAATCCCTCGCACACCGGCGGCACCACGGCCCATCGGTCGAACGTCCTCTTCCTTAAAGCGAATCGATTTGCCGTGGCTGGCCACGAGCAGAACTTCTGCTTCACCATCGGTGATTTCGACATTGACGAGTTTGTCGTCTCCTCGCAAATCGATCGCGATAATGCCGCTGGCGCGCGGCCGGGAGAACTGGCTAAGCGGAGTCTTCTTAACGGTGCCACCGGAGGTTGCCATAAAGACAAAATGTCCTTCCGCGTACTCCCGTATTGGCAGAACCGCATTAATTCGTTCACCCTCTTCCAGCGGCAACAGATTAACGATCGGTTTTCCGCGTGAGCCCCGACTGGCTTGAGGGACCTGGTAAACCTTGAGCCAATACATCTTGCCGCGACTCGAGAAGCAAAGAATCGTGTCATGGGTGTTGGCAACAAACAGCTTGTCGACAAAATCCTCGTCTTTTACTTTGGTTGCTGACCGACCACGACCGCCGCGTTTCTGGGCCTGATACGCCTCGATTGGTTGCGCTTTGGCATAGCCGCCGTGAGACAAAGTGACGACCACTTCCTCTTCAGGGATAAGGTCTTCAACGCTTAGATCCGAATGGTCCTGAACGATCTCTGTACGCCGCTCATCGCCATAGGCATCCCGAACTTCAATTAGTTCTTTCTTGATGACTTCAAGCAACAGATCCGGGTCTGCTAGAATACTCGAATATTCTTTAATCTTATCCAATATCTCTTTGTATTCTTTAACTATTTTATCTTGTTCAAGCCCAGTCAGTCGATGCAGGCGGAGATCAAGAATCGCCTGAGCCTGAACGGCGGAAAGACGATAATTACCGTCAATAAGACCGGCTATCGTATCCAGACCATCCGGACGCGTATCCATATCGCCGGCACGTTCCAACATCCCGGTAACTGCTCCCGGTGCCCAGTCCCGACCCATAAGGCCGACCTTGGCTTCTGCCGGTGACGCGGACGCTTTGATAAGGGCGATGACCTCGTCGATGTTCGCCAGGGCGACGGTCTGCCCTTCCAGTACGTGAGCTCGATCCCGCGCTTTTTTGAGATCGAAGATGCTACGTCGAGTAACCACCTCACGACGATGGGAAAGAAACGCCTCAAGCATTTGCTTGAGGTTCAGAAGTTTCGGCTGGCCGTCATGCAACGCGACCATATTGATGCCGAACACGCTCTGCAGTGAGGTTTGTTTATACAGATTATTCAGTACGACATCGCTCACTTCGCCGGTCTTGAGCTCAATGACGATACGCATGCCGTCTTTGTCCGACTCGTCCCGTAATTCCGTGATGCCCTCTATGCGTTTCTCACGCACGAGGTCAGCAATCTTCTCGATCAGGCGTGCCTTGTTAACCTGATACGGCAGTTCGGTAACAATGAGCGCTTCTTTGCCGCGTGAGTTGATGACTTCGATATGCGTTCTGCCACGAATATGCACGCGACCACGACCCGTGCGGTAAGCGGAATAGATTCCGGCAGCACCATTGATGATGCCCGCTGTAGGGAAATCCGGTCCCGGGATATGCTCCATCAAGCCTGGAACATCGATGGCCGGATCTTCGATCATCGCCATACAGGCATTGATGACCTCGGTGAGATTATGCGGCGCGATATTGGTCGCCATTCCCACTGCGATACCGGACGAGCCATTAACAAGGAGGTTCGGGATTCGTGTTGGCATGACCGATGGCTCACTTTCCGAGCCATCGTAGTTTTCAACGAAATCGACCGTTTCTTTTTCGATGTCCGCGATCAATTCATGCGCGATTTTCGCCATGCGCACTTCGGTGTATCGCATGGCCGCCGGTGAGTCACCGTCGACAGAACCAAAGTTACCCTGCCCGTCAACCAGCATGTAGCGCATCGAAAATGGCTGCGCCATACGGACGATGGTGTCATAGACCGCGGAATCACCGTGCGGGTGATATTTACCGATGACGTCACCGACAACTCGGGCTGATTTCTTATAGGGTTTATTGAAATCATTATTGAGTTCACGCATCGCGTGAAGAACCCGTCGATGTACGGGTTTCAGGCCATCGCGGACGTCCGGCAGCGCTCGCCCGACAATCACGCTCATCGCATAGTCCAGATAGGACTGCTGCATCTCCTCTTCGAGACTAATAGACAGCAATTCCTGAGCAACTTCAGCCATAGATTCCTACTTTTCCTGGTCGTAATCCCAGCACAAACCCCATCCGCGGAAGGGGTTTAATTGAGCATTTTTTGCTGGAAATACGGCTAACAAAATGTGAGTTAGTGGTGGTCGTCGATCGGCCCCAATACAGTGGCCGGGTAAGGCTTGGAATAATACCATATGAGAGGCCGAAACAGCAGTGTTTTAGCCCCCTTCAGCAGTATTTAAAACGCCACTGGTACTGACCAACATGACGCGTATACTCCCCCGACTATGCAGCATTGCGATACCTTGATTGCACCCCGGTGGTGCGTCCCAGTTGAACCGGCAAACGTGGTCCTGACCGAACATGCCGTGATAGTGAACGATGGGCGTATAACTGACGTTCTGCCGCTGGCCGATGCCCACGAAAAATACCAGCCAAGCGTGACGATCGAAAAACCCCATCACGTCCTGATTCCCGGCTTCGTCAATACACACACACACAGTGCAATGACATTGATGCGAGGCCTGGCCGACGATATGCCGCTGGAAGTCTGGCTGGAAAAAGGTATCTGGCCCGTTGAAAAACGCTGGGTCAGCGCGGAAATGGTCCGTGACGGCACTGAACTGGCCATAGCGGAGATGATCACCGGGGGTACAACCTGCTTCAGCGATCAGTACTTCTTTCCTGAAATCGTCGCTGCGACCGCCGTAGACCTGCAAATCCGGGCAATGGTTGGAACACCAATCATCGAGTTCCCGACGGCGTGGGCAAACGATGCGTCCGAATACATGAGCAAAGCGACCGACCTTGTTCACGACCCCTACATTGACCATCCATTGATTTCGACCTGCTTCGCGCCCCATTCAAGCTTCGCGCTTTCTGACAAGTCATTCATTGACCTGAGAGTGATGGCCGATCAACTCGACGTCAGAATCCAGATACACCTGCACGAAACGCAGTCCGAGATCGACACGGCCATTAAAAGGACGGGGAAACGACCTTTTGACCGTCTGCATGAACTTGGCATAGTCAACGCCTCCCTGCTCGCGGTTCATTGCGTGCATATGAGCGACAACGAAATAGAAGTCTTTGCCAAATCCGGCGTCAACGTCGCGCACTGCCCGCGTTCCAACCTCAAACTGGCCAGCGGTATCGCTCCGGTCACGAAGTATCGCAAGCAAGGAATCAACGTATCGATCGGAACAGACGGTGCGGCCAGCAGTAATACGCTCGACATGTTGTCGGAGATGCGAAAAACTGCGCTCTTGGCGAAAGCCTCTGCATCGGATGCCACCGCCATTTCGGCGGCCCAGGCGCTAAGAATGGCAACTCTCGACGGTGCCGCAGCGTTAGGGCTGGCCGCTGAGACAGGATCGATCGAGCCCGGCAAGTGGGCCGATCTGAGTTGCGTTGATTTAAATCGGCTTCACAGCCAGCCGGTTTATGACCCGGTTTCTCAACTGGTTTACACAGCGAGAGCGGATCAAATCACCGACGTCTGGATAGCGGGTAGACACCAGCTTGATAACGGGCGACTGATGCACATAGACACGGACAATTTGCTGGAACGAAGCAACGAGTGGCGTGATCGCTTTGCCGCTTCGATCGGCTAATCACAGGTAGTAATCCTAATGATCATGAGTAGAGACAACGTCGATCCGGCAGAGGTAGCGAAGTTTGATGCGCTGGCTTCTCGCTGGTGGGACCCCAACGGTGAATTTCGAGCCCTTCACGAGATCAATCCATTGCGCCTTGACTGGATACGTCAACATGTACCGTTATCTGGCACCACGGTTGTCGACATCGGGTGCGGCGGTGGCATTCTTGCTGAGTCCATGGCAACAGCAGGTGCTACTGTGACTGGCATTGACATGGCCGAGGGCCCGCTCGCAGTCGCGCGACTGCATCAGCATGAGTCCGAGGCGAAGGTCACTTACCGGCAGGCAACCGCAGAAGAACTGGCCGCAGAAGATGCGGAGTCATTCGACGTTGTGACTTGCCTTGAAATGCTGGAGCACGTTCCAGATCCGTCGCAGGTGGTCAAATCCTGTGCGGAATTGCTCAAGCCCGGCGGCCACGTGTTCTTTTCTACGATCAACCGCAACCCGAAGTCGTTCGCATTTGCCATCGTTGGAGCCGAATATATTCTCAAACTACTGCCAGCCGGCACCCACGAATATGAAAAATTCATTCGCCCTTCGGAACTTGAATCCTGGGCTCGCCATGCGGGGCTTTCTTTAAAGGACAGCATTGGAATGCACTACAACCCGTTCAATAAAGAGTATTCACTCGGCAGAAACCTGGACGTTAATTACCTGATGTATTTTCAACGTGACTGAGCTCAACGGCGCCGAATACAACGCCGTCTTATTCGATCTTGACGGTACGCTGGTTGATACCGCTCCAGACATGGTCGCTGTATTACATTACTTGCAGCGCGAGTACGGTATTGACCCTGTCCCCTATGAACTCGGACGTTCATACGTTTCCAACGGAGCAATCGGACTGCTAACACTCGGCTTTCCGGAACTCGAGATAGAGTACGGCGATGAGTTGCACCTGCAGTTTCTCGAACGCTACGCCGAGACCATCTGTGACGAGTCGAGGGTCTTCGCGGGCCTGTCTGAATTACTTGACCAACTCGACGACATGGGCTGCCCCTGGGGTGTGGTTACGAACAAGCCAGAGCAATTAACCGTGCCATTACTGATCGCCCTGGAACTGGCCGATCGTTCTGCCTGCATGGTAAGCGGTGATACGCTTGCCGTAAGGAAGCCGGATCCGGCACCCCTATTACTCGCTTGCGACTTTGTTGGTGTAGACCCGGAAAAATCGATCTATATTGGCGATGCGGAGCGAGACATCGAAGCCGGACAGCGCGCAGGAATGGCCACCATTGCGGCCGGCTACGGCTACATAACCGCCGACGACGATCCTCGCGAATGGGACGCTGATGTCATCGCGACCACCGCCGAAGAACTGGCACAAATCGTCCTCAAAGCGGTTAATCTTGAGGCCTGATGAATTCCTTTTCGTATGACCCTGTCTACCTGACGGTTGCTCTACCGGCCGCCGCTATCGGCCTGCTCCTGGGTATCTTGCTGACCTGGCTGGTGGGTCGAAGTCGTCAGCAACGCATGATAGAAGAACGCGAGGCAGCGTTTGAGCTGGCGAACGCCAGACTGACCGAGGCCTTTGCTGATCTGTCAAACCGGTCATTGCAGGCAAACAGCGATACATTCCTCAAGCTCGCCGAACAGAATCTCGGAACCCAGCAGGAAAAAGCGAAACGAGAACTGAGCGAACGGGAGACAGCGGTCGAGGCGCTGGTCAAACCCATCCGTGATGCGCTCGAAGCGTCGCAGAAGCAGATTGCCGAACTGGAGAAATCGCGCAGTGAGGCCTACGGCGGTATCAAGAATCAACTTGAAGAAATGCAACTCAGTCAAAAATCGCTGCGGCAGGAAACGCAGAACCTTGTCAACGCGCTGCGTCGTCCTGAAGTTCGGGGTCGCTGGGGAGAAATCACGCTGCGCCGACTGGTGGAACTTGCGGGCATGGTTGAGCATTGTGACTTCATTGAGCAGGCCCACACGGAAACTGACGGCAAGATTATTCGCCCTGATATGATCGTGCGCATGCCCGATCACAGAGAGCTGGTGGTCGACGTCAAAACGCCATTGGACGCTTACCTGACCGCCGCGGAAGCGCCAGATGATGCACAGCGCCAACTGGGTCTGGAGCGGCACGCGAAAAACGTCAGGACCCATATCCGGATGCTGGCGTCCAAGTCCTACTGGAACCAGTTCGAGGAAAGTCCCGAGTTTGTCATTTTGTTCATACCGGGCGATCAATTCCTCAGCGCGGCGCTCAACGAAGAGCCTGACCTTATTGAATTTGCGTTGTCACAGCAGATTATTCTCGCCACACCAACGAGTTTCGTGGCCCTGTTGAAGGCCGTTGCTTACGGCTGGCGGCAACTTTCTCTGGCAGACAATGCGAAGGAAATTCGAATACTGGCGGAAGATCTGTACTCGCGTCTGGCGACATTCGTTACCCACATGAACAAGGTAGGCCGACAGCTTGCGAGTAGCGTCGAGAACTACAACAAGGCTGTGGGTTCGTTGGAACGCAACGTCCTGCCCGGTGCCCGAAAATTCGTGGAACTCGGCGTACACCCAAAGAAAGAACTGGAAAAGGTCGAGACCGTTGAACCGGTTCCAAGAACAATGATTGAAGGAAATGACAATTGAGTACAGACCCGCGCACCTACACTTACAGCAACGACCTGCTCCGTGACCGGATCATTCTGATCACGGGTGCCAGCGATGGGATTGGCAGGGCATTGGCCGTTGAAGTAGCACGACTCGGCGCGCAGGTGATCCTGCACGGTCGAAATACAGCGAAGCTGGAAACGGTCTACGACCAAATCCGGAACATGGACGGTACGAAGCGCCCCTCTATTGCTGTTCTCGACCTCGAGTCCGCCAACGCAGATGGTTACACAACGCTCGCCTCCAGTATTACGGACGAGTTTGGTCGCCTTGATGGCCTGGTTCACAACGCCAGTATTTTGGGCGAGCTGTATTCGATAGAGCAATACGATGCGGTTCTCTGGCAAAAGGTAATGCACATCAATTTCACCGCCACGTTCGCACTGACCCAGGTTTTGCTGCCACTTCTGAAGCAAGCTCTGGATGCTTCCGTTGTCTTCACCAGTAGCAGCGTCGGACGTGTCGGAAGAGCCTATTGGGGAGCCTATTCGGCGTCGAAGTTTGCAACTGAAAGCCTGTCGCAGGTTCTCGCTGACGAGCATCGAAATTCGGCTTTGCGGTCAAACTGCATCAACCCGGGCGCAACGCGGACAAAAATGCGTCTCGCTGCATTTCCAGCCGAGGACCGTGATGCGCTGAAAACACCAGAAGAGATCCTCGCGAGCTATATTTACCTGCTCGGTCCTGACAGCAAAGGGGTAACCGGTGAAAGCTACGATGCACAATAGATATTACTTTAACGTTTCTTCTTAAACTTATCTTTTTTATACGTTTTTCTAGCATTTCCCCAAACTTTTTTCGACGTTTTTGCTTCCTCAGCGGGCGGTTGTAGCTTCGCGGCAATATACAGAGCGCGAACCTGTGCGGGAGTGAGCGCCTCGTGCTTTCCACGCCGCAGTTGTCGGGGTAGTTGAATTGGTCCGTACGCGAGCCGAATCAGGCGACTGACCTCAAATCCGACCGCCTCCCAAAGACGGCGAACCTCTCGGTTGCGACCTTCTTTCAAAGTAACATTGAACCAACGATTTGCCCCCTCGCCACCTTCGGACTCAACGCTATCGAATTTGGCGGGACCATCATCCAATGTTATGCCGGACTGCAATTTTTCGAGCACCCCACGACCCGGATTTCCGTGCACCCGCACGGCGTATTTTCGAGTAATTTCTGCGGACGGGTGCATAAGTCCGTTTGCCAAGGAACCATCAGTCGTAAATATCAGGAGCCCGGTGGTCGAGAAATCGAGGCGTCCCACTGCCACCCAGCGCGCCCCTCTAAGCTTTGGCAGGGAGTCGAAAACAGTCTTGCGCCCTTCCGGATCGTCCCTGCTGGTAATCTCATCACCGGGCTTATTGTAGATAATGTGGCGGTGCGTCGGGGCTGCATCCGTGAGCGCGAGGGGACGACCATCGAAAGTAATCTTCTCGGTGCCCTCTATCTGATCGCCCAGTTCGGCCACTCTGCCATCAATAGCCAGACGCCCCTCCCTGATCCAGGTCTCTATTTTGCGTCGCGAACCATGACCCGCGGCAGCGAGCACTTTTTGTATGCGATCAGCCAATCGGTGCGGTCCATTCAGAAACCGGGACTTCCTCTTCGTTCAATGATTCCGCAGGTTGTTCTTTTTCATCAAGCACTTCGTCCACTGCTGCCGCATCCGATTCCTCTGCCAGGCTTTCCACCGCCGTCTCTTCCTCGTCTTCCGGATAAAGGACAGGCAGTTCGCCAGTGTCCGAAGCGGCTTCGAAACTGTCCTGCAGCGCGGCCTCGTCGGAGCCATCCTGCCCTTCAACTTCAGGCAGATTCAGCTGCACTCTGAGGCTCTCCCAATCGGAGAGATCAGCCAGTGGCGGCAGATCGTCAAGCTTCTTGAGGCTAAAATAGTCGAGAAAGCCGCGAGTTGTGCCAAACATAGCGGGTCGCCCTGGCACGTCACGGTGTCCCACTACCCTTACCCAATCGCGCTCCAGCAATTGCCGGGTGATGTTACTGCTGACCGATACGCCTCGGATCTCTTCTATGTCACCGCGCGTAATGGGTTGTCGGTAGGCTATCAGCGCGAGCGTTTCGAACAACGCTCGCGAGTAACGCGGCGGACGCTCTTCCCAGAGTTTCTCCAACCGGTCTGCCATCGATGACTTAACCTGCATGCGAAAACCTGACGCGACTTCCGAAACCACAATACCGCGTTCCTCATATTCCTCATTCAGCGTCGCAATCGCCTTGCGAATTTCGGCTTTCTCCGGCGCCATTCGGCCGTCGAACAGGTCTTTCAGCTGATCGATATTTAAAGGCCGTCCCGCCGCCAGCAAAGCTGCCTCGAGAAAGTACTTGATCTCATTCTCATCCATTATTCGTTTTCCAGGGTATTCGAGTCCTCTTCGGACTCCCAGTTCTCATCATCGACCAAACGTACTGAAGAGGCGGCACGGATATGCAGGGGTGCATACTGCTCTGCCTGCACAACTTCAATCACAGACTCTCTCAGTAGTTCAAGAATAGCTATGAACGTGACGGCCACGCCCATACGCCCTTCTTCCGCGTCGAAAAGGTCTGCAAATCCCGTGAAGTCATTTGCCTTGATACGCGTCAGTATTTCACTCATGCGTTGACGCACCGACAGGGGCTCTCGCTGCATCCGCAAGTTCGAAAACATTTCTGCGCGTTTCAGAACATCGTGGAATGCCAGCAACAACTCTTTCATCGAGACGTCGGGCATCTTTGTCGTCACTTTCCGTTCTGGTGCGTCGACCGACGCGACAAATACATCACGCTCCAAACGGGGTAAGTCACTAATGTCTTCTGCGGCTTTCTTGTAGCGCTCGTACTCCTGTAATCGTCGCACCAACTCAGCCCGAGGGTCCTCTTCATCGTCTTCTTGCGTCTCGGGACGCGGCAGCAACATTCGCGATTTGATCTCAGCCAACATCGCCGCCATCAACAGGTACTCACCCGCTAACTCGAGCTGCAATTCTTGCATGACGTCGATGTACTCAACGTATTGCTTGGTGATCTCGGCAACCGGGATATCAAGAATGTCTATGTTCTGACGACGGATCAGATACAGCAGTAGATCGAGAGGCCCTTCGAATGCCTCCAGGAAGACCTGCAAGGCATAAGGCGGGATATAGAGATCCTGCGGCAGCGTGGTAACGGGTTCACCGTCCACTACAGCAAATGGCATTTCACCCTGGGCAGGTGATTGTTTCTCGTCCTGAGCGGGCTTGGGTGCGTCTTCAGGTGTCAGGACTGTTAAATCTGGTTTCATGCAGGTTCCGGCCGATTACGCCGTGTTATCCGGCGCATATCGGCGCATTCTATCGTATATCCGGGTTGTCAGGTGAACTGGGTAACGTCGCCGCGACCGGTCCGCAAGACTTCGATCCGTCCATTTGATAAATCCAGCACGGACGTCGGCTCCAGGCCCGCCGGGCCGCAGTCGATGATGACTTCGATTTGATTCCCGATCCGGTCTTCAATTTCCAGCGGATCGGTAAGAGGCATCTCGTCCCCCGGCAAAGTCAGCGTCGAACTCATGATTGGTTCTTGCAACGCATCCAGCATCGCATGTACCAAAGGGTGCTCCGGCACACGCAGACCAATAGTTCTGCGCTTGGGATTTTGCAGCATCTTGGGGACTTCTCGGGTGGCCGGTAAGATGAAGGTATACGGCCCGGGCGTCAGTGACTTGATGAGTCGATACGCCCAATTATCAACTCGTGCGTACAGGCTAATCTCTGAAAGATCGCCGCACACCAGGGTGAAATTGTGTTTTTTATCCGTACGTCGAATTCGCCGGATGCGCTCGATTGCCTTTCGATCTCCGATTTGACAGCCGAACGCATAGCTGGAGTCCGTCGGGTACGCGATCAAACCACCACTTTGAATGGTACGAACCACCATCGCGACGCGTCGCGGCTGCGGGTCTGTTGGGTGCATTTCGATGAGCTTAGCCACGCGCGGATTGTATGGTAGCAATGGCGTCGCGGATACCCCCTCAATACGCTATTATGCGCGACCACTTTGCCCACCCACGAGGGGCTTGATGAATCTGATACTTGAGTTCTTGCCTTTAATCCTGTTTTTCGGCGCATTTCTCTACAAAGACATCTACCTGGCATTGATCGTGCTGATGATCGCAATGCCTATCGGCGTTTTTGTCAAGTACGTCAGAACGAAGCAGCTCGACAAAATGTACTTTTGGTCGACTGTGGCACTGTTCATCGGCGGCGGGCTGACCCTGTATTTCCGCAACCCGATATTCTTGTACTGGAAACCGACGGTATTTTATTGGGTGGTTGCGACCGCATTTCTTGGCAGCCAGTTTTTCGCCGACGTGCCGCTCGTGCAGAAGTTCTTTGGTCTGGTAGATGGCCTCAGCCTTGAAAAAATTAGCGCGGCTCAATGGAACAAATTGAATGTCATCTGGGTTTTGTTTTTCGTAGGTGCCGGCATTCTTAACCTCTACGTGGCTTACAATTTTGAGCAAGAAACCTGGGTGAAATTCAAGGTCTTTGGCATTACGGCCCTCACTTTTGTATTCATGATCGCCCAGACGTTTTGGATCGCAAGTCTCATTGGGGACGACGAGCCCGAAGAAAAGGAGCATGAGTGATGTGGTATGCCATTATCAGCGAAGACCATGAGGGAACACTGGATCAGCGGCTTGCCGCGAGACCCGAACATGTCGCTCGACTGACCGCTCTCAGAGATAAGGGCCGCCTCCTGATAGCCGGACCACACCCTGCAGTAGACTCACCGGATCCCGGCCCCGCCGGGTATACAGGTAGCCTGCTCGTGGTCGATTTCAGTTCTTTGGAAGATGCGAAGGCGTGGGCGAACGAGGATCCCTATATCGCGGCAGGTGTGTACCGCAATGTAACGGTGAAGCCGTTCAACCTCGTTCTGCCATGACTGACAACCGCTGCTCAACGATTGAAGCGCTCTTGTCTGCGGCATTTTCGCCCGATGAGTTGCTGGTAAAAGATCAAAGTCATCTGCATGCCGGGCATGCTGGTGCCAAAGATGGCCGTGGGCATTTCGAGGTGCATATCGTTGCGGAGGCTTTCCGAGACTGCAGCCGTATCCAATGCCACCGGCTGATCTACAACGCATTGGGACAGTTGATGACGACCGACATACATGCTCTTAGCATCCGCGCCAGTGCAAAGAAAACTGACCTTTCAGCGTAGATCGCTATCTAATCGTTTATTATTCGACATTCTTAACCAGAGGAACCCAAAATGACTTCATCTTTCGACTCCAGAGTGTCTGGAACTCGACGATTAACGATCGCAATGAGCGCCACCTTCCTGTTCGCCACGGGCGCGGTATCTGCGCAGCAACCAGAGGCCGCTACACCGTTCAGCCCAGCAGTACTGGACTTGCTGCTGGAATCTCGCATACAGAAGCCAGCGGCCCAGGCAACGGGTGAAGAACGGGCAGCTGCAATCGACGAATTGACAAATATCTACATGATTTCGAGCCTGCCTCGAGCAGTCGAACTCGGAGAGGACCCACGTATAAAGGCGCAACTCGAACTTCAGGAAAGAGCGATTCTGTTTAATAGGAAATCTTCAATATCTATGAGGAACAGGTCGCGCTGGCCCCACCCAAAGAGTTCAAGGCGAGGCACATACTCGTCGATACTCAAGCCGCGGCAACAGCATTAATTGAGGAACTCCAGGGGGGTGCGGACTTCGTTGAACTTGCAAAGGAACACTCCACCGGGCCGTCAGGGCCTTCAGGCGGTGATCTTGGTTGGTTTACAGTCCAGACGATGGTCGAGCCGTTTTCGGATGCTGTGGCTGCGATGGAAGACGGTGCATTTACAGCGGAGCCGGTTCAGACACAGTTTGGGTGGCACGTCATCCTTCGCGAAGACTCACGCGAAAGCGCCCCCCCATCACTGGATAGCGTTCGCGACGCGATTAAGCAACGCATCGAGCAAGACAAGTTTCAGAAATTCCTAGTCAATGCGCGGGAAGAAGCCGCCAAATAGCTTGCTACAGGCATTGACTTAACTTAATGCCTGTTTCTTGTTCAGCTAAGGGCGCCATATGGCGCCCTTTTCTTTTGCGTGAGGTGAACTGTGAAGCACATCACACCCACTCCTGTGGAAGGCACATAGTATTCCTCTCGAGTCATCTTCATTCGCTCGGAGGTGGCTCCTCCAACCCTCGCATCTCCTTAACAGGTTGATACGA